>JANPAS010000189.1:0-4075 GCA_031430035.1 Comamonadaceae bacterium | reverse complement strand
CAGCCACGCTCCGCGAGCGCCTCAATCAAGTGGCGGGGATCACTGTGACGCACGTTGGCTTACTTGATGCCGTGGGCGGCAATAAACAAGTAGAGTTCTCCTTGCAGGGAACCGATCAACGTGAGTTAGAGCGTTTGGCTGTCACGGTCATGGAGAAGATCAGAGGCGTGAAAGGCTTGGTCGATTTGGACTCCAGCATGAAGGCTAACAAACCAACGATTAACGTGGAAGTGAAACGCGATTTGGCAACCGATGCGGGACTCACCACCGCGCAAATTGGCGCACAACTTCGCACTTTGGTCGCAGGGCAAACCGTAGGCAATTGGCGCGCTTCCAACGACCAGACATATGACGTGAACGTACGCCTAGCACCTGATAGCCGCAATACACCTGCCGACCTAGAGCGATTGCCCTTTGTAGTGGGTGTAAATAGCGACGGCAGCTCACGTGTCGTAAGGCTTAATCAAGTGGCAACGGTCACAGAAGCCACAGGCGCTAACCAAATTAACCGCCGCGATTTGCAGCGCGAAGTCGCTATCAATGCCAACGTGTATGGCGCGGCAGCGGGTGAAGTGTCGGCAGGTATCAAGACGGAGTTGGACGCCATCAATTTCCCACCAGGTTACAGCTACCAATTTAGCGGTTCAGCCAAAAACATGGCAGAGTCGTTTGGCTATGCCATTACCGCCTTGTTGATGGCCATCATCTTCATCTACATGGTGCTTGCCAGCCAGTTCAAGAGCTTTATTCAGCCGATTGCGCTGATGAGTTCGCTACCGCTCACCTTAATTGGTGTGGTCGCCGCGCTCATGATGTTCCGCTCGACGCTGTCCATGTTCTCCATCATTGGCGTGATCATGTTAATGGGCTTGGTCACCAAAAATGCGATTTTGCTGGTAGATTTTGCGATTCGTAGCCGAGAGGAAGGCATGGAGCGCTCCGCCGCGCTACTGCACGCCGCGAAAGTACGCTTGCGCCCCATTTTGATGACCACACTGGCGATGATTTTTGGTATGGTGCCACTCGCCTTTGCCCTCTCCGAAGGCTCAGAGCAACGTGCGCCAATGGGACAAGCCGTGATTGGTGGCGTGATTACGTCGTCGATTTTGACTTTGGTCGTCGTTCCCGTCATTTATTGCTATTTGGATGATTTAGCCGTTTGGGCAAAGGCAAAATGGGCAGGCAAGACCATTACAGCGGAGACATAAAACTTTACGCCACCCAAGTAAAATCATTCCCCTATGACTAATCACACACTCTCCCCTCTTGAGCTGGCTCGCTTCAACATGATCGAGCAACAAATTCGCCCTTGGAACGTCCTCGACACCCGCGTGCTGCAATTGCTATCCGAGCTAAAGCGTGAAGACTTTGTGCCCGCTGCGCACAAGAGCCTTGCTTTTGGCGATTTTGAATTGCCTCTAGGTTCGGGCGCCGCGATGCTGGCGCCCAAAGTGGAAGCACGGCTCCTGCAAGACTTGCAGCTTACGGGGACAGAAAACGTTTTAGAAATTGGTACGGGTTCAGGCTATATGGCAGCCCTGCTAGGGCGTATGTCGCATCACGTCACAACGCTAGAGCTTAATCCCGTCTTGGCGACCCAAGCCGCTCAAAACTTGGCTCGTGCTGTTGTTGCCAATGTCGATGTACGCGTCGCTGATGGCTCAGATATTGACGCCATTCAAGGCGAATTTGATGCGATTGTGCTGTCGGGTTCTGTTGCTGAAATTCCAGAAGCCTTAACTACAAAACTAAAGGTTGGTGGACGTTTGGTGGCAATTGTGGGCGAAGAGCCTGTCATGCGTATGACGCTAGTAACCCGCACCAACACAGGCTTGCAGACCATCACGCCGTGGGACACACTCGCACCAAGGCTTGCAGGCTTTCCTGAGTTAGAAACGTTTACGTTCTAATTTATAAATACAAGCATGATTGCGCAAATTCTCCCCTCGGAATTCACAGCTTGGTTAACCACGCAAAGCGCTGCCGTGACGCTTTTAGATGTAAGAGAAGGCTGGGAACTAGAGACGGCCAGCGTCAAAGCGGACGGCTTCGCATTGAAGCACATTCCTATGAATGACACGCCTATGCGCATGACTGAACTAGATGCGAATGCGCCCATTGCCTGCTTATGCCATCACGGTGCACGCAGCCAAAGAGTCGCACAGTTTTTAGCACAAAACGGATTTACAAACGTCAGCAACATCGCAGGCGGCATTGCGGCTTGGTCGCAAACAGTTGATCACAGCATCCCTCAGTATTGACATTTTTTAGTTATTCCCAAAGGCAAACTCAATGAAGCGTTTTTCTCTCTCACTTCTCGCAGCTAGCGTCGCGCTTGGCTTAACAGCTCATGGTGCATCTGCACAAAGCCTTACAGATCTCTACGAATCTGCTCGCAGCTATGACGCCACCTTTCAGTCGGCGAAAGCACAATTTGACGCCAATGTCGCTTTAGCCGACCAAAGCAAAGCGGGTCTACTACCCACGATCGGGTTTAGCAGCACCGTTTCGCGCACGGACTTCAATCCTCAAAGCGGCATCACGGGTGGTCAGCGTTTTTTCGGGGCACGCAGCTACGGCATCACAGCCACACAGCCGCTCTATCGGCCTGGCAACCTTGCCACCTATAACCAAGGGCAAAAACAGCTTCTGATTGCCGATGCAACACTGCAAGCAGCCGAGCAAGATCTGCTGGTGCGACTGAGTCAAGCGTATTTTGATGTACTGGCAAGCAAAGACAGTTTGACTCTTGTCAAGGCACAAAAAACAGCCGTGGCTGAGCAACTGGCTTCAGCTAAGCGTAACTTTGAAGTGGGTACTTCCACCATTACCGACACCAACGAAGCGCAAGCGCGTTTCGATTTAAGCCGTGCGCAAGAAATTGCAGCGGAGAACGATTTGCGCGTCAAACAATTGGCACTGAACACACTCGTTGGTAAATCAGATGTGCAGCCATTTGGAATCCGAACAGGGACTAAATTGCCCGACTTGAAGGGTAGTGACATCAACCAATGGGTGGATGCCTCTCAGCAGGCTCACCCAACTGTTCGGTCTGCGCAGATGGCGCTGGATGTAGCGGCCCTTGAAAACGACAAATCACGTGCAGGTCACAAGCCAACTGTTGACGGGTTTTTAAGCACCACCAATAGCGCCAACGTTGCGGGATCCGCTTTAACGACTACTGATACACGCAGCCTCTCGAGCCAGGCAGGTTTCACCCTAACGATTCCTTTGTTTGCTGGTTTTGCAACTCAAAATAGATTGAAGCAAACCTTGGCACTTGAAGAAAAAGCACGTATCGATTTAGAAAATGCAAGGCGCACCGTAGCGCAAGCCACGCGCACAGCCTATCTTGGTGTGGTGTCAGGACTGGGTTCGGTCAGCGCATACGAAGCGGCCGAGAAATCAAGCCAAAGCGCGCTGGACTCTAATAAGCTGGGCTATCAGGTGGGCGTGCGTATCAATATTGACGTGCTGAATGCGCAAAGCCAGCTGTATCAAACTAAAAAAGATTTAGCGGCAGCACGCTACAGCGTGTTGTTGGGTCAACTCAAGCTACGCCAAGCCAATGGCAGCTTAAAAGAGGCCGACCTTGCACCTATCAATACGCTACTGGCGAAGTAGTTAAGCCAATAACTTTTGAATGGCCGCCGCCGTTTTAACGGCAGCGCCGCGATGCTTGGCAACAAAATCGCTTGCAGCGCGTCTTTCAAAACCATCTGTCGTGCATAGCGCCAAACTTCGCTGGATAGCGTTCGCTAAGGTCTCAACTCGGAACGCAACGCTAGCCGCTTCAGCAAGCGTTGCCGCCTCGTCAAAGTTGAACGTATGGGGTCCCATCACAATCGGGCAACCACAGGCCAGCACTTCAATCAAATTTTGCCCGCCTAGTTTTTCAAAGCTACCGCCAAGTAGTGCAGCGCTTGCAAGGCCACCATAAAAAGCCATTTCGCCCAAACTATTGCCTAGCCAAATCGAATCGTCCGCGCCATCAATGGGCCAATGACCACGCCGAGCAACAACAAAACCAGCCGCAGCTATCAAATTTGCCACTTCATCAAACCGCTGCGGATGA
>JANPAS010000188.1:0-7445 GCA_031430035.1 Comamonadaceae bacterium | reverse complement strand
GATTCCTTTTGACCTTGGCATGCTGGTGCTGCAAACCGAAATGACCAAGCGCTTTGGCGCTCCAGCGCCGCGTGTGCGGGGTCGTGTTCGTAAGATGAAGGGAACATTTTCGGGCGGTACAGCAGCCAGCTTGAAGGCCACCATGGCGGCTGCAGCCACTCAGCCCGGTGTGCTGGATTTGCTGCGTAATCCGTTTTCGCTCACGCCTGGCTTTGAAGGGCCGCGTCAACCCTCGGGCAACAAACCGATGCTGGAAGAGGCGCTCGGTATGTGGGTCGCACCGTTTGTCATGGCGGCCATCAATACGCGCAATGTGCATCGCTCCAACTTTTTGCTCGGGCATGCATGGGGTACGGATTTGGTTTACGACGAAATGCTCATCACAGGTACGGGCGACAAGGGGCAAGCCATTGCCGAAGCGGTAGCCGCAGACAAAAGCTTAGGCGGCGAAGGCGGACCCAAGCCGGGCGAAGGACCGTCGCGTGCTGAGCGCGAAGCAGGTTTTTATGACGTGATGTTTATTGGTAGCGGTCATGAGACGGATACGCTGACGGTGGGCGTGAAGGGCGACCGTGACCCAGGTTACGGCAGCACATCAAAAATGATTGCCGAATCCGCCATGTGCTTGCTGCTAGATGCAAAAGAGACCAAAGGCGGTATTTGGACTCCTGCTTCGGCAATGGGTCACGCATTGGTGGCACGCTTGCAGGCGCATGCAGGACTTACTTTTACAGTAGAAAGTGAAAGCACAAAATGACCACCGATTTATTAGAAACCATAGAGGGCGGCATCGCCACCCTCACCATGAATCGCCCCGAGGCGCGCAACGCCCTCACTCGCCCCATGCTGGCCGCTATGTCGGAAGCCTTGCAGCGCTTGGCCTTAGACCCTGCTGTGCGTTTGGTCGTACTCACGGGAGCAGGCGGCGCATTTTGCTCTGGCGGCGATGTGAAAGGCTTTGCCAAGATTGCGGCTGGCGGCGCACATGCTAATACCGCATCACTCGCAAGCTTCGACAACAAAGTCACCGATCTACGTGCCCGCATGGAAGTCGTTCGCTGGTTGCACGAAATGCCCAAACCCACGTTGGCTGTGATTCCTGGGCCTGCGGCGGGCGCTGGACTGTCTCTCGCGCTGGCTTGCGATTTGCGCATTGCGGCGGACGATGCAAAGTTGACTACCGCGTTCGCCATGGTGGGACTTTCGGGTGACTTTGGCGGCAGCTACTTTTTGAATCACTTAGTCGGCGCTAGCAAAGCACGTGAGATGTACTTTACGGGGCAAGTGATTCGCGGCGCAGAGGCTCTGGAAATTGGCTTAGTCAACCGCAGCGTGCCTGCCGCAGACTTACCAGCAGCAGCGACGGCATGGGCGGCTGAACTGGCTGCATTGCCCACCATCGCTGTGGGTTACATGAAACGCAATTTGAATGTGGGCATGCGCAGTTCGCTAGCCGACACGTTAGATGCGGAAGCCCTCCATATGATTCGCACCTTTGATACTGACGACCACAAAGGCGCTGCGGCGGCTTTTGTGGAAAAGCGCAAACCTGCATTTAAAGGTAACTAAATGAGTGACAGCAACCCTACAACATCGGAGTACACACCCCCCTCCGTTTGGACATGGGATCAGGGCAACGGCGGGCGCTTTGCCAATATCAATCGCCCCATTGCTGGCGCGACGCACGAGAAAGATTTACCCGTGGGCAAGCATCCGTTGCAGCTGTACTCGCTCGCCACACCCAATGGCGTCAAGGTCACCGTGATGCTGGAAGAGCTGTTGGCTCTTGGCCACGCGGGCGCAGAATACGACGCTTGGCTCATTCGCATCAACGAGGGCGATCAATTTAGCAGCGGCTTTGTGGCAGTCAATCCCAACTCCAAAATTCCAGCCCTGATGGACAGAAATAACTCAGACAAACCGATTCGTGTTTTCGAGTCGGGTTCGATTTTGCTGTACTTGGCTAATAAATTCGGGGCATTTTTACCCACGGATTTAGCAGAAAAAACCGAGTGCTTGTCGTGGCTGTTTTGGCAAATGGGCAGTGCTCCCTACTTGGGCGGCGGTTTGGGTCATTTCTACGCCTACGCACCCACCAAGCAGGAATACCCCATCAACCGTTTTGCCATGGAGGTGAAGCGCCAAATGGATGTGCTCGATCGTCGCTTGGCCGAGAGTCCCTACCTTGCAGGCAACGAATACACCATTGCTGATATGGCCGTGTGGGCTTGGTACGGCGCACTGGCCAAGGGCTTGCTCTACGGCGTGGGCGAATTTTTGCAGGTGCAAACTTACACCCACGTGATGCGCTGGACAGACGAGATTGCCCAGCGCCCCGCCGTGCAGCGTGGCCGCATGGTCAACCGCGTGATGGGCAAACCAGAGAGCCAATTGCACGAGCGGCACGATGCCAGCGATTTTGATGCGGTACTAGCACAAGCCCGCACTGCGCCCTAGCTTCATTGAGCTTTGCGAACCTTATCGTAAGCCACCAAAAGCTGCGTGTGCATCTTGCTGCCTTCCATATTGGCTCCCAGTGCGCCTAAACCGAAGAAGCGCTCTGATCCTTTGCCTTGGCGATTGACCAATTTTTGAGCTTCGGCGAGTGTCTCTGCACCGTAAAGCAGCAGCAAGCTATGGGCAAACGCCTCTGGCTCTTCCATCTCTGCGTTTAACTGCACGATGCTGGCGATACAGCGATACACACGGGCTCTAGATTCCGCCATTTGTCCAAACTGGCTAATCCACGCACAGCCGTCCAAAATCGCTTCCTCGTCCTCTATCGCCAAACCCAGCAGCGTTTTGATTTCGCCAACCCTGACCGTTGCCCAGGTCGTGCCTGGATCGGCGGCAAGTCCAATCAAAGTCCACAGCGGCAACTCTTCTGCCAAATCCAGTTCCAAAAAGGTGTCCAACAAATCGCGGCACTCGTTCTCAGTGAGTTCTGGCAAACGCAGTAGCGCAGGACGCACCAAATTACCAACGGTGTTGTTTTGAAATTGCAGCTCTTCAATCGGGTAAATCTCCGACATGCCGGGTACCAAGATGCGGCAGCTGTACACGCCAAGATGCGTGAAATCGGCGACGTAAATATCACAAGCGCCAGCGGCACTTTGGGTCGCGTGAATCTTGTCCACGCACCAGTTGTAGTCTTCTTCGGTGGTGTTTGAAAAGTTCCAATCGGCAAACGCATAGTCAGGCGTACTGCGCAAAAAATCCCAGCTAATCACACCGCTAGAGTCCACAAAATGAATTTCCAAATTGGGCGCATCGGCAATCTCAACCATATCAAAGCCTGGTGCTTCAAAGCCCGTGAGTCCATCAATGGCGCGGCCTTGCAAGAGCTCGGTCAGCGAGCGCTCCAGCGCTACTTCAAAACGCGGATGTGCGCCAAAGCTGGCAAAGCAACCTTGGTCTTTCGGGTTCACCATCGTCACGCACATCACGGGATACTCGCCACCCAGCGACGCGTCTTTCACCAAAATGCCATAGCCCGCACCCTGCAAACCCTTGATGCCTGCAGCAATGCGTGGATAGCGGGCAATCACATCCTCAGGTACATCGGGCAAGCAAATGCCTTCTTTGATGATGCGGAATTTGATGTCGCGTTCAAAAATTTCAGCCAACGCCTGCGTGCGCGCTTCCATCAAGGTGTTGCCCGCCGACATGCCATTGCTAACGTACAAATTGCCAATTAAATTAACGGGGAAGTACGCAGTCGCGTCATCGCGCAGTCGTTTGTACGGGATAGCGCAAATACCGCGCTTGGCATTGCCCGAGTTCAAATCGACCAGCTGACTAGCGAGCACTTCGCCATTTGGGTTGTAGAACTTTTGCAGTTCCGCATTTAACAAACCTTTAGGCCATTTGTCTCCTTTAGCTGGGAGCGGAAACCATTGCTCGTTGGGGTAATGCACAAAATTTTTATTGGCGTTGGTTTCACTCAAATAAAAGTGTGTCCAAAAATAGTTGGTGCCAAGTCGCTCAAAGTACTCCCCCAGCGCTGAAGCACGCGATGCTAATTTTGATGAGCCCTTGCCGTTGCTAAACAGGCGTGGGCAATCGCGGTCACTGACGTGTACCGACCAAATACCTTCTACGTCATTCAGCCACGAGCGCTCCTCTATGTGGAAACCGAGCGCCAGCAGTTTGGCGCTGAGAGTGGCAATGGAGCTTTCCAGCGAAGCGTCTTTGCTGGGGATAAATGTTTCTAGATTGGATGTGGTCATGCGGTGATTGTCGCCGCATGACTTTTGTAGGATCAGCTGGCGTGGTCAAACTGAAGAGCCGCCAGCTTGGCATACAAGCCGCCTTTAGCGACCAGCTCCGTGTGCGTGCCCTCTTCCACCAAGCGCCCTTGGTCTAAAACCAAGATGCGGTCAGCGGCTTGCACCGTTGCTAGCCTGTGCGCAATCACCAGTGTGGTACGCCCCACCATCGCGGCCTCCAGCGCTTGTTGTACGGCTTTCTCGCTTTGAGCATCCAGCGCACTAGTCGCCTCGTCAAGCAACAAAAGTGGCGCGTCCCGCAACATGGCACGGGCAATCGCGATGCGCTGTTTTTGCCCGCCAGAGAGGCGCACGCCGCGCTCACCTGTTTGACTCGCGTAACCTTCTGGCAAGTCATTAATGAAGCCATCCGCCTGCGCTGCCACTGCTGCAAGCCTTACCTGTTCTGGGCTAGCGGATGGTTCGCCGTATTTGATGTTGTCCTCGACACTACAAGAAAATAGCGTACTCTCCTGCGGTACAAGCGCCATGTTGCGGCGCAAATCGGTAAGCGAAAGCGCTTGCACAGGGGTACCATTGATAGCGACCGTACCGTTTTGCGCATCGTAAAAGCGCTGCAGCAATTGAAATACCGTCGTCTTGCCCGCGCCCGAAGGTCCGACAAGCGCCACGGTTTCGCCTGGCTGGATGTGGAAACTGAGGTTGTCGATTGCCTTGCGGTCTGGCCGCGAGGGATAGTTAAAACTGACCGCATCAAACCGAATGTCAGCACCATTATTATGCCCTGTAAGCCTTATCCTGCTTGGCCTAGCGAGCATTTCTAAAGGCTCTGGCGATTGAATTTTTGACTGCACTGCGAGCAATTCCATGAGGCGTTCGGCTGCACCTGCGGCACGTAGCACGTCACCCATCACCTCGGACATCACGGCAAGTGAACTGCCCAGCAAAATCACGTAGAGCACAAGCTGACCCAATTCACCAGCGGTCAGCTTGCCGGCCATGACCGCTTGCACACCCAAGTAAAGCCCAAACAACAAAGCAGAAAAAATTGTGACAATGATGAATGCAGTCAACACCGCCCGTGTACGATTTCGGCGCACCGCAGTAGCAAAAGCCGCATCGCTGGAAGCCTTATATCTATTGGCTTCCCGAGCTTCTTGTGCATAGCTTTGAACCAGCGAAACTGAGATCAAGACCTCGGCAGCAATCGCACTGGAATCCGCCACACGGTCTTGGCTAGAGCGCGAGAGTTTGCGCACACGTCGCCCAATCGCCACGGCGGGAATCACGACAAGCACGATGAGCAGCAGCACCAAGCCCATCACCATGGGTGCGGTGTAGACCAACATCGCTATCGCGCCCAGCGTCATGACTGAACTACGCAGTCCCATAGAGAGACTAGAGCCTACCAAGGTTTGAATCACGGTGGTGTCGGTATTGAGGCGGGAGAGCACCTCGCCTGAGCGCGTGGTTTCAAAAAACTCAGGGCTTTGATTGATGACATGCGCATAAACCTTGGTGCGTAAATCAGCAGTGACACGCTCACCCAGCCACGACACCATATAAAAGCGCAGAGCAGTAAATATGCCTATCGCCACCGCAACGCCAAACACCATTGCAAACTGCGCTTGTTGGGCTGCGGAGACTCCTTTGCTAAAACCCTCGTCAATCAAACCTCGCAGCACGACAGGCAAGGACAGCGTAGCCAGCGCCGCAGCGAGCAAGGCCAATGCGGCTATCGCGATTTGCTTTTTGTAAGGTAAGAAAAAAGGAGCTAAAGCTTTGAGTGGATGCATCAGTTCGCCAACATGGTTTTAAGTTCACCACTCGCGATGAGTTTTTCAACATCATTCGCACCGCCTACCAACGTACCGCGCACGAACACCATCGGGAAAGTGGGCCAGCCCGTCCACATCTTCAGTGCATTGCGCTCGCGCCACGTATTGAAGTAGTTGCCGTATTCCAAATAATGATGTGCCGCGCCAGCTGCATGAAGTGCTTTGCGGGCTTTGCCGCACATCGGGTTCATGCCCATGCCTACCACGACTATGGGATGCGCGGCAATGGCCGCTTTCACCTCGGTCACCAATTGCTGGCGATTAGTCGCGATGACGTTTTGAATCGCGGGATGGATGTTGGTTATGGCTAAAACGGGACGCTGCATGGTGAAATTCTTTCTATAAAGTGGCAGATGACATAGTCGAATAATCAATGTATCCCGCCGCGCCGCCGCCGTATAGCGTTTTGCGATCAAGTGACTGCCATGCAGCGCCAGATGCAATTCGTGCCACTAAATCAGGGTTGGCGATGAACGGACGGCCAAACGCCACGAGGTCTGCACCATGCGGAACAGCACTGGTAGCCATCGCTGCGTCGTAACCGTTATTCACCATCCACGCACCCTTGCCCCCGCCGGCACGGTACACCGCTTGAAACGAGGCGTAATCAAAAGGACGATCAGGCAATTCGCGCTCGCCGCCTGTCGAGCCTTCAATCACATGAACGTACGCCAAACCCATCGCGCCCAAATGATGCGCCACATAGTCGAAACTTGTTTGCGGATCTTCGTCAAACGCGTCGTTGGCAGGTGTCACGGGGGAGAGCCGAATGCCTGTGCGATCGCCGCCGATTTCGTCCACAACGGCACGCATCACTTCCAGCAGCAAACGTGCACGGTTTTTAATGCCGCCGCCGTAGTCGTCGGTGCGGTGGTTGCTACCCGTCTTCATAAATTGATCCAGCAAATAACCATTGGCTGCATGGATTTCAACGCCATCAAAACCGGCATGCATGGCATGGCGTGCTGCCAACACATAGTCGTGCACGATGCCAGGCAACTCGGTCACATCTAAAGCGCGCGGCTCAGAGGTCTCCACAAACACGGGCGCACCATCTTTGATGAGCACCGTCTTCGTCTTGGCGCGAATGGCTGATGGTGCAACAGGTGCGCCAAAATGTGGTTGCAACTCAGCGTGCGACACACGTCCCACATGCCACAACTGCGTTACGATCTTGCCGCCTGCCGCATGCACAGCATCCGTCACGGCCTTCCAGCCCGTCACATGCGCTTCGCCGTACAAGCCGGGCACATCGGCATAGCCCTGCCCTTGATGCGAAATCGCCGTTGCCTCGGTAATGATGAGTCCTGCGCTAGCTCGCTGTTCGTAATAGGTTTTCATCAACTCATTGGGCACAGCACCTGGCGCACGATTGCGC
>JANPAS010000187.1:0-1790 GCA_031430035.1 Comamonadaceae bacterium | reverse complement strand
CTAAATCCCCCCACGAAACTGAGCCATAAATACGAGTTTCTGCGCCGCGCTCCACCAGTCCAGCGACACCTTCAGTTAACACTTTAGGTGATACGGGCATATGCTCGTACCAAGCTTGATAGCCCCAACTCATATGCCGCGCCGTACTGCCTGTTGCGCCGGCCCGCACAGGTCCACCCGCGTAATCATTCAATACCTCATGATCATCCCAAATAATCAACCAAGGACATGCGGCATGCATGGCTTGCAAATGGACGTCGGTCTTAGCTAATTCATAGAGCGTGCGGTAATCGGTTAAAGATCTAGCCGGATAGGCCCAAGTGCCGCGAGCCTCATTTGTTGTAGCGCCCATTTCATAAATGTAATCACCCAAAAATAAAACCAAATCAGGTGTGTCTTGCAGCATGTGTGCATAGGCAGTGAAAGCGCCTGAGTGGTAGCGCTGACAGGACGCCACAGCAAATTTAAGTGCGTCGACCTGTGCTCCTGCTACAGGCGTTGTACGTGTTCTTCCGACGGGGCTCTGATAGTTACCGACCCGAAAGCGATAAAAATAGGTCTGATTACTTTGCAAGCCCTCAGGCTCAACATGCACACTATGCGCAAGTTGCGGAAGAGCGACGGCTTCCCCAGAATGCTGGACGACTGAAAAATCTTGTTGTGTCGATAACTCCCACCGCACAGCTATGGGCATCTCTCCCCAAGGATTTCGCATTGGATTAGAAGGAAGCAAACGAGTCCAAAGCACGAATGAGTTAGGGGTGGGCGAGCCGCTCGCAACACCAAGCGCAAACGGGTCTTTTTCAAACGAAGGGCTTTGCGCACGAGCAATGCCCAGCCAGGTAGCAATAGGACTTAATGCAAACTGAATCCACTCCCGACGCTGTAAAGACATCTTCTAATCCAAAAAGTCAGGATTTTCTTTCAAAGCCCTTGCATACAAAAGCTGAAACTGAAACCAGCCCGCGTACTCTGTGCCGACAACGCTGTAGGCCTGCACGCGTGCGGCTTCGGGCACTTCGCGCAGGGGTTGTCCATTCGCTCCACCTGCTGCGGCTAGCGCTGCTAGCTCGACTTGGCAGTTGCGCTCCATGCTGACGTAGAACCACGCGGCGGACTCGACCGAGCCGCCGGTGGTCAGTAGGCCGTGATTGCGCAGCACAGCCGCTTTGTTTTTGCCGAGCGCTTGGGCGATACGCACACCTTCGTCTAGATCCAGCACCACGCCGCCGTAGTCGTCGTACAGCACGTGGTCGTTATAAAACGCGCAGGCATCTTGGCTAATCATCGACAGCGGCCTGCCCAGCATGGAGAACGCGCGGCCATGGATGCCGTGCGTGTGCGCGGCGGCCATCACATCGGGGCGTGCTTCGTGGATGCGTGAGTGAATCGCGAACGCGGCGCGATTGAGCGGATGCGTGCCTTCGACGATGTTGCCATGATGATCGACACGAATGAGGTTGCTCACTTTGACTTGGCTGAAATGCACGCCAAACGGATTCACCCAAAACGTAGTCGGATCGCCCGGGTCGCGTACCGTGATATGGCCTGCTGCGCCTTCGTCTAAACCAAAACGCGAAAAGATGCGAAAGCTGGCCGCGAGGCGCTGCTTTCGGTGCAGACGCTCGTCCGCCACATTGGCAAATGTAGGCGGCATGGGCATGGCGTTGCCTGCGCCGCCAACGGCGGCTCCCGCTGATTGCATCGTGGGTGCCATTGTTGCTGTACTCATTTTTAAATTCTCCCCGTATTGAAAACTTGATGTGGATCGAGCTGCTGACGCAGCCCTT
>JANPAS010000186.1:0-24172 GCA_031430035.1 Comamonadaceae bacterium | reverse complement strand
ATGTGAATCCTTGATTTATAAATCTGTACATATTGTACATAAATCATATTGCCTGAGCCATAAGCTCATACGACCGAGCTTGCACGGCTGGGTCATGCGTCCAAGTGATCACGGCAATCTCATCGACACCGTGTTTGTTTGCCAATGCTTGAAGTTTGCCCACAACCTGCTCGCCCGTGCCCACAATCGCCCCCGCACGAAGTGCTTCCAAAGCTCGCGCTTCGCTCGGCGTCCATTCGCGCACTGAATCTTCGGGTGACAAGAGCGCCGCGTTTTTCCCTAGGTTTCTATCCATTCGCGCCCGTGCACGGCTTTGGAAGAGTCGCCACGCTTCCTCTTCCGTATCAGCAGCTAGTGCCCACACGCACAGCAACGCTTTAGGCGTGGGGTGTGCTTCGCTTGGCTTGTAGGTTTGTCGGTACAGGTCGAGTGCTTGCTCAGTGCCTTGCCCGTCAGTAATGAAGTACGCAAAGGCGTAGGGCAGCCCAAGCTCGGCGGCCAGTTGTGCACCGTAGTCTGAGCTACCGAGCATCCACACCGTTGGCGCAGTGCTACTTGCTGGGAAGGCAGATACACCATAGGCTGTAGGGTAGTCTGGCTGGGAAGCCTTATCTGATGTGGCCTCTGAGGCATCTGTCCAAATCATCAATTCCTGCACTTGGCGCGGAAAGTTATCACTAGACCTTGGATCGGGATTGAGCAAGCGCGATGTCCGCTGGTCGCTGCCAGGGGCGCGTCCTACGCCAAGGTCGATACGACCTGGTGCGAGGGCATCCAGCACGCGGAATTGCTCGGCTACTTTGAGCGACGCGTAGTGCGGCAGCATCACGCCTGCGCTGCCAATGCGAATGCGCGAAGTACGTGCGGCAATCGCAGCCATCAGCACTTCGGGCGCGGAGCCCACGATGGTGGGATGGCTGTGATGCTCACTGACCCAAAAGCGGTGATAGCCCCAAGACTCTGCCTTCGAGGCCAATGCCAGCGTGGCTTGGATGGCATCTGCGTGGCTGCGGCCTTGCACGGCAACGGATTGATCGAGGATGGAGAGTTTGAGTGTCATAAATTGAACGAAGACATGAGCGTCATGGCGAGTGCCACGCTAAAAAGCGCCATCACGGTTGAGACCGACACGCTGGTGGTCACCAAATCCTCTGACTCTTGGTAGCGCTGAGAAAACATAAATACGTTTGCGCCCATGGGCAGCGACGCAGCCACTACCATGACTGTGAGTGGCAGTCCGTGAAGGCCGAGCAATAGCCCTAAGCCCAATACCAGCAAGGGTTGCACGAAGTTTTTGAGTATGGATAAGCCAATCGCAGGCTTGATGTGATCGCCAAATTTTGTGACGGAGAGCGTAAGCCCCACTAGCACCAAGGCCAATGGGCTAAAGGCTTGGCCAAGTAATTGCAGTGGTCTATCAATCACAACAGGGATAGAGAGTCCCGATTGGCTAAACGCGAGCCCCAGCAAAATTGGCCAAGTGGTGGGTTGCAGCAGCGCATCACGCAACGCCTTTAGAGCAGCTTTGATTGGATGTGCGTTGCTATTTTTTTTGCGTAGCAACTCGAGTGCCAGCGTCGCCGCTGTGAGCATGATGATGGCGTGAACCGATAGGAGGCTGAACAGCACAGCTTGCCCAGCTTCGCCGTATGCGTAGCCAACCAGCGCAATACCAATCATGACTGTGTTGCCATAGGTTGCCGTCAGTCCCAAAATCACGCCACGCTGATTCATGCCCGTAAAAATAAACACCATCGCAAACAAAATCACCATGCTGCCAAGGTAAGCCAACACGGGCAAGATTTGCAAGTTTTCAGGATGACTTTGCGCCATCGTGCGAAAAAGCAGCGGCGGCAAAAGCAAAAAGAAAATGAGATTCGAGTAATCACCCTTGGCGCTAGCCCTTATCCAGCCTTGCTTGCCAGCCATATAACCTGTGGCAATGAGCAGGATGACGGGGAGTAAGGCTGTGATGACGGGATGGGATAAGAGGGTGTCCTGCATCAATGCTGCTGAGAATTAAAAACTCCAGCTTTGTCGTTGCATAAATGCTTCAAGATCAATGCAAGGTACGTTGATGCTTGGGTGTGCACATACGTTTGGAATTTTGGCGGCGTGAGGCTTTAATTTTTCCTCAGTTACGACCGTACCTTGATGTACCTTTGCACAAGCAATGACAAACGGATCTGCAACAGGTGTTCCCACCAAACGTTGTTTGACACCAATCAAAGATTGAAAATGAGGAATTTGAAATATCTGCGATACCACTATCATCTCTTCTGAGGTGGGTACCGTGAACACATACTTACGGTCTTTGAGCCATTTATTTGTGTATGCATCAACTTCACCACGTTCAATTTCATTCCAAACTTCTTTTGTAGAAATCATTTTTCTTTGTGTGGCTAAGCTATCCAATCCTATCCATACTGATTTAAAAACACCTGGATAAAAGTGTTTAAGTTTGCTCAAAGAGCTGGTATCGAAAACATAAATCAAGCCGTTGCTCCCAGCATGATTTGTTGCTCTAAGCCTGAGAAATTTTTTGGTTTAATTCCTAAGAATTCTGAAGCCTGCTCAATGTTAATTTGATTGCGATAGTGACGGGCAATTACTTCTTTGGCTAATCTATCACTGAGATAAGCATTTTGCGAGGCATAGTAATTACCTCCTTTCGCAGATTTTTTTTGCCCAAGCCATATTTTGGCTTTCAACTCATAGAACGCTTGACTGACTTTCCCTGCATCCAATAAGCGACGCAAGATTGCTTCTCTGCTTACCCCATATCGGCTTGCTAAGGCGCTAAATTGGTAGTCATCAGCAGCTTCTACCTGAGGAGGAAGCAGGCTGCTTTGTAGTTCGAAGTCTTCGGATGGGATTAGCACCTCAGCGGCTAGTTGATTACAAAATTGCTCAATACGTCGCTCTGGCACTGGTAGGTGACGGACATATGAAGATTCAAATTTACTAATCCCACTGACATTGAGTAATAAGTGTGCAAGCTCATGCAAAAGGCTAAATATCTGCCGAGTTTTGGTAGTGCTGTTGTTCAGATATATCAACGGAAACTCTTCATCCATCAGACAAAAGCCAGAAATAGACTCTTGCTTGAATGGGGCTTTAAAAACGAAGATACCTCCGTCTTCAATCGCACCTCGCCAGCGTTTTAAGGCAGCATCATCGTTTCTCCATGCAATTTGCTTGTCAAGTGAGATGCCTAGCGCATTGCGCAGCGCAGAAGCTTGCGATGAGATCGATAAATCAAGTTCTAGAGTGATTTGGTTCGAGAGCGGTAGACCGCAAGGATTTTGCTCACCAAATACCTCCTTTAAGGTCAACTGATAGGCATGCGCTTTGCGTACGTGGACACAAGTGTCTGCGTGCAAATTTTCTAAATCACTATTTGGTAATGATCGAAACTCTCGTGCTGGTGCAATTTCATCGGGAGGCGCTGGTAAGAAAAAAACCGCGAGAGGACGCTTAAAAACCTTGTACGCAAGACTTTCTAATTGCGCATAAGTAGGTGCAGAACCGCTATCGTTTTCCCAGCCAGACACTTCGTCAAGCGGTCGCTTTAGTTTCTCTGCGACGTCAGCAACGGACAACCCCATCGATTCGCGTGCCCAGCGAATAATGGAAGGTTGGATACCAATGACTGCCTGTGTTTTCATAGCTCAATCATAAAGCCTGTACTTAATCCAATTTCACCTGAGCATCTTTAACCAACCGCGTCCAAAACTTCGCGTCTTCAGTTAAGAAGGCGGAAAATGCTTCGGGCGATGCAGACAGCGCTACATCCGTGCCTTCACGTGCCAAAGCTGCCTTCACACTAGGCTGACTCATGGCTGTACGCGTTGCTTCATACAATTTTTTGACGATAGCGGGTGGCGTGTTGGCGGGTACAAAGAGGCCGTACCAAAATTCAATCGCATAGTCTGGCAAGCCGGCCTCTCGCATGGCAGGCAAGTCGGGGAAGAGCGCGGTACGCTCTCTAGTAGAGACGGCAATGCCACGCAATCTGCCTGCTTGAATCATCGGGAGTACCGACGGCGGAGTCCCAAATGTCAGCTGCGTATCACCCGCCACCACCGAGGCAACCGCAGGCGCACCGCCTCTAAACGGAATGTGCTGCATATCTAAACTGGCCACCTGCGCAAAGAGCGCGCCGCCTAGATGAGGCGCTGAGCCATTACCAGAGCTTGCGTAATTTAAAGTGCCGGGTGCGCGTTTTGCTGCAGCGATAAGTTCCTTGACCGAGGTGATGCCAGACTTTGGGCTTGCTGCAATCACCAAGGGAGAGGACGTGATTTTGGAGATGGGGGCAAAATCTTTGACGGCGTAGCCAAGTTTTGGATTGAGCGCTGGATTGACGGACATGCTGCTAGGGCTGGCAATCAAAATCGTGTAGCCATCGGCTGGGGCTTTGGCTACAAAATCCGCCGCAATGCTAGAGCCTGCTCCCGCTTTGTTCTCGACAACAACCGCTTGCCCCAGCGCCTTGCTGAGCTGGTCGCTCATGGCGCGGGCTACGTAGTCTGCAGCGCCTGCAGGTGCAAACCCGACGATGAGTTTGATAGGCTTGTTTGGGTAGTCCGATTGTGCGACTGCGCTTTGCGCTAGGCCAATAGCAGTAAGGGCTGCAAGGCAGCGATAGATCGTATTTTTCATCATGAAATCCTATCAATGGGTTAAGCGATTTTCAACACAATTTTGCCCAAATGTTCGCTGGCATCCATGCAGGCTTTGGCAGCAGGCAATTCTTCAAAGGCGAACACTTTATCGACTAGCGGCGTGATGCGCCCATCTGCCAGCATGGGCAATATCTCTAGCCTGAAACGTGGCACACCCGAGGTGCGTTGCTCGGGGCTGCGCAGTTTGTTCGACACACCAAACAGCGTCAGACGCTTTGAATGCAGCGCTTCGATGGATAAATTGGTTTGCAGTTGGCCATCGACATAACCCACCATCGCCAGGCGGCCTTCAAACGCCATGCAGCGTACATCTTCGGAGAACACCGAGCCGCCCACGGTATTGATGACTAAATTCACGCCCATGCCGCCAGTGACCGTCATCACCTCATCGTGGAAATTGGCTTCGCGTGTGCAAATAGCCACATCAAGTCCTAGCGCTTTCAATCGCGCGAGTTTGTCCGCTGATCCTGATGTGCCAATAACCTTTGCCCCGATAGCTTTGGCCATTTGCAGTGCCGCAACACCTACGCCCGACGACACGCCATTAATCAGTAGCCATTCGCCTGCTACCAAACGCCCTTGCAGCACCAGCATGTCAAAGACGACGTGCCCAGTCAAAGGAACGCTGGCTGCGGCTTCCCAGTCCAAGTTCTCGGGAATATGCATCGCCTCAGCGGTTGACATCAGTGCCATTTCAGAAAATGCACCTGCGCAGCGTCCCATCACGCGATCACCGACTTGGAAGCCAGTGACCCCATCGCCCACCTCAACGACCTCTCCCGCGCCGTCCGTGCCAATGGGCTTGGCCGCGCCTGCTTTGTGCAAGCCGTGCCCCACAATAAATTCACCTCGGTTCAAACTAGCCGCGTGCATCTTGACCAGCAGCTGATTCGATGCAGGTGCGGGGATAGCAACTTCGCGCAAGTCAATCGTGGCGCTGTCGCCATTGCTTTCCATCCAATACGATTTCATCATGTTGCTCATGTTTATTTCCCTACAAAAACAGGTTTGCGTTTTTCCATAAACGCTTTGCGGCCTTCGGCATAGTCCGCGCTTTCAAAGCAGCCTCGAATCAGCGCTTGGCATTTCGCCATATCCAGTTCAGGTGACGGTTTTAAGATTTCCGCTGTGATGGCTTTGGCGGCTGCAATGGTGATGGGCGCATTAGCCGCCAATGCATCGGCGTACTCTTTCAGCAAGGCGGGTAAATCGGCAGGTTCGCAAATACGGGAAATCAAGCCTAAAAACCGTGCTTCGTTTGCATCAATCTTGCGTGCAGAAAAGAATAAATCTTTGGCGTTGCCAGGCCCAATTAGATCGACCAAATTTTTCATGGCCGAATAGCGGTAGCCCAGCCCCAAGCGGGCTGCGGGGATGGAGAACACGGAATTACTGGACGCGATGCGGATGTCGCAGCTAATCGCTACATTCACGCCGCCGCCGATGCAATAACCTTGAATGCAAGCGAGTGTGGGTTTGACAAAATTGGCGATGCTTTGCAAACATTCTTCAGCCATTTTTTCGTAGCGATCAACGGCTTCTTTGGCGGCACGCTGGTCTTCAAATTGCGTGATATCCGCGCCCGAAACAAAAGATTTTTCGCCTGCCCCTGAGAACACAACTAATCGGACACGATCATCATGGGAAGCCACGTCCAGTAAGGCTGGGACGGCTTCCCACATGTCGACGGAGAGTGCATTGTGCCGTGCTGGGTTGTTGAATTGAATGTGCAGTGTGGTGGTGTCAAGCCACACTTTCACGCGCTCGGTGGTTGAGATGTATTCCATGCTTGCCATTTCAAAAATCCTTTAAAAAACGCCTGTTGCTTTGAGCCGTGCCACATCATCCGCGCTATAGCCAAATTCTTCCAAAACCTCGGCGGTGTGCTCACCACGTTTCGGTGCAGATCTTGCAATCGTGCTGGGTGTGCGCTCCAGTTGAACGGGCTGTCCCATCATTTTTTGTGCGCCCATGCGGTTTGAGACAACATCTTTCACCATCTTGAGGTGCTGGATTTGAGGTTCTTCTAGCGCTTCCTGCATGTTGTTAATCACGCCGCAAGCCACGCCACCGGCGTTTAAGCGTTCAATCCAATAAGCGCGGTCATGCTTGGCAAGACGCTCGTTGATGTCCGCGTTCAGCGCATCGCGGTTCACCGAGCGGCCGGGTTTGTCCATAAACCGCGCGTCTGTGACCCATTCGGGCGCTCCCAAAATATCGCAAAAGCGCTCCCAAATCTTGGAGCCAAATACGGCAATGTTCATGTAGCCATCACGCGCTTTGTACACACCAGTCGGGATGCTCGTCGGATGGAAATTACCCGCTTGCGTGGCCACTTCGCCATCAATCAACCAGCGCGAGGTTTGGAAGTCCATCATGTAGAGCATAGACTCTAGGAGCGAAGTGTGTAGCCACTGACCTTGCCCAGATTTTTCGCGCTCGAGTAACGCCACCAAAATGCCTTGCGCTGCGAAGATACCTGCGCATAAATCGGCAATCGGAATGCCCACGCGCATGGGCGCACCCGTGGGGTCGCCTGTGACCGACATGAGGCCGCCCATGCCCTGCGCGATTTGATCGAAGCCCGGACGCTCTGCGAGCGGCCCCGTTTGTCCAAATCCTGAAATGCTGGCATAGACCAAGCCCGGGTTGCTGGCCTTCAAGCTCTCATAGTCAATGCCAAGGCGAAATTTCACATCGGGTCGGAAGTTCTCGACCACGACATCTGCTTTGGCAATCAATTGTTTGAGTACGCTGATGCCTTCAGGCTCTTTCAAGTTCAGGGTGATGGAGCGCTTGTTGCGGTGCGTGTACTGGTAGTCCGAGCCGTCTTGCCCGCCCAGCGTATCGTCGCCGCGCATATGGTCAGGCATTTGGACTTGCACCACGTCCGCGCCCCAATCGGCGAGCTGCCTGCAAGCGGTGGGGCCTGCGCGGACTTGGGTGAGATCGATGACGCGAAAGCGGGAGAGAGCAGCGGAGGCAGGTAGGTGTGACATACCCTTAAGTTTAGGGCGCGTTGACTGCTAGTTTTTGCGCTGCTGTCACCGCTGCTTTAGCTGCAAACTCTGCCCTGAGTGCCTTGAGCTTCGCCATAGGGTCTTCGCGAATAGTTTGCACATCTAAGGCCATTTCGGCGATAAAGCGGCTAGGGACGGCGCTCACCATGTCACGACCGGCCTTTTTCTTTTTCGTCCAGCTCACCATCAGCGTGTCTCTGGCGCGGGTAATGCCTACGTACATCAGGCGGCGCTCTTCTTGCAGGCGATTGACTTCGTCGCTGGGACTGGATTCAATGATTTCTTCCTCTTCGTCATCAGCTTCTTTTTTCTTGTCGTTGGATTTTGGTTTTTTGGCATTTCGACTAAACGGCAACGAGCCTTCCGTCACGCCGACCAGCATCACGTGCGGCCACTCCAAACCTTTGGCCGCGTGTAGCGTTGAGAGCGTCACCACGTTTTGATCGGATTCGCGCTCAGACAGCGTAGAGAGCAGCGAAACATTTTGAATGACCTCTAATAACGTCTTTGATTCGCTGACTAGCGTCACGCCTGCCGTGTCGTCAATTTCACCACCGCAGCGCTTGGCCATCCAGTCGCAAAAATCGAGCACATTCGCCCATCTGGCGGCAGAGAGTTTTTCGGTTTCAGCGCCTTCCATGAGGTGGCGTTCGTAGCCAATGTCTTTCAGCCATTCGCTTAAAAATACTTTGGCATCTTCCGCGCCTGATGTCTGGCGAGCGCGAAATTCCAAGTCGTTGAGGTAGCGGCCAAACTCTTGCAATCCCCCCAAAGCCCTTGCGGACAAGGCTGCACCAAGGGATGAGCTAAAGAGTGCTTCAAACAAACTGACTTTGTAGCTGGACGCATACGTCCCTAGCGTGGCAAGAGTCGTGTGGCCAATCCCGCGCTTGGGCGTGGATACCGCGCGGATGAACGCAGGGTCATCATCGTTGTTGGAGAGAAGCCGCAGCCACGAGCACAAGTCTTTAATTTCGGCGCGGTCAAAAAAGCTTTGCCCACCCGACACTTTGTACGGAATCGCCGCTTTGCGCATGGCTTTTTCAAATGCTTTGGCGAGATGATTGGCGCGGTACAAAACCGCAAAATCTTTGTAGTCCTTGGGCTGCGCAGTCGTTACGCCCTCGCTGGCACGAATCGACTGAATGCGTGCCACCACGCGTTCGGCTTCGTGCTCCTCAGAATCGGCATCAACCACGCGCACGGGCTCACCCGCTTTGATGTCGCTCCATAATTTTTTAGGGAATAGTTTTGGGTTATTGCCAATCACGTTGTTAGCGGCTTGCAAAATTTGCGGTGTAGAGCGGTAGTTTTGCTCCAGCGGGATGACCTTCAAATTTGGGTAATCGGTAGGCAGTTTGCGTAGGTTGTCCAGCGTTGCGCCGCGCCAGCCGTAAATGGATTGATCGTCGTCACCCACGGCAGTAAAGCGGGCGCGTTCGCCCACCAAGAGCTTGAGCATTTCGTACTGCGTCGCGTTGGTGTCTTGGTACTCGTCCACCAACACGTGTCCGAATGCGGCTTGCCATTTGGCGAGAGCCTCGGGGTGGTTTTGTAAGAGTTTGAGTGGCAAGCCGATCAAGTCATCAAAGTCCACGCTTTGATAAGCTGAGAGTCGCTCTTCGTACTTTTGCATGATGATGGCCGTGACTCGCTCATCTTCGTTCTTGGCCGCGAGTAGTGCCGTATCGCCCGTCAGACCCGCACTTTTCCAGCCGCTAATCGTCCATTGCCAACCGCGTGCCGTGGCGGCATCCACCGTACCGCCCGCGTCTTTCAGCATGGATTCGACATCGCTGGAGTCCAAGATGCTGAAGTTCGGTTTGAGCCCGAGCACGGTGCCGTCTTGGCGCAGCATTCGCACGCCAAGCGCGTGAAAGGTGCAAATCGTCAATTCCTTGGAAGCCTTACCGACCAGGGCTTTGGCGCGTTCGCGCATTTCGGCGGCAGCTTTGTTGGTAAAGGTAATGGCGGCAATGCGTTTAGGCTCTAAGCCCGCTTCCATGAGCCTAGCAATCTTGTGAGTAATGACGCGAGTTTTGCCAGAACCCGCGCCTGCGAGCACAAGCGAAGGACCCGTGAGATAGTTCACAGCTTCGCGCTGTGCAGCGTTCAAACCATCCGACATTTATTTGTTGGCCTGCAAGGTTTTGAAGTCGCGTTCGTAGTCTTTGAACTTGGAGAAAGCATGGTCGCGCTGTGCGGTATTCATGCTGTTGTGCAGCTTGGCATATAGCTCGCAATAGTGTTGCTTCATCTTGTCCCCGTAAGCTCTATAAGTGGCATCGGGCGAAGTGGTACTACGCTGGAGCAGAGCGCGCATAGGTTCGCGAGCGGCTTCGATGCTCATTTTTTTGCTTTGAATGTCTCGTAGTGTCGCCAGCACATCTTGCTGACGGCGCAGTCGTTCGGCATAGGCAATCTTTGCATCAAATGGCGAGTTGCGAATCGTCTCATTCAGCCACTTGCGCTGATCGTCATCTAAGCTACCGTATAAACTGTCGCTGCGCTCGCGAATCGATTTTTTCGTATTTTTTATCAATTCACGTTTGGTTTTCGGTTGCCACTCTTTTAGCCATTTTTCGTTCGTCGTGGCGTATTTCTCTTCCATCGATTTCATTTGATCGGAACTCAAGTTCGTGACTAGCCACAGCACTTGCGGCTCGATGTGTTTACTCGTGGGTTCAAATACTTTTTGCTGGATCGCATCAACATAGCTGCACAGCTGCGCTGCAGTCACATCATTTTTGGCGAGGCCTTGCAAGTCGTTTGCCAGACTGGCAAATACGGGCAATTGGTTTTTGCGGTGCCAAACATGAAAAGAGGTCAATTCGTTTTTGACACGAACTTTGTGGTCAACCGTAAAGTCAACATATCCATCTAGCCACCAATATAGCAGGCTATCGGCGTTGTTGTAGGTGAGTTTGATAGCGCCGCAAGCAGTAAGTACAGCGCAAAGCAGGAGCAAGAAAAATCGTTTTAAAAAAGAAGGTGTAAAAATTCGCATGGCACAGGATGATAATCGCCTGCATCAAAGTTTGGAATTACCTTATGAACCAATTGAACGTCGTCGTCATGGCCGCAGGCAAGGGCACACGCATGAAGTCCGCTACGCCTAAAGTTTTGCAGCGCCTGGGCGGTAAGCCGCTCGTCCAGCATGTGCTGGAAACAGCGCAGGGCTTGGGTGCGCGTCAAATTGTCGTGGTGACAGGGCATGAAGCGGATGTAGTAGAGGCGGCACTGGTGCAGGCAAAGCATACTCAAACGGTACGCCAAATGCCGCAGCTGGGCACGGGGCACTGTGTGCAGCAAGCGTCTCCTTTGCTGGCTGATGACAATTCGATCACGCTGATTTTGTCGGGCGATGTGCCACTGACCAAACCCGAAACGCTAGGTCTGCTGATTGATCAATGCGCAGACAAACATTTGGCACTGCTGACGATCGAATTTCAGGATCCCACTGGCTATGGCCGCATCGTGCGGGATGCATCGGGTGCAGAGGTGACCACCATCGTCGAGCACAAAGACGCAAGCTTTGAGCAGCGAGCGATTCGCGAGTGTTATAGCGGCATCATGGCGGCGCCGACGCGTTTGCTTAAAAACTGGCTTGCCAAATTAGATAACAACAATGCAGCCGGTGAGTTTTATCTCACCGATGTGGTCAAACACGCCGTAGCGGGTGGTACGCAAGTGCTAGCAACTTGCATCACCGATCATGTGGAAGTGGACGGCGTGAACAGCCCCGTGCAGCTGGCCGCGCTGGAGCGGGCTTTGCAGGCACGTACTGCGCTAGCCCTGATGGAACAAGGCGTGCGGTTGGCCGACCCTGCGCGACTGGATGTACGCGGGACGCTCACATGTGGCATGGATGTAGACATCGATGTGAATTGCGTGTTTGCGGGCGATGTGGTGCTAGGCAGCAATGTCAGTATTGGCGCGAACTGCGTGATTACCGATGCCACGATTGAGAGGGGTGCGGTGATTCAACCGTTCACGCATATTGAAGGTCAGGCTGGCAAGCCAGTGTTGGTGGGTCTTGCAGCTAAGGTTGGGCCATTTGCTCGGCTGCGTCTAGGAGCGAATCTGGGCGAAGATGTGCATATCGGAAATTTTGTAGAAGTAAAAAATGCGACGCTTGCCAAAGGCGCAAAGGCGAATCATTTGGCGTACATCGGGGATGCTTCGGTTGGCGAGCGTGTCAACTATGGCGCGGGTTCCATTACGGCGAACTATGACGGCGTGAATAAACACAAAACTGTCATCGAAGCGGATGTGCATGTGGGTAGCAATTGCGTGATTGTTGCCCCTGTGACGATTGGTGCGAGGGGGACGATTGGCGCGGGTTCTACCGTGACCAAGGACGCGCCAGCAGGCAGCTTGACGGTGGCGCGCGGCAAGCAAATCAACATTGCCAATTGGCAGCGGCCAATCAAAAAATCGTGAGGGTTTTTACATGAGTCGCATTGCAATCGTGAGCGCTATGCAAGAGGAGCTGACGGCTGTGCTGGCTCTTATGCAGGGTCAACAGAAACAAACGATTGCAGGACGAGAATTTTGGCTTGGTCAATTGCATGGCCTTGACGCGATTGTGGTTTTGTCACGTATTGGCAAAGTGGCGGCCGCAACGACTGCAACCGTTTTGATTGAACGATTTGGTGTACAAACCCTTGTCTTTACTGGGGTTGCGGGTGGCTTGCATCCTGATGCGCAAGTGGGTGATGTGGTCGTGGCCGCCGAATTTATACAGCACGACATGGATGCGTCGCCGCTGTTTCCAAGATTTGAAATTCCCTTGACGGGTGTGAGTCGTTTTGCGACAAATGCAGATTTGAGCCAACAACTGAGGGTGGCTGCGCAAATAGCCCTGCCCAACGTGCGTGTGCACAGCGGTTTGGTGGTGAGCGGTGATCGTTTTGTGTCAACCTCGCTAGAGAGTCGCGCCTTACAAGCCGCACTGCCGGATGCCTTGGCAGTTGAGATGGAAGGCGCGGCGATTGCGCAGGTCTGTGCAGATTACGGCATCGCGTTTGCTGCCGTTCGGACGATTTCTGATAGAGCCGATGACGATGCGCACGGCGACTTTATGGCGTTTATTGCAACCACTGCTAGCCCTTATTCGGCGGCGATTGTGGCCGCCCTGCTTGATCGTCTTATTTGAGCCAACCACGCCTGCGGAAGTACCACATCGGCACTAGGGCGCTGGCAACCATGAGTGCAATAGCGGCAGGATAGCCCCAAGCAGTATCTAGCTCGGGCATGTACTTAAAGTTCATGCCATAAATGCTGGCAATCAGGGTTGGCGGCAACAGTGCCACACTAGCCACCGAGAAGATTTTGATGATCTTGTTTTGGTTGATGTTGATAAAGCCGACGGTGGCATCCATCAAGAAGTTAATCTTGTCGAATAAGAATGCCGTATGTGAATCGAGTGAATCGATGTCACGCATAATTTGCCGCGCTTCTTCGTATTGCTCGGTACCCAGCATTTTGGTGCGCATCATGAAACTAAGCGCACGGCGTGTATCCATCACGTTACGCCTGATGCGTCCATTCATATCTTCTTGGCGTGCGATATTGCCCAGCACCACCCCGGCTATTTCGTCGGTCACATCGCCCGCCAACACTTGCTTGCTGGTTTCCTCTAGCGCGTCGTGAATGCCTTCTAGCGTATCAGCCGAATATTCGGCATCAGCGTCAAACAGTTTGAGCAGCACGTCTTTGGCGTCTTCAATCAAGCCCGGCATGCGGCGTGCGCGCAGACGTAACAGCCGGAATACGGGCAAATCTTCGTCGTGGATTGAGAACAGCACACCTTTGCTTTTGAGGTCAGCATTGTGCTGGTTCAGAATGAATGCGACACGCACGGTGTGCGAGATTTCGTCGTCCGCAATTAAGAAGTCAGAGCGGATGTGCAGATCGCCGTTGTCTTCTTCGTAAAAACGAGCGGACTCTTCGATGTCCTCGTCCATGGCATCTTCAGGGATGGAGAGACCAAAGTACTGGGCGACCCAGCGTTTTTCTTCTAAGGTCGGGGACTCTAAGTCCACCCAAATAGGCTGGAACTTGGAGAGTTCCTCTAAAGATTCGATCTCTTCTTGGAAGAGGCGTCCGTTAGCGAGTGTGAAGATATTTAGCATGTGGCTCGCCTCCTCTAAAACTAGGATTCTATGCCAAACATTTCGCTTGCAAATTTTGCGAAAGATGCGCAAAGTGAGGGTGTGTTTGCAAATGGTTTGCAAACACAGTGTCAGTCTCTTTTTATTACTAGGAGCTTGCTATATGAGTCTCAGAATCAGTGGTCATCATCTTGAAGTTACTCCCGCCATCCAAGGCTATGTCAGCGATAAATTTGCACGTATTAGTAGGCATTTTGACCAAGTGAGTGATATCAAGGTTTTACTGAGTATTGAGAACGAGAAAGAAAAAGAGCGACGACAAAAAGCCGAGTGCAGCATCCATGTCAAGGGACACGATTTTTTTGCCGAAACCGTGCACTCAGATTTGTATGCTGCTGTCGATTTGCTAGTCGACAAGATGGACCACCAGGTGGTCAAGCACAAAACGAAGGTGCAAAACCATCATCACGTGGCAGCGAAACGATTGATTGACGTAGAGGCCTAATCGCATACCATCTAGGGTGTGAACACCTCTACTGCTCTTATAGAAAAAATTGCGCCACTACTTTTAACCCCCGACGCCTTGGTCACGCTTTCATTGGAGGATGCCAAGATCGTCGCGGGTTATATGACCGTCTCTCAGCTTGAGCCGCAGACGATTGTCTTCCTCGCCAATCAAGTGGATGCCGCTAGCGATTACATGCTATTGGTTCTAGAGGGTGAAATTCTGATTGAAACTTTGAGTTCAGGCGACAGCACCGTTATTGTGAATGTTTTGGGCAAAGGACATTTGATCGGCGAGATGGGGGTGCTGGACGGCACGCCCAGATCTGCGACTTGCACGGCACAAACGGGGGTGGAAGTCGCGCTGTTGACCCGTTGTCACTTGGAACAAATCATAGAAGAGCACCCCACCATCGCAGCTAGGTTTTTGATGGCGATTGCCAAACGACTGGCTGACCGAGTGCGGCATGGTAACCACAAACTGTTGATGCTCAACCAAGTCAATGAGGCGATGCGCGAAGAAATGAATGTTAAATCGCGTAAGCGGCCGCATCGATTTATGACCGCTGCTGCTGTGTGATGTCGCATTTAGAGACCATTTGGGCGGCCAAAGCGGCTAAACCACATCCCCAGACAAAAGACATCATCTACGTGCGTGAGCGCTGGGCGACGCCAGACAACGATTTCATTGATATTGATTTTTTAAAACTCGAGCCATTACTCGACGTTAGCCACCGCCCGCTTTGGGTGATGTTTCATGGGCTGGAAGGTTCATCGCAAAGCCATTACGCACGTGCCTTTGCAAGATACGCTCAGGAAAAAAATATCAATTTTTGTGTGCCTCATTTCAGAGGGTGTAGTGGTGAATTAAACCTTGCGCCGCGGGCTTATCACAGCGGTGATTTTGAGGAAATCGACTGGATTTTGCGGCGCATCAAAGCGCAGCAACTTCAGCAAGGGAATACTGGCGATGTGTACGCTGTTGGCATCTCGCTAGGTGGCAATGCGTTGATGCGCTGGGCGGGCGAGATGGGCGTTGCTGCGGATCCTGTTGTCAAAGGCGCGGTGTCTATTTGTTCCCCGTTAGATTTGTACGCGAGTGGCATCCACATTGGCCGAGGACTCAATCGGCACATTTATACCCCCATGTTTTTACGCACCATGAAGCCGCGTGCGCTACAAAAACTGGCGCAATTCCCTAGTCTTTTTGACCCATCAAAAATGATGGCAAGCCGTGATTTGTACGAATTTGACAACGTATTTACAGCGCCGTTACATGGCTTTCACAATACCGAAGACTATTGGACACGCGCTAGCGCCAAACCGCATTTGGCGAACATTCAAATCCCTGCATTGGCCATTAATGCGGTGAACGATCCCTTCATTCCAGCAAGTTCACTGCCCGAGGCCGGTAAGGTTGGTCGCCACGTTAAGCTTTGGCAACCCAAGCATGGTGGGCATGTCGGCTTTGCCACCGATTGTTGGCGTGGTTTTCCTGGGCATTTGCAAACCTTACCGCAAGTGGTGGGCGAGTTCTTTCGTGACGGAGCTGTACCTCGTGGATGACATCGTCAAGCAGGCGATGGCGAAGTGGCCGAATGTGCCGCATTGCCACGGTTGGCTTGGCTTAGACGAGCGCGGCGACTGGTACATGCGGGACGACCGCACTCAGGCGTTAGGTGGTTTTAAAGAGGCGTGCTTGCGTGGTGACAAAGCCGCCAAGGGCTCGCGTTTGCAACACGAAAAGCTCATCGCTTTTATCGAGCGTAACTATTTAAGTGAAGTGGATGCAGAGGGCACGGAGCAATGGTTTTTTCAAAACGGCCCCCAGCGCGTGTATGTAGAGCTAGCCGCTACGCCTTATATCTGGCGGCTTGGGGCTGATTTTTCGATTGAGTCGCACACGGGGCTAGCTGCTCAGTACGAGTCATGCGAGCTAGACGAGTCGGGACGTGTCTATCTCAAAACAGATGTGGGATTTGGTTTGGTGCACACGCAAGATGTGCACATTGCCGCCGAAGCCATTGACCAAGGTGTGTGGTCAATCAGCTAAAGACGAATCGGCAATTATTTGACAGCAGCTACGGCTGGGCGATCAGGTACGGGCAACTTCGCACCAGCGGCATTGGTCATAAAGACCACGGCACGACCAATCTCGATGTCATCAAAATCACCGCCACCTTGCGCGCCCATGCTGCCTTTGCCTTTAAGGGCGGAAGTCAAGAGTGCTGCATAGCCTTTGCCAATACGTGCACCCCAAGCGCCTTTATCTGCAAGCTTAGGGGCACCAGCAGCGCCAGAGCCGTGGCAGGCCACGCACTGCGCTTTGTAAACTTCTTCGCCCGATTTCAAGGGGCCGTTCGCATCTTTAATTTCGACCGTGCCCACTTTGGCAATGCGCTGCTCGACAGATTTTCCAGGGTCAACCGCGCCAGCCACGGGTTTGAACTGGGTGCTCACCACATAGACCAAACCAATGATGCCAAACACGGGCACCACAAAGGAGTAAATGATCGCCAGCAAGAATTGCTTAGGCGTTTTAACAGGGCCAGTATGGTCTTCTTCGTGCGCAGATGTGTTGTGGTTGTCGCTCATAACTGTCAATTCTCTTGATAAATGGGAAAAACTAACCTTCAATTATAAGGGGCATGCCCCTACAATTGGCTGCTTACCAAGTGCGGCTGTAGCTCAGTGGATAGAGTATTGGCCTCCGAAGCCAAGGGTCGTGGGTTCGATCCCCGCCAGCCGCACCAAGTTTTTGCGTTTACCTTGAGGGGTGTACTTTGATATTTAGCTCTCTCATCGTCTTCGCGTGTTGTAATTCGCGATTAGCGTCTTTGACTTTCTCAGCACAATCGAGCCATTTAGAGAATTTGACCTTAATGTCGTCAGTGTACGATTGATTACTCTTAAATGGCGCAGTAGTGGGGTTGACCCCGCAGCGTTTCTCGACAACATCGAGAAAGATGGGTTGATAGCTAATCGCGGTGATAAGATCTTGATTTATCAGCCAGCGTAGATCAATGATGAATAAATCTGTCGGAGCGGTTTCATTCATCTTTTCAATAATGCTGTTAGGGAAGCCCACTTCCTTGAAAAAAGCAATAACTTTTAAATTGGCAGGTGTAAGTGCCGATTTGGTTTTTTGAATATCCAATTCTTTTTCTTTAAAGCTGAGCCGATGAAAGCCAAGGCGTCCAGTACGCTCTAGGTTCCGCTCGACACCACCTGCCCAAATTATGGTGCAGGCACTAAAGCATGATTTTCCGTCAAGTACGTAAGTGGAAAACAAGTAGGTGGAAAAAAATTCAGCAAATTCGAGCGCTTCTTCGACGTTACCTCCAGGTGAGTCTAAAAAAACGTGGTTACCTACCACCTTTGATTTCAAAAAGAGGTCAAGCCTAAATAAGAGGAATTTTTTGTAGTCACCGGGTTTGATCTCGCCCTCGATAGCAATCCCGCCAGTAGGTGCTGCCGATATTGTTGTGGCTTGAAGCGCAGTAATACTGTAAATAAAACACAAAAACAACAATGAACCTTTGAGTAGTGCACGAAGCTGCTTCATTTCTCATCCCTTTTTCAGTTAAGGTAATTAATAGATGCGTAAGGCGCACGCGCATAGCATCCTATTTTGACCTGCTCGCTTGGCAATTAGATCTGAACGTTTGCCTATCACTTCGTTAACTTAGCTAAGTGGGCTCGGCGTACAGGAATAAAATGCGACAAGTCGCATTTTATTCCTGTACGCCATCTGAACTTGTTGACAGCAACTTGAAAACCTATATACAATCTGTGCACAACTCATCTCTTTTGATGCCATTCACTTGGATTTTCACTTGAGACGAAAAAGCTGCTGAAAGGCAGCTTTTTCACTTTTTAGAGCTTAAAAATAACAATGCCTAATCGCACAGCCGTTTTTGTAGATGGATACAACCTTTACTATGGGCGGTTGCGAGGTACGTCATATAAGTGGCTTGATTTGGTAGCCTTTAGCGATCAACTTTTAGCGCGCCGTGCACAGGGCGAAGTTTTGACGAGAGTGCATTTGTGTACAGCTTATGCCTCCAGCAAATTTGCAACGCATGGAAGACTATCTGCTGAATCCCAAGGAAATTACCATCGAGCGCTAGAGGCGATGCACGGCGGGAAAATTGAAATTATCTATGGCGAGCATTCGTGGAACAAAGCGGGTACGGAAATGCCTGTTTTTAATCAGTCCGTCCCATTTAATCGAGCACACGTAGCTAGAGTTTGGAAAATCGAAGAAAAAATGACTGACGTAAATCTTGCGTTGTCAATGTATCGAGAATGCTCCAAAAATCTGTGTGATCGTTTAGTAGTCATAAGCAATGATCGCGATATTGCTCCTGCGCTGGAAGCTATCAAAGCAGACTTCCCGCACGTTCAATGCGGCGTGGTATTTCCGCTAAAACCACCGATTAAAACGACAACGGCTCAACGTCGTCGAAGCGGTACGCTGGAGGATATCGCGGATTGGAATCTGCCATTCATTGATAACGCCGCATTACTTGCAGCACAGATGCCTGACAAAGTACCTGTAGCAGGTAAAAAAACTATTTTCAAGCCAAGCTATTGGTAGCTCTTAGTTATTGTTATGTTCCCTCTGCTAGCCGCACCATTGCATTTGGCAATTGTCACATGTACATCCCACCATTCACGTGCAGTTCCTGCCCTGTGACGTAAGCGCCGCCGCTACTAGCAAGATAAGACACTGCTGCGGCAATATCTTCTGGCTTACCCAGTGCGCCTAGCGGAATTTGGTTCAGCAGCGCTTTTTTCTGTTCTTCGCCAAGGTCTGCCGTCATATCTGTTGCGATAAACCCAGGCGCCACGCAGTTCACCGTGATGTTGCGTGAGCCCAGCTCTCTTGCCAATGCGCGGGTCATGCCTGCTACACCCGCTTTGGCTGCTGCGTAGTTGGCTTGCCCTGGATTGCCCGATGCACCTACCACGCTGGTGATGCTGATGATGCGTCCCATGCGTTGCTTCATCATGGGGCGAATAGCAGCGCGGCTGAGCCTAAATACTGCACGCATATTGGTGCTTACTACCGCGTCAAAGTCGTCGTCCTTCATGCGCATGGCGAGTTGGTCGCGCGTAATCCCTGCGTTGTTGACCAGCACGTGTAGGCCACCATAGGTCTTCACGATTTCGTCAATGAGTGCGTCCGAGGCCACGTCGTCCGTGACGTTCAGCACTTTACCTATCACGCCAGTGGATGTGATTTTGGCTGCGCCATCCGCGCTGGTTGCTGTGCCAATCACGGTAAAGCCGTCAGCCTTGAGCTGCGCCGCAATCGCTGCGCCAATACCGCGTGTAGCGCCCGTGACCAGTGCAATTTTTTGTGTCTGTGTATCCGTCGTCATGTGGCGCTCCTTACGCGTAGCAGTTCTCTAAGCCTTGCAGCAAGATGTCTTTGGGCAAATCAATGCCAATAAACACCATCTTGCTGTTGCGCACTTCGCCTGCAGCCCAAGCGGGCCCGAGGTCGCTGCCCATGAGTTGATGTACGCCTTGGAAGATCACTTTTCGGTCGGTGCCCTTCATGTTTAAAACGCCTTTGTAGCGTAGCATTTTGGGACCGTAGATATTGACAATTGCACCCAAGAAATCTTCCAGCTTGGCAGGGTCGAGTGCCTTGTTGGCACGGAACACAAAGCTCTTCACATCGTCGTCCGTGTGGTGATGGTGCAGGTGTTGCCCACCATGACTATGTTCGTGATCATGCCCGCAATGCTCGTCGTGTACATGTCCTGCTTCGCCGTGTTTTGGCGCGTGATTGTGCGAAGGGTGATCGCAATCCTCGCCATGTGCGTGGTCGTGGTGATGGTGTCCATGATCGTGAGTTTCGGCTTTTAAGAAGTCAGGATCAAGATCTAACTTGGCATTCAAATTAAAACCGTGAAGGTCAAATACTTCGCTAATTTTGATGTCACCAAAATGCACTGTGCGCTGCGGGGCACGTGGGTTCATGTGTTTGAGGCGATGCTGGAGGGCGTCTAAATTGGCGGCGCTGACTAATTCTGATTTGCTGATAAATAACTGATCGGCAAAACCCACTTGGCGACGCGCCTCTTGGCGTGTGTTCAGTTGATCGGCAGCATGAACGGCATCCACCAAGGTCAAGATCGAATCGAGCAAATAGCTCTCCGCAATCACGTCGTCCATAAAAAAAGTTTGCGCCACAGGACCAGGGTCGGCAAGGCCTGTGGTTTCAATCACGATGCGGTCAAAGTCGAGCTCACCCTTGCGTTTTTTTTCAGCCAATTCAGTCAAAGTAGTCCGCAAATCTTCGCGGATGGTGCAGCACACGCAGCCGTTGCTCATTTGGATGATTTGCTCTTTGGTGTCGCTCACCAAAATATCGCTGTCGATGTTTTCTTCGCCAAATTCGTTTTCAATGATGGCGATTTTTTGACCATGCGCCTCGGACAAAATACGTTTGAGTAGTGTGGTTTTGCCAGAGCCTAAAAAGCCAGTGAGGATGGTTGCGGGGATAAGTGACATGATGTGAGCCAATGGTAAATAAGAGTATGATTTTATTTCTTTAAAGGAGTCCATCGTGCGCAAATTTTTTATAGCCCTCGTTTTAGGTGTTTTCAGCCTCGCGGTGTTAGCCCAAACCAAGCCTATGGTCAAGGATTTGGGGGTGGAGTTACCAGCATCGGCTGCCTATATTGGTAACAGTTTCTTTTATTACAACAACGGGATAAATGGGCTGATGGGACAACTTGTCAGCGCTGACAAGTCGGGGCAACGCTCACGCAATGTGATGATTGCCATTGGCGGCTCGGGGTTTGATTGGCACGATGTGGAATCGTATTTCCGTCCCAATGCCGTTAGTCGCTATTCTTTTGACGCCAATAACAATGTTGTTTTTAATAAGCTCGATCGCTTATTTGATGTTGCCGTGATGATGGATTGCAGTCAGTGCCCACTTCACCCGCAGCTTAAAGATATATTTACTGACTATGCAAAAAAGAATAGCGATACGGTTCGTAAATTTGGTACAAAACCCGTCTTTTTTATGTCCTGGGCTTATCAAGATAAGCCTGAAATGACAGCGCAATTGGCCGAGGCTTATACCAAGGCAGGCAACGACAATGGCGCACTGGTTATTCCGGCCGGGCTTGCATTCGCTCGCTCGATTGCCCAAAAGCCAGATATCAATCTCTACGTGGCGGACAAACGGCATCCCACTTTGGCGGGCAGCTATTTGGCAGCCTGCACAACTTATGCAACTTTGTACAAACGCTCTCCAGTCGGTAACACCTATACGGCGGGTTTAGATGCGGCAACAGCAGCGCATCTGCAAAACGTGGCGTGGGAGACGGTGCAGGACTACTTTAAGTAGGCCGCCTTTTTAGATCGGCGTTTTTAAAGATGCCCAATATGACAACAGCTCCACTTGCTCATGCAGATAGCTCGTAGATATTGTCTGCGTCCCCCAAACAGCGATGCGGCCCGCATACTCGCCTATCAGCCAGAATTGACGCACTGAAACGAATGCAGCGATCGCATCGAAGTCGTCCGATCCCAATGTTCGTACAGCACGATACCCTTTGAGAAAGTGTCGCCAACGATCTAAAGAAGTGGGACTAAGTTGACCGCCGACTTGGTTTGGCAACATGTTCCAAAGGAAGACACAGAGTTCATAGGATAACCAGCCGGGCCCAGCATCATCGAAGTCGAAAAAAGAAGCGACACGTGTGCCGTCTTTATCTTCGGTTACAAAATTGTTGGTTCCGTGGCAATCTCCGTGACAAAGTACGCGAGTGAGGCTCGGCATGCTTGTGATGCGTGCTGCAAGACGCTGACCTAAATCCATAAAGCTAGCGCTAAGGGCCGCGTTAGTCGTTGGAGCTGCACAAATACGTTCAATCGACGCGTCTAGTAAAAATGGCAGATCCAGCACGTAACGGCTATTTGGACCGCTATAGGTCATGCCCGCTTCGTGCAAAAGTGCCAAGCCACGCCCCGTTGCTTCGATGGCAGGTAACGATCCTCCGGGCGGTTCTCCGTCTAAATATTCGAACAACATGATCGAGCGCGGGCCTTCCGGTAAGGTCATCTGAAATGCTGCTGATCCATCGCGAGTGGGTATCGAATCGGCTACAGCAACTTTTGCCAACCTCAAATGATGCAGGAACGCAGCTTCGAATTCTGAATTGGGCTCCCCCCGTGGACGTCCATCGCTCAGACGCGCCACGACCCGTCGACCGTCGACAAATATTAGCTCGTAGATGTGGTTAAAGCCGTGCAGCAAAAGCACGCAGTCTTTAAGCTCGCCTAACGCATAGCCCTGTTCGATTACCTGCGCTATGGCCTTTTTGCTTGGTGTGGTCTGTGAAATCATGAGTGACTCAATTGACGATGTTGGTGTTCGAGGGCACTTCGTGCGTCCATTCCCAAAGCAAGCGCCCAACCGACTCCAGCCCTTGCTTCTTTAAAGCTGAAAAAAGCCTGACTTCGCCGCCGCCAGCATTTAGCTTGGCAATCGAGAGCGCCTTGGATGCCTCGGTTTTATTCAGTTTATCGCATTTGGTCAGCACCACCAAGAACTTGAGTCCCGCTTCCACACGGGGGCGTAGCATCTCTAGCAGCGCTTCGTCGTAGTCGGTTAGACCGTGGCGCGGATCGCACATTAAAACGACGGCCTTTAGGTTTTCTCTGGTAATGAGATAGTTTGCCATGACCGCTTGCCAGCGTGCTTTGTCAGCCTTAGATACCGCTGCATAGCCGTAGCCAGGTAAATCGGCAAATACGGCGTCATTGATTTTTTGCTTACCCAGCGCAAATAGATTGATACTTTGCGTGCGCCCCGGTGTTTTGGACGCGTAGGCGAGTCGATGTTGCTGCGTTAGTGTGTTGATACAGGTCGATTTACCAGCATTCGATCTGCCCACAAAAGCGATTTCGGGCAGGTCGTGGGCAGGGAGAAATTCTAATTTTGGGGCTGTGGTGAGGAACTTGGCAGTATGCAGCCAGCCCATGATTTGTTTGTCCGTGAGTGTTTCAAGCATGAGGCATTGTAAAATGCGACGCTGTACTTTCCCCATTTGCCTATTATTCTTTTTGCGCCATGAAGTTACTTGCTGCCCTCATCGTCTCGACCTCCCTCATTACAAGCCTTGCCACAAGCGTTGTTTTTGCGAATGAACCTGCAAAAGCTGCTCCCGCTCCTGCTGCTGCCAAAGTGGCTAAGCCAGACTTGAATGCGGGTGCTGCCAAGTTTGGTGCCGTTTGTGCCAGCTGCCATAACGCAGACGGCAACTCGGCCATTCCTGCCAACCCTAAGTTGGCGGGTCAGCATCCAGAGTATTTGCTTGAGCAATTGCGCGAGTTCAAATCGGGCAAGCGTGCCAACCCTGTCATGGGTGGCATGGTGGCTGGTTTGACGGACGACGACATGCGCAACATCGCCTATTGGGCGGCAGCGCAAAAACCAAAAGCTGGCTCTGCTAAAAATGCTGACCTCGTCAAAATGGGCGAAAAGATCTACAAAGGCGGCATTGCAGATCGTCAAGTGCCCGCTTGCGCCGGTTGCCACAGCCCAAGTGGCGCGGGCATTCCAAGCCAATATCCACGCTTGTCGGGTCAGCATGCGGAGTATGTAGCCACGCAGCTCACTGGCTTCCGTGATGGCACGCGCAAGAACAACGCAGCGATGAGCCAAGTGACGGCTAAGTTGAATGACAAAGAGATCAAAGCGTTGGCCGACTACGTTGCGGGCTTGCGCTAAGCACTAGCTGTCCCCCGTGTCAGTCTCTACCCACGGGCTTCGCCTAAAAAACACATCTGGCTGGCTTAGAAACGTCGTCGA
>JANPAS010000185.1:0-5525 GCA_031430035.1 Comamonadaceae bacterium | reverse complement strand
TTGGCAAAGGTCTCGTCATCGGTGAGTTCTGGTGGTAAAGCCAATGGCGGTGGGGCTTCTAGGTGTTCTTCTGAGTTGAAGAGCCACACTGCGCCAGCGACTTCTTGAATATGAAAAGATTTTGTCGCACGTTTATTTTCTAAAGCGCAGCCTGGACTAGCGGGCACCTTGGTCACCATGCCATCGCACCTGACTTCGACGCCGTGATAAGGGCAAGCCAATCGGTCGCCAAGGTTCACACCTTGTGACAGCGGCGCACCGCGATGCGGGCAGTGGTCTTCTAGCGCATGAGCTTTCCCTTCGCCATCACGCCAAACCGCTAAGCGGAGTCCCAAGCGACGCAGGGCTTGCGGCTTGTCTGTGATGAAGTCGCTGGGGCAAATCGGATACCAAAGATTTTTGAGTCCCTGCTGCAAAATCGCATCAACCGATGTTGGATCTGGGTGTTTTTGTGGTGCGGGTGGCAGCATGGGCGCAACGTAGGGTGTTGCGATATTTGCAAACGCTTCAGGCTGCGAGCCTTGTTCCATAAGGTCTGCGAACGACTCACTCGTCCAAGGCTTGCCTGATATGGCCTGCGAGCCAGAGGCGTTTAAATAGTTGACCAGCGCATCTAACTCCCAATGCCCTGCAGCAAAGCCGCGTTCAATCGCGTCACCCAGCAAGTCTTCAAAGCTGGTGGGCGTACGGCGCTGGGCTTGGTGCGGGTTTAAAAATCGCTCGGCAGCTTGCGGGTGGAATTGAATGGTTTGGCTCATAACGATCTCCTATTGCTTACTCTGTCTTAATATTTTTGGCTTTGATAATGCGTGCCCAGCTCGCCGTCTCGGTCGCCATGTGTGCTTGCAGTTCTGCGGGTTGCATAGTCCAAACCGTGAGCGCTTGGGCTTTTAATTGCTCACGAATGGCGGGACGGTTCAGTATCTCTGCGGCATCGCGTGCAAGCTGGGAAGCCACAGCTGGCGGTGTTCCGCGCGGTGCAAGTAGCGCGTACCAAGACGTGACGACCACGCCGCTAACGCCTTGCTCGGCAAGGGTTGGGATGTTGGGTGCACTTTCGGTGCGCGTAGCGTCGGTAATGCCAATCGCACGCAGTTTTCCGCTTTGGATATGCGCAAGTACCGTTGGCAAATTGCTAAACATCAGCGGCACTGCGCCGCCAAGTAAATCGTTGATCGCAGGTGGCGATCCTTTGTACGGGATGTGAAGCATGTCGATGCCAGCTTGCGCATTGAACAGCTCGCCCGCCAAGTGCAGGCCGCTACCCACACCGGGCGACGCAAACGAGAGTGTGCCGGGCTTTGACTTGGCAAGCGCGACTAGTTCGCGTACGTTGGTAGCGGGCACGGCGCTATTTGCGACCAGCACATTAGGCGCTTTGGCTAGCATAGTGATGGGTACAAAATCTTCAGCGATATTGAATGGGAAGTTCACCATCAAAGTAGGGTTGATAGTGAGGTTTCCAGCAGGAATAACAAGTAACGTGCGGCCATCGGGTGCAGCTTTTTTCACTCTATCCATCCCGATGTTGCCAGCTGCGCCAGCTAAGTTTTCAACCATACCTGTTTGCTTGTATTTCTCGGACAGGTTTGTTGCCAAGATTCGAGCCAGTCCATCGACAGGACCACCGGGCGGGAAGGGGGAGACGATGCGAATGGTGTCCTGCGCTTGCGCTGTACCTATCATCATGAAGAGAATAAATTGAAGTAGAAGTCTCATCATTTAGCCTCTCGCTTTTCCGTTAAAAATTTTCCGCCCGCTTGCGCGTTTGGCTGGCGGCGCGTGTGTCCATCTAAGCCGCCATCAATAGCCCACTCGGCAAAGCGCGTGGGGCTGGGTTCAAACTCGCGTGCTTGCCATGCCTCTGTGAGGTGATCTTCGTCCGCGTTGTATTCAATGAGGCCGCCCACAGGGCACTCGAAGTACCAAAAGTAGGCGCTTGATATCGGGTGGCGACCAGGGCCTAACTGTGTCTTCCAACCTGCGCGGCTCATGGCAAGGCCGCCGCCAAAGACTTCGTGGATATCGCGCACGGTAAATGCCACGTGATTCAGTCCCTTGGGCTTGCCTGGCACTTGCAGCAAAAACACGTCGTGGTGTCCACCTGTTTTGGAGCAGCGCAAAAATACGCCGCGATTGGGGTATTGATCGCTCACGCAGAAGCCAAGCTTCTCGTAAAACGCCACTGCCTCGGGCAGGCAGTCGGTAAATAGCACCACATGACCAATCTCAATTGGCACGGCACGTTCGTAGACAGGAGACGGACTATCAACACGGCGCACATCACCCCACGCGTTGCTGGACGAGCCTTGCAGGTGGATAGCGCGTTTGGCGCTTAATTGGAACCTCACGCGCAGGCCATGTGGATCAAGGCTTTGCAGGCCGCATTGCTGGGAAAGTCCATCCAGCGTGGCTTGCGTGGATACACCCCACACGACCTCACGGAGCGTGGCGCCAGATTCCATAGGCACAGTGCCCGCCAACGATGCGTGATCTGGCGTGAGTACTAAAACACGCGAGCCGTTCTGCGTTTCAAACACGAGCTCGTTGCTTGACTCTTGGACAAGCGCGAGACCCCAATCCAAAAAGAATTGCTTGGACGCGGCCCAGTTGTCCGCCGTGCCGTCGGTGGAATACGTTATTGAATCGATACCTTCAATCATGTTGTGCTCCACGGATTTGGCTGCTCATTCAAACCCCAATAAAAACTCTTTTGCGTCATGTATTCCATGATGGAGGCGTAACCCTTTTCGCGCCCCATTCCGCTGTTCTTCACACCACCAAACGCCGTGGCAATACTGAATACTTTGTAGGTGTTGATCCACACTGTACCTGTCTGCAAAGCCCGCCCCAGCTTGAGCGCGTGCTGATAATCCTTCGTCCAAATGCCGCTAGCGAGTCCATACTCGTTGTCGTTGCACTGGGCAACTAAGTCGGCATCATCCGAGTAAGGAATCAATGCCAGCACGGGGCCAAAAATTTCTTCTCGGCACATTTGCGCGGTGTTAGCTAGGCCTTCAAAAATGGTGGGTAAATAAAAGTAACCTTGCTCGGAGGTCTTATTGGATAAGGTCTGCGGACGTGCTCCACCGCAAAGCAATGTTCCGCCCTCAGCCAATCCCATCGCCACGTAGCGTTCAATGCCTGCGCGGTGCGAGCTGCTAATAAGCGGCCCCATTTGCGTATGAGTTGATGCGGGATCACCCACGCGCAGCGCCTTTGCGCCCGCAACCAATCGCGCTTTGAATGCGTCGTAAACAGAGACGTGAACAAAGCAGCGCGAGCCCGCAATACAGCTCTCGCCCGACGAGCTGAAGATGCCGTACAGCACGCCCGCCACGGCGTGACCCAGATCCGCATCCGCGCACACAATCGTTGGCGATTTACCGCCTAGCTCTTGCGATACGGGCATCAATTTTTCGGCTGCCAATTTGGCAATTCCTTTGCCGACTGTTGTGCCGCCTGTAAACGCAATGCGGCGGATGAGCGGATGACGCACCAACGCATCGCCCACCACACTGCCTTTGCCTGGTACGACGCTCACCATTGCTTTGGGAATATCTGCGCCACCCGCGCCCATACCAACGCCTGCCGCATCAATAATTCGCGCCAACTCAATCGCCATGCGCGGTGTGATTTCTGCGGGCTTCATCACGACCGCACATCCTGCCGCCAGAGCAGGCGCGAGCTTTTGTGCCTCAGATGCAATCGGTGAGTTCCAAGGCGTAATCGCGCCCACTACGCCTAGCGGCTCATGCATGCTGATTGACATGAATTCGCCGCGCTGCGGTGTGACGGCATCTTCAAACGTCTCGCACACAGCGGCGAAATATTGGAACGTGCCTGCTGCGCTTGCGACTAAACCACGGCATTCGGTAATCGGCTTGCCGTTGTCTAGCATTTGCAACTGCGCGAGTTCTTCAGCGCACGCACGAATACCGCTGGCGATTTTGTGCAGGAAGGCGGCGCGTTGATGCGGCATTAAGTTAGCCCATGCAGGTGATAACCGAGCGGTTTCGGCGGCTTGCACAGCCTCATCGACATCGCCCACGGTTGCGGCGTTAAGCGTCGCGACAACCGAGCCATCGAATGGGTATTCGGTTGAGTACGGTGCGCCCGATGCGTCGCGCCACTGACCTGCAATCAAGGTTTGAATGTGAGGGGGAGTGTGTGTGGTCATAGGTGCTTTAAATCGTCAAGCTGTTGACGCGGTTGTCCAAGAATCGTAGCGCCGAGAGCACGGTCAGCATCGATGTTTTGGGGTTCTCTGGTAGCGGATTGCCGCGCATCTCCAGCTTGAAACTGCCAAACGCGCCGGTGGCTTCGATAGTGTGGATGTTTTCTGTGACAGCTGGGTCGGCAATCAAGCGCACCTGCGTGGCGTCCATTCCAAGACCTGCCAGCGATACGGTGGCCGCAACATTCGCGTTCTTCGGATAAAGGCTCGCAGCTTGCCGTGCCGTGGCTTGCAGGACGACGACGGCTTCTTTTAAATGGTCTAAGTCACACACGCCCTCTGCAGGCGTACCCCTCCAGCCGATAGGCGGTTTGCGGCCTGTGTAGGTGACCGAGGTGAGGCCAGCCAACTTGGCTGAGGCCAATGCGTCAATCGCGCCAATCGCGCCGCTAAGTAAGTGGACTTGCGTGTTGCCTTGCAAAGCCGCGCTAGTTAAGGCTTCCACGAGACCGATTTCAGATAGTGCCCCGATGGAGACGATGGCGCAGGGCACGCCGCGCATGAGAGCGGGCATCACGTGCTCGCGTAGGGCCGAGTGTCCCGCGCATTCCAAAACCAGTGTCGCGCCTTGCGGGACTTGGCTGACAGCAATGCAGTCTTTTGATGTTTTTTGCAGATTTTCTTGTGTGGCAACTACTTTTTCAGCTCTAACAACAACGTGCGAGATTCGTAACTGGGGGCGTAGCTTGTCGTGACCTGCAAGCCTTGCGATGATGGCTTTGCTAATTGCGCCATAGCCAATCAAGGTGACGTTTCGAGTGGCACTCATACTTTTCTCGGTGGTCCCGCAAACTTCACAGCGAACTCGCCCCACGCTTGCATATCGACTTCGATCATCACCACGCTGCCTGCCTCGACTTCGTTCCAAGCCTTATCCAGTATGGTCTGCGCCTCAGTAGGTGCATCCAACATGTGATGTCTCACACCTATGCTCTCGCACAGTTTGGCGAAGTTGGGTGTGTGCAATTCGACATACGCATGGCGCGAGCCGTAGTCTGCATCTTGGATGTTTTTAATCACGCCGTAGCGCTGGTCGTTCATCACGATGAGCAGCAAACTGGCACGCTCTTGTACCGCGCACGCTAGCTCGCCCACGTTTAGCATCAAGCCGCCGTCGCCAACGAGTGCAATCGCTTTTTTGTTGTCCGTGCCAAGGCCGGCTAGTGAGGCTCCGATAGCCATTTGCAAACCTTGACCAATGCCGCCGCCCAGTGCATGCACGCCTTGCCACGGCTGGGTTAGATTGACGCTGCGATTGCCCCACATGGTGTTGGACAGCGTGATGTCA
>JANPAS010000184.1:0-4505 GCA_031430035.1 Comamonadaceae bacterium | reverse complement strand
CGCTTTTAAGTCCTCGCCCAAATCTTGAAACTTTGCTAGCCGAGCGCGGTCGCCGCTGTCGATGCAATCCCTGACAAAGTGGTCGAACTGCAAAGCCCAGTCGAAGGTTGGCAGCGCGTTGACATCTCCGCTAAACAGCGTACTGCGATCCATCAGGCGCAGGTTATGTACCGTATTGCCGCTTGCCACGATGAGTACGCCGTGGTCACGTAGGACGCGCAGGCGCTCGCCCATAGCGAAGTGCTCAGTCGGGTGCGCGTACCAGTCTAAGCTGAGCTGAATGACTGGGATGTCAGCCTTGGGGAACATCGGCTTCAAAACGCCCCACGCCCCGTGATCGAATCCCCACTCGCCCTCGTCTAGACCAATACCAGCTTGGCCTGCAGGCATGCCTATCTGGGAGGCTATATCCCGTGCGGCCTGTGGGCTGCCTGGCGCTGGGTATTGCTGATCGAACAATTCTTGTGGAAAACCACCAAAATCGTGAATGGTTTTGGGCTTTTCCATCGCTGTTAAATACCAGCCTTTGGTGAGCCAATGGGCAGAAACACAAAAAATGAGCTGTGGTTTGGGGTATTTAGCTAGTAGCTCCTCACCCATAGCACGCCAGCTTTGGCTGTAGGTATTGTCCAAAATCGCATTCATGGGGCTGCCGTGCCCCAGAAACAGGACGGGCATACGAGGCGAGGGTTTTAATGTGGAAAAGCTCATATAAAAAGTCAATTCTTCGCTAGAATAGAGGGAATGTTGCAGTGCAGCATATTTTATACTTTTAAGGATCTCCATGTTGTATCAACTCTACGAAGCACAGCGCAGTTTTATGGAGCCGTTTGCTGAGTTTGCACGTACAACGTCCAAACTGCTCTCCAATCCTACAACACCGTTAGCTGCGCCCTACGCGAGCAACCCAGTCATGGACTCGTTTGCGCAGCCTTTTATCCAGCGCCTCTCGGCTGGCTACGATTTAATGTACCGCCTTGGCAAAGACTACGTCAAGCCTACGTTTGGCATCCAAAGTGTAGAAGTCAATGGCGCAGATGTTGCTGTTTTTGAGAGCATCGCCGTCAACAAGCCCTTTTGCGAGCTACGTCACTTCAAACGCCTGACCGACAACGCCAAGATGCTGGGCACGCTGCAAAAGCAGCCTGTGGTGCTGATTGTGGCGCCGCTGTCGGGTCACTATGCCACGCTACTGCGCGATACGGTTCGTACCATGCTGGCAGACCACAACGTCTACGTCACCGACTGGAAAAATGCGCGAATCGTGCCAATGGCCGACGGAGCCTTCCATTTGGACGACTACGTGCATTACGTGGAAGACTTCATTCGCCATTTGCAAGCCGAGCATGGCAATTGCCACGTGGTCAGCGTGTGCCAACCGACCGTACCTGTGTTGGCCGCTGTCTCACTCATGGCCTCGCGCGGCGAGACCACACCGCTGTCCATGACCATGATGGGCGGCCCGATTGACGGCACGAAAACGCCAACAGCCGTGAACAACTTGGCTACCAAAAACGGTTTCGATTGGTTTGAGCGCAACCTGATTTACACCGTACCTAGCAATTTCCCAGGCGCAGGTCGCCGCGTCTACCCTGGCTTTTTACAGCACACGGGCTTTGTCGCCATGAATGCGGACCGCCATAAAAAGAGCCATTACGACTACTTCGCCGACTTGATTAAGGGCGACGACGAAAGCACCGCTAGCGTCGAAGCGCACCGCAAGTTCTATGACGAGTACAACGCTGTGCTCGACATGGACGCAGATTACTACCTTGAGACCATCAAAATCGTGTTCCAAGATTTCAGCTTGGTCAAAGGCACATGGGATGTGAAGAACGCCAAAGGCAAGTTAGAGCGCGTCAAGCCGCAAGACATCAAAACCACGGCGCTGCTGACCGTTGAAGGCGAGCTAGACGACATTGCAGGCATTGGACAAACCGAAGCCGCGCATGGTTTGTGCACAGGTATCGCTAAAGCGAAGCGCCAACACTTTGAAGTCAAAGGCGCTGGTCACTATGGCATCTTTAGCGGCAGCCGTTGGCGCGACAAGGTGTATCCAGAGGTTAAAGCGCTGATTGCTAAATACCAGAAGTGACCACGGACTTAGCCAAGTCAGTTTTAGCCAAAAACATCTTGGCTGCGCTGCCGCAAACGCAGTGCACCCGCTGTGGCTACCCCGATTGCGAAGGTTACGCAGTAGCTATTGCTGCTGGCGAAGCGCCAATCAACCAATGCCCACCTGGCGGCGCTGAAGGCGTTGCAAGGCTAGCAAAACTCACAGGCAAACCGATCCTGCCACTCAACCCCGAGAACGGCTTAGAAACCCCAAGATTTGTGGCGTGGATCGACGAAGACTGGTGCATCGGCTGCACGCTGTGCATCAAGGCCTGTCCCGTAGACGCGATTGTGGGCGCTAACAAAAAAATGCACACGGTGATTGAGGACGATTGCACGGGCTGCGAGCTGTGCATTCCCGTGTGCCCGCTGGATTGCATCGTGCTAGAAAACGTCTCGGGCACTAAAACGGGATGGGATGCTTGGCCCGAGGCCTTATCAGATAAGGCTTTAGAGGCATATGAGGCTCGTAAGGTACGGCTGGAGCGGCTTGCGGAGATTGAGGCTGATCGGTTAAGTCAGTTATAGCTACGAGGCAAAGGTTTAATAAAGCCTCCACGCATAGCCGAATAAGCACTTGCAGGACTAATGAGACCAGCTTCCGCTTTAAGGCGGGTGTTTTGAGAAAAAACATTTATTAACTCCAAATCTCCTCAGCGGTTACTGTCGGATTGGGAGTTAATGTCTTTTTTTTAACTTAAACGCGGAGGCAATTGCCCAAAATAAATAGGCAGTTGCCTATTTAAGCCTTATCTGGTACGGGTTGCCAGCGCATTAGATATTTTTTTAAGATGATTCTCAATCGTTGTTTCACCGATTGAAATACCCATTCCAGCCGCTGTGCTTTGAATCAATCCAGCGGTTTTTGCAGGTTTGGTGTAATCGAGTTTTGCTTCTTTGCAAAGGGCAGCGATGATGGATAGCAAGGTGTCGCGTTCGCGGTTGCCAAGCGGTTTATCGTCTAGCAGAACTGAAGCATTCGCAACTTCAAGTCCTATGCTTTCAATGTAATGAGTCACATCAATTCGCCTCAGAAATATGTGTTCTGACCAGCGACCTTCGGGATCATCAAACGGCTCATGGTACTGACCTACTGCCGTCAATTCTTTGTTAATGATTTTATTTTTAACAATCTCGGTGTGCACTTCATCAACTTCGCTTAGATTCCCTATCCAGTCATAATAATTTGCATCAAATGTAGCGTAGGGTGACCAATCCTCATCCCAACAGTCAGTTATATCTTTATATGGCTTATATTGTTCTTCTGATAAAAAATCCTCAAAAACAATGATGTCACTGTCCGTACCTGATCTGTCCATAGGTAGTTCAAAGTGGCTCCATTTCAATTCAGATAAGTTACCCCATGCTGCGAATAACTTCCTTGCGTCAGCCCACGTTAATTTGTCCTTTCGATCAAGCTTTAATGGCTGTCCGTTTTGATCTTTGTAAATTTTGTAAAGTATCCGAACATCAGATTTTTCAGGTTTTTGAAAAAGCGCGTGGCCAATTTGATCGCATAGTATTTGCAAACTTATAACTTGACCTTCGGGCAAAAGAACCTTATTCGCCATATTTCGTCCCCCACGCCCCCGAAAGAATTGACAGCCCAGCCCGTCGGGGAAACGGGTTTTCAGGGATCAGCCTAGGGCTGGCGAAAAGTGTTTTTATGCGGCCTGCAACTGCTTTGCACCACTTCGCAAAATCTGATTCATTCGCGTTTGCCAGCCTGCGCCCGTTGCCTTGTACTGATCGAGCATGTCGGTATCAAGCCTGATATGAACCAAGGTCTTTGTCCCGCTCCCTAGCGGTCTACCGCGCTTTAATTTGGCAAAGTCTGCCTCTGTCCATTCTGGATTGTCTTGATCCGCGGCTATACCAGCGTTAATGGCCGCTTCTTCTTCCGGTGTATTGAGCAGAATTTTCCTGCCTGATTTAGTAGTTAGATACATAAAACGCTTTCTCCTTGTCATTGGCTTTTCTAAGGCTAATAATGCGGCGCATATCACCACGATCCGTAAAAACTACCGCGTACAGCCGCTCACCATAAAAAGTAAAGCCTCGCATACGAACCTCTCCGTAATCTTTTCGTGTGTCTTCCATCACAAACAAACTATCCCACTCCAGCTCACCTGCCAATGCCAAAGACACGCCATGCTTTTCAATGTTGGCTTGGTCTTTGATTGCGTCGTAGCTGAATTGCATGGTTTATTGTAATTACATTTAATAACTTGTCAATCCAAAGGATTCAAGAATAAAAAAAGCCTCTAAGAATCGCTTCTTAAAGGCTTTTTTATTCGTGGTCGGTGTGAAAGGATTCGAACCTTCGACCCCTTGCACCCCATGCAAGTGCGCTACCAGGCTGCGCCACACACCGAAGCTTTTGATTATAG
>JANPAS010000183.1:0-1621 GCA_031430035.1 Comamonadaceae bacterium | reverse complement strand
GGGAGCATCATGGGGCGATGTCTGTCGCCGTCTGACATTTCAGTCATTTCAGTGATTGGGAAAGGCCAATCGATAGCAAGCCGTGGATCTAGCGGATTGATGCCCCTGGACGACGCTGGGTCAAATTTTTCGGTGTGCAGGTACAGCATTTCGCAATCAGCGCTCAGGGTTTGGAAACCGTGTGCAAAACCTTCGGGGATGAGCAAGCTGCGTTGGTTACTGGCAGAGAGAATCTCGCCATGCCACTGCAAAAACGTGGGCGAGCCAGCACGTAGATCTACGGCAACGTCAAATACTTCGCCTCTTAAACAGCTTACGAACTTGGCCTCAAGAAAAGGTGCTGTTTGAAAATGCATGCCGCGTACGCTGCCTTTTTGTACCGTGAACGAGCGGTTGATTTGGGAAATCGTTTTGGAGATGCCCAGCTCAACAAAGGTGTCTGCACAGTAAGCACGCTCAAACCAGCCCCGTGCATCCACAATCGGCTGGCGGGTGATGATTTGCAAACCCGCGAGTTTGCTGGTTTTAACCTCAAAACGCTCAGTCATTCATCTATCCCACAGCCGAGGCTTGCTTGATGAAGTAAGCAATATCGCGCTCGCACAGCTCAGCGGCAGTTTGCCCAGCTTGCAAGTCACGGTACCAGCGCATCGTCATGCCAATGGCGTCTTTCAATGGAAAGACGGATTGCACGCCCAACTGCGATTTTGCTAACGAGGTGTCCAACATCAATAGCCCCGCTTCGTGCGGCCCGTCTTTGCCATCGCCCCATTGCACCCGGCCTTGGCCAAAAGCGGACTGCGCCATGCCAACAACTTCGCGCACGGTCGCAGCTTCGTGCGTTTGCGGGCCAAAATTCCAAGCTTTTGCAGCATTGGCATCGCTCCAAGCACGCTCAGCCAAAACCAAATAGGCGCATAAAGGTTCAATCACATGCTGCCAGGGGCGCACGGCTTGCGGGCGGCGCACTTGCAAAGTCTCATTGGCTGACCAAGCGCGCACAGCATCAGGAATGATGCGATCGGCACTCCAATCTCCACCACCAATGACGTTACCAGCACGCGCTGTGGCGACGGTCACACCTTTGGCGGCAAAGAACGATGACCGGTAGCTCGCCACCACGATTTCAGTGCCCGCCTTGCTGGCGCTGTAAGGGTCGTGGCCACCCAAACGGTCGGTTTCGCGGTAAGGCCAAGGCCATTCTTGGTTGGCATAGACCTTGTCGGTGGTGACCACGACAATACTGCGCACGCTGTCGCAGTGCCTCAACGCATCTAATACATTGGCCGTACCCATGACGTTGACTGAAAATGTGCGCAAGGGATCGCTGTAAGACTCGCGTACCAAGGCTTGTGCGGCCAGATGCAACACAATTTCGGGCTGGACTTGCTGAACAACGGCGGCAAATTTGGACGCATCACAAATATCTAGCTCATGGTGGGCTAGGGTGTCGCTTACTTTTGCCAGCGTGAATATATTGGGCTCGGTATTGGGTGCTAAGGCAACTGCCGTCACGTTCGCCCCCATAGAAACCAGCCACTGCGCCAGCCAAGCCCCCTTAAAACCAGTGTGCCCCGTTAGCAATACGCGCTTACCGTGCCAGAAACTAGGGTTTGGTAGC
>JANPAS010000182.1:0-19334 GCA_031430035.1 Comamonadaceae bacterium | reverse complement strand
AAGCAAGGACTGGCACAGTTAAAAACACAAACTGAGACATTGTTTGATGGCAGCACGCTTGCGCTCATCGATGTCGATCCTGCGGTGGCCTGTGTGATGGCACCCACCCTGCTCGGCGCTAGTGACCCCAATAGCGACCTCATCCACAACACCGAAGTTTTTGGCCCTGTGGCAACCTTGATTCCCTACAAAGATTTGGCGCACGCCAAAACTTTAATCGCACGCGGCGAAGGCTCGTTGGTCGCCTCTATTTATTCGGAGGACACGGCTCATGCCTCAGAGGCCGCTCTGGATATCGCTTTTGCCCATGGCAGAGTGCACGTCATCACGCCTGATGTTGCACAGATTCATACGGGTCACGGCAATGTCATGCCGCAAACTTTGCACGGCGGTCCTGGCCGTGCAGGGGGCGGCGAAGAACTAGGTGGCAAGCGCGGTCTTGCGTTTTATCACCGCAGAAGCGGCTTACAAGTCACTCAGTCAATCGTCAACATTTTGAAGGTTTCAACATGAACAGCACTTTTTTTAACTTTGCAGAGCATCTTTTTTCCATCAATAAAAGCCGTGCTAGCAAGCTCGCGTTTATTGATGACACACGCACACTCACCTACGGCGAATTAGAGCTACAAGCCCGCCGAACCGCTGCAAGCCTTATCCAGCTGGGCCTGCGGCGCGAAGAACGGGTGTTTGTGCTCATGCACGACAACGTGGATTGGCCTGTCGCATTTTTGGGCTGTATGTACGCGGGTATCGTTCCCGTTGCCGTGAATACGCTGTTGCCATCTGATGATTTAGCCTACATGCTGGAGCACTCTCGCTCTCGCGCGGCGATTGTGTCTGAAGCATTGCTGCCGACGTTTAACGAAGCGCTCGCCAAGGCATCAGCCCACGAAGTCCAACGCACATGGGTTTCCAAGGCATCTAGCCCACAAGCCTTTCTGGATAAGGGCTGCGAGCCTATGCCACAGCCTGCCAAGACGCATCCCGACGATATTGGCTTTTGGCTGTACTCGTCTGGCTCGACAGGTAAACCCAAGGGCACAGTGCACACGCACGCCAATCCTTGGCACACGGCAGAACTTTTTGGCAAAGCGGTGCTGGGCATTCAAGAGTCTGACGTGCTGTTCTCTGCTGCCAAATTATTTTTTGCGTATGGTTTGGGTAACGGACTCACGTTTCCGCTCTCCGTGGGTGCGACCGTTATCTTGTCCGCCGAGCGGCCTACGCCTGACGCTGTGTTTAAACGCTGGACGGGTGCAACGCCACCGCTTGCAGGCAAAGATTTGACAAGTTCAATTCGGCCCACCATCTTCTTTGGTGCTCCCACGGGCTTTGCCGGCATGCTGGCCGCGCCTAACTTGCCAGCTAAGTCAGACGTCGCACTGCGCATGTGCTCGTCGGCTGGCGAGGCCTTGCCACGCGATATTGGCGAGCGTTTTACCAAGCATTTTGACGTGCAAATTGTGGATGGCATTGGCTCGACCGAAATGCTGCACGTGTACCTCTCTAATCGTCCAGACGATGTGCGCTATGGCACAACGGGTAAGGCGGTGGCGGGCTACGAGCTCTCGTTGCGAGATGACCTTGGCAACGAAGTGGCAGACGGCGAAGTGGGCGATCTCTACATCAATGGGCCCAGCGCGGCATTAATGTACTGGACGCGCCGCGAAAAAAGCGTAGAAACCTTCCAAGGTGCTTGGCTCAAGAGCGGCGACAAATATGTGCGCGATGCGGATGGTTACTACACCTATTCAGGCCGTAGCGACGATATGTTTAAGGTGAGTGGCCAGTACGTCTCACCATTCGAGGTGGAGTCTACGCTCATGCAGCACAGCGCGGTGCTGGAGGCTGCTGTGGTTGCGGTGCTCGACGACAACGGCCTCACACGCGCCAAGGCTTATGTGGTGTTGAAAGCAGGGCAGACGCCCAGCGATGCGCTCAACACGGAGTTGCAAGCGTTTGTGAAATCCAAGCTTGCACCGCACAAATATCCACGTCAAATTGAATTTATTGCCGAGTTGCCAAAAACGGCAACTGGCAAAATTCAAAGGTTTAAATTGCGGGCTTAAAAACAGCCCAATAACTTTATTTAGCTAAAGCGTCTAGGCCGGCTTTAGCAACCACGCCGTCTTGCTCGGCGCTACCGCCAGACACTCCAATAGCGCCCGCAATTTTTCCATCAATCATGATGGGCACGCCACCTTCAACCGCATTCGCACCACGCAGCGTCAAAATGCGCAGACCTGCACCACCAGCCGCCAAAATATCTTGAAATACCTTGGTGGGGCGGCGGAAATTAGCAGCGGAAGTTGCTTTGTCATGTGACACTGCAATACTGCCAATCTGCGTGTTGTCAGCGCGCACAAAGGCGATGAGATTTCCACCCGTATCAACGATGGTAATAGCCATGGGGACGTTGATTTTTTGCGCTTCGGCTATGGCGCCAGCTAGCGTCTTTTGGGCTTGTGCATAATTGATATTAGTACCGTACTGGGGTACTTGAGCTTGCGCTAAGTTAATAAAACTAACCGTAATAAAAGTGCCCAGCAACGCAACTATTTTTTGAATACTCATGATTTCCTACTCCAAACTAAAGTGATTTGAATCCACAAAATGGTGGAGGAATCAGTCTAGCTCAGTTGGAAGAGACTCGTGATAGTTTTTAACTACTTGCGACATTGGTGCCTCCGACAGGAATCGAACCTGTATCTAGCGCTTAGGAGGCACTCGTTCTATCCATTGAACTACGGCGGCAATCTGGATTGCAGATGCGCGATTTTAGACGGTCGCTTACCCGACGTTTGTTTTGGCGGCGTAGCGCTCGAGCACTTGCAAGAGCTCGTCCTCGGAATACGGCTTGCCCAAGTATTCGTTAGCACCCAGTTCTTTGGCATGATCACGGTGTTTATCAGCAATACGAGAGGTGATCATCACCACCGGTAGCTGGCTCAGCTTGTCAGAGGCACGAATGCTACGCAGTAATTCAAAGCCATCCATACGCGGCATTTCGACGTCTGAGAGCACCAAGGCTGGACGCTCTAAGCGCAGGGTGTCTAAAGCTTGTCGACCGTCGGCAGCAACAGCCACGCGATAACCTTCACGCTGTAGTAAGCGTTGTAGCACGCGGCGCATGGTGATGGAGTCATCAACGACCAGCACTAAAGGGGCTTGAGGGCTATCTTGTGCGGAGTCGAGGGTGTCGATACCGCCTGTTTGTATATCCCCTTCAGTCGCGGCGGCATCGCCTACTAGGCCTGGTCCATAAATGGCGGCTAAGGCGACAGGGTTGTAGATTAAAACGGTAGGGCCCGTCGGTAGCACCGTCATACCCGAGAGGCCAGGCATTTGGGCAAGTTGCACGCCCAAATTTTTAACCATCACTTCTTGGTTACCCAGCACTTCATCTACATGCAGCGCAATCATTTGCCCTGCGCTTTGCAAAATGATGACGTTTTGCGTTGGCTGCTCAAGCTCCGCCGCTTGGGATTTGTATTGCAGCAATTGACCAAGACCAAAGAATGGGTACGTTTGATCTGCATGTGTAAATGATTTGTTCTGCCGTGCCTGCATGATTTGATCTGGCTTGACGCGAACAATCGTATTCACCAGATTACCTGGGATACCCGTCATTTGTGCGCCAGTGCGCACCAATACGATCTGCGTAACGGCCGTGGTCAAGGGCAAAATGAGCTTGAATGACGTACCTGTATCTTGAGTGGAGGCAACCTCAATACGACCGCCTAGCGCAAATATTTGACTACGCACCACATCCATCCCGATGCCGCGTCCAGCCAACTCGGACACCTCATTGGCAGTGCTAAGCCCCGACATAAAAATGAGTTCAACGGGGTCCGCCATGAGTTGCGGTTGTCCCAAACGCGCACGGGCTTTTGTCAGCAAAGCTTCTTGGTCTATGCCGCTGCCATCGTCTTGCAAACTCACAATCACGTCATTACTTTGCTGGGTGAGTTGAATGGTGATTCGGCCTTGCACGGGCTTACCTTTAGCCTCTCGTTGCGCGGGTAGTTCGATGCCGTGCACCACAGCGTTGCGCAGCAAATGCTCAAACACGGGCAGCATGCGCTCTAGCACCAAGCGATCCATTTCTTGTCTTCCGTTTTTGATATTAAGCTCGATTGATTTACCAAGTTCTAAGCTTGTCATCCGCACGAGTCGGTGCAAACGCTCACCTACAGAGTCAAAGTCCACCATACGCGTACGCAGCAAATTGCGCTGCAAATCCCTCGTCTGCCGCAACTGAGCCGCTAAATCATCTTCCGTAGTGTTGAGACTGCGCTGTAAGCTGCGCTGCAATGTCGACAGATCACTGAGTGCTTCGGCCATGAAGCGTGTGAGCTCTTGCGTACGAGTAAAGCGATCTAGTTCGAGGGGGTCAAAGCTATTGGCTGCATCAGTGACTTGCGTTTGCCGAGATTGCATTTGTGACTCTGTTTGGAGCTCCATCTCGCGCAGTTGATCGCGCAGGCGTTGCACTTGCGAGCCCATATCCGATAAGGTACGCAAGGATCTGGCCATCTCCGCTTCCATCCGAGAGCGAGCAATCATTAACTCGCCCGTTTGATTCACCAATCGATCCACCGTGCTCGATTGCACGCGTATCGTCTCGCCGCTAGGCACGGCCACAAAGGGCTGCGCCAATGCAGGTTGCGCAGCAGCTTCGGCCGCTTGATTCAACAAGGGGGTGGCTTGCTGCATGGACGACGCGACCATTTGGTCATACGCCTGCAAAAGCGTAGTGAGCTCTTCGTCGTTGGGCTTGTCGCTGATCGCCTCAATTTGTGACTCAAGTTCGTGCGCATGCTGCGCCAATGACTGCTCGCCCACCAATCTAGCGCTACCTTTGAGGGTATGCAAAGTACGCAGCGCTTGCGACTTATCCCAAGTGCGTAGTGCCGCCCCCAGCTCGGGAATCAGTTGCGCCGACTCTTCTTCGAAGACGGCTTTCACCTCTGGATCGACACTGGCGGTCATAGGCATCGCCTGAATCGGCATGAATATGATTTGGTCAGGCGACGCAACAGACTCGAGCGAAACGGAATCCCCCCCTTGCACTGGGGATGATGCATCCAAATATGTACGCAACTTATCTATCAAAGGTGCATCTGCTGTTTTAAGAAATCCCGCTGCAAATTGATGGAGTAAACGTCTTATCTCGTCTGCCGCGTCAGCGAGTGTTTGTGCTAAGTCAACCGAATAGACGCTCTGCGCCTGCGTTCGCTGAATCAAGCGCTCTGTCAATTTGGCGAGCTCGGCACAGCTCTCAAAACCGACTGTCGCCGAGCTTCCCGCCAAGGCATGTGCCCATGTCAATGTTTGACTAGGGATCGGCTGAGTCTCATCTAAAGCCCACTCGGACAGCGCTAACGCTAGTTGACGAGACCACTCGTCGGTTTCATTAAGATAGGCTTGGTACAACGGGATGGAAATTTGCAGATCGCCAATCGTTTTTATTTGTGCCTCAATTGCCTCATCTGCCTCCAATAAGTCGCCATCTAAAGCACGGGTGACCTGCAAAGGCTCTGCAGGTAAATCTAAAAAATCGGATGGTGGAAAATCTAAAAAAGCGGGCGCATAAGGTACTGACTGGCTAGCTTGGAGAGCCTCTCCCAGTGGGATTAATTGCCAATCAATGGCGGAGGTATCGAGGGGCAAGCCATGTGACACATGCTGCGCTTGCAATTGCTCCGTCCAATTTTGCATACATGTCACTTGATCAGCGCAAAGCTGAAGTGCGCGAGGATCGAGTAACTGCTGCTGCGCCAGTTTGTCGTTCAAGTACTGCTCAATTAACCAAGCCGCTTCGCCAAACTCAGCCAAGCCTACGACCCGCGCCCCGCCTTTGATCGTATGAAATGCGCGCCGAATCGCAATCAAGGTTTCAACGTGCTCAGGCTGCTCGGCCAAGTGGGTCAGATCAACATGCGCTTGCACAAGTACCTCTTGCGCTTCCATCAAAAAGATATGCTCGATGGAGTCCTCTTGCGGCCCTATGGATGCAGCCAAGTAGGCAGGCTCAGGCTTGTGCGCCCACATACTCAGCATAAGACCTAATCCAGCCAATTCAGCTGCCATTTGCTTTTGCACGACCTCACTCATGGCGTGCTGGCTTTGTATCAGTATTTCAATTTTTGACTCGACTGGCAAAACCGCATTCGCAAAATCTTCCAACTTTAAAGAATGTGCAATAGAGCGTATTTGCTGTAATTTTGAAGGCACCAACAGTAGCTCAGAAGTGTCATCAGGGCTTGCCCATAGCCGCTCAAAAATACCTTCAATCTCTGTCAATTTTTGCCCTAGTACATCGGTGGTACTGGTCATGGCTTGCGTCCAATCTTGACGCTGCTGCTGTTCGAGCATCCAAGGATCAAATGCACCCAGCATTTGCCCACTGCGCAGATGCTCTAGTCGCCGAACTATATCAAGCAAGTGGCGCTCGGTGTCTACGTCAGAGCGCCCGTTCATGTCAGCCAGCATTGAGCTCAAGATGAGCAGCAAAGTTGCAACTTCAATCTGTGTATCACGTTTTACGCACAACTGCGCATCAGAGATAAGCGCATGGAATGCCTGACTTAATCTACCCGCGGCAGGATGTAGCGCTTCTAGCGATTGGCCCATTTTGTCAAACGATAAGGCTAGGCCCTCGGTTTTAATAGAAGGAGTACCCGCTGCAGGCTGCACCGCACAAAAATCGCTCCACAGCTGCTTGGTTGCAGTGACGGCAGTTCTAGCTTGCGCCAGCAACTCACGAGCGTGTGGATCGAAATGAACTTGGGTGTAGCTCGCACCTTGAAGGGCTTGCCAGTCAGCCGCTTGCGCTAAGCGAGTCAGCACCACCAGCGCCTCACTGGCAAGTGGCGTACTATGGCTTTGCTCGGCTTGCCAAACAAGGAAACAAAAGAAAGCAGATTCATGCAGGAAGGCTTCTTCGCTACTCTGTCCTTTGAGCCACGACAAACTGGCTAATAAATAACGCTTGAGGTGCATATCGAGTGTCAACGCACCTTTGCTCACTGACTCAATAATGACGGCTACAAGCACCCCTGTGATCACATGCTCAGGGGTATTGCTCTGTAGAGCACGCCAATGACAAACAAGCTGTAATTCGGCGCCTGATTCCATTTTTTGATGCCTGATGAGCCCCAGCATCAACACATCCACTTCAAATTGCCCAATAGATTGGGCATCGTAGAAACTCATTCGATGCTGTACGTGGCGCCCTAATTCCGCCACAAAACCCTCTTGTAACCATGCATTTAGGCATCGCACGCCTTCTGCCTTTGGCCACAAATGAACAGGAGAAACCGCACGGGACAAAGTAACGCCCAAACGCTGATAGTCATCAAAAAGCGTCAGCTCTGATAAAGATTTGCGCTCTTGTATGACCTGCAAAAAATCACCCAAGCTTTGACTAGCTGCCACAGTGGTTGTCACAGCTTGCGGCAGTATAGAGCTAGGAGAGTCGCACCACAGTTGAATCACATCTTGCAAGGTGTTCGCGTACTGCGACAGCGGCTCACAATTGGCGACACGAAAGGCGCCTGCAATTGAACGTATTTTTTCAGCGCTACTAACCAGCAGGCTCGTGCGCTGTGCAGATTGAGTCTGAAGGAGCGCCTCTAGCTCGATTTTCAACTCACGCAGCGTGGCACGGACCTCCTCGCCAATCCAAACCAAAGCTGATTCATTGATCATTGACATGAAGGCACATGCCGCTTAGGCCAATTTAAACCTAGAAACGGATTTTTTCAACTCATCCGCCATAGTGGACAGCTCACGCACCATTTGCGCGTTGGCCTTTGTTCCATCGCTAGTACGCTCTGTGCCAGCGAAAATATTTTGAATCGTCGAGGCAACCATATTGGCCTCCTTAGCTTCGCTAGCGGTCGCAGTCGAGATGCGTTCAATCATGGTCGTGAGTTGATGCGAAATACGGTCAATTTCGGTCAGAGCGGAGCCTGCATTTTCAGACAACTGTGCGCCCGCAACAACACCGTTGGTTGAAAGCTCCATAGACGCCACCACCTCTTGCGTATCCGCTTGAATAGCCTTCACGAGATTGGTAATCTGCCTTGTCGCATCACCAGAGCGTTCAGCCAAGCGCTGCACCTCTTCTGCAACGACAGTAAAGCCTCGCCCCGCTTCACCAGCTGACGCAGCTTGAATAGCCGCATTCAAAGCCAACACGTTAGTTTGCTCAGTAATGTCAGAAATCAGATCAGTAATCTCGCCAATTTCTTGAGAGGATTCACCAAGACGCTTCATCCGTTTAGCTGTTTCCTGAATTTGATTACGGATGGCGTTCATCCCTCCCATCGTGCTTTGTACAGCAGACAAACCTGAATTGGCGGCCGTTAAAAATTGCTTGGCTACAGCAGCCGACTCATCCGCCAAGCCAGAGGCTTTGGTGATGCGATCAGCCATAGCTAGAACAGCCTGCCCCGCTTGATGAATATCGATCAACTGCTGGTTGGCAGCAGTCAAAAGCTGCTTAGAGGATGCCTCAACCTCGCTGGTCGTGCTGGCCACCAAAGATGATGTTTTTTGCACGTTACCAACCAACGAGCGCAACTCCTCAACGGTGTAGTTAACCGAGTCGGCAATTGCTCCCGTAATGTCCTCTGTCACGGTAGCTTCTTGTGTTAAGTCACCGTCAGCGACGTTTTGCATTTCGTTCATCAAACGCAAAATGGCTGCTTGATTGGCGTCATTCACTCGCTTAGCCTCCATCTCTTGCGATTGCGCAAGCGCCGTTTCCTGTTCGGATTTGGCTTGGCGGCGACGTACATCCAGCACTTGCATATAGACGAGTCCAGCCGTTGCCAAAATAGCAAGTAGTGCAACTAAAATCAAAGCGGTAATGGTCAAACCATCGACTTCGGATTGCTTGGAGAGCTTGGCTTGCAAAGCCTCCAATTGACGGCGCTGAGGCTCAGACTCCGCCAAAATACCATTTTGCGCATCGCGGGCTGCAACCATACCCTGCAAGTTCCCCAAAATACCTGCGGCTTGTGTCCGTGTTTCCTCATAAAGCTGGAGCAGTGCATCCAACCGCTCGGCCGTCTCTTTATCTTTGGTTGGCTTTAGTTTGAGCTCTGCATTACCCGTCTTCAAACCCGTTCCCAACTCTTTGAAGGTGTTTAAATCCTTACCCAGCAAAAAAACGGCTTCGGTATTTAAACCATCTGCCGTTAAGAACTCGTTCGCAGATTTACCAATGCGCTGAGTCAACATCACCAGCTCACCTGCAGTTGAAATTTCTTGTGCGGGCGCATTTTGTTGCAACTTCAACGAGGAAATCGACTCAGCAATCTCCAGCAGGTCTGACGACCTCCGATTAATCGCACGTAGCGATCCACCAAGTCCTGTCAGAAAAACCCTCTGCGCCAAAATCACCTTCACGTTTTTACCTGTTTTTTCCACACTGGGTAAGAGCGCGAGAAGCTCTGGTTGCATATCGCCTGGAATCGCTTCTACATTTAAGCTGTCATTACCGATTCTCAAAGCATCAAAATTCTTCACGAGTGCATCATTGCTTTCTGTTAGCTCGGCGAAAGAAGTCGGGGCGCCAGCCAAGGCCTGAGTCACAGACTTGGCCAAACGCTGCGAATGCAAAAGTGATTGACTGGTTGCTCCCACTTGCCTTGCCGTACGGTCAGACTGCGTCAAAACCAAAAACGTGACGATCCCCAAAATAACCAGCATAGAGACCAACACAATACGCAAAATGCGCTGGTATCGCTCCAAACGGCGCTCGTCCATAAAAAGCGGGATTGCGGGCTCTTGGGTAGAGGGCATTGGCGACATTAAGGTATCCATGTTGTAGCTTCTTTCTATGAGATTCAAATCATTGCGCAATATTGATAAAGGCGGGATTTTGCGCCAGCAAACGCAAATCAATTTCTTGCCATGTTAAGCCCTGCTGATCACGATATTGGCCAGCCACATCCGTCTCAGCCATCTGGTGCCGACTTTTAAGGCCCACTAACTTATCTGCGGCCAAGACTGTATTGAGATCCAAAGAAGGATGGAAACCAATCAAGCGCCTATCTTGCTGCGTTTTAGTTCCCTCTAAAAGATCAGCTGCGCCTGGTAAATCAAAATACTTTGCCAGGCTTACAACCCCGCATAAAGCGCCTCGTAAATTCGCCACGCCCAAAAACCAATCTTTTGCATACGGGATAGCTTGAGGTTCAAACCAAGGAAAAATTTCGCCAGAGTAATTAAGTGGGAACATAAAACCAACGCCAGCGATCTCAACGGCTAGCCAATTCGCCGCCTCCCCACCACCCGCATCAGCCGATTGCAACCGTCCAGCTAATCTGGTTTGAAACTGTGAGAGCGCCTCTTTTTTAGACATGTCGTTAAACTATTAATCTACAAAGATCTAATTTTTTCCAACAACTCACTCTTCTGTACAGGCTTAACAATATACGCTTTTGCGCCCTGCCTGATACCCCAAACGCGGTCTGTTTCTTGATCTTTACTGGTACACAAAATAATCGGTATGTCGGCATATTTAGGATCTCGTGTTAAGGCTCGTGCAAATTGAAATCCACTTTGCCCAGGCATGACGATATCTAACAAGATAAGGTCGGGGCGCATAGTATCGACAGATCTTTGAGCCTCGTCCGCATCAGATGCGGTTTGCGTAGAAAAACCCTCCGTTGCGAGCATTTGCGATAAATGAATTTGCTCCGTCTTTGAATCGTCAACAATTAATATATTCTTAATAGTCATGTCAGTTTGCCCACTTGTGTTTGAATAGTTCGAATGAGTTGATCTTTCGTGAAAGGCTTGGTGAGATAACCCTCACAACCGACCATCTTGCCGCGCGCCATATCGAATACGCCGTCCTTGGAGGATAACATTACGAGCGGAATACGTGCCAATTTCTCATTATTTTTAATAAGCATGCAAGTTTGATAACCATCTAGACGTGGCATCAAAATATCACAAAAAATAATATCAAGGTGGTTATCGTTAACTTTTGCAAGCGCATCAAATCCATCAACGGCTAATATGACTTCATAGCCAGCTTGTTTTAAAAAAATTTCCGCACTGCGTCTAATCGTATTGCTGTCGTCGATGATGAGAACTTTCACGATTGTTCCCTTATTCCTGACTTAAACGCTCACCATCTCAAAATCTTCTTTGCGCGCCCCACATTCAGGACAAACCCAGTTCATAGGCACATCCTTCCACGCCGTTCCAGCAGCAACCCCATCTTCTGGCGCACCCTGAGCTTCATCGTACATCCATCCACAAATAAGGCACATCCAAGTTTTGTTTTCCATAATTCTTTCAATTCTTTGCGTCGCGTTCTTACAATTCAATGATTCTAGCGAATCTCTCGTTTTAAGCAGCTAGTCATAACCCTTATCCACTCATTTATGAACTCAAATACCCAGCTATTCGATCGTGCCTGCCGCGTTATCCCTGGTGGAGTTAACTCTCCCGTTCGTGCGTTCAAAGCGGTTGGTGGTACGCCTCGCTTTATCAATCGAGCACTGGGGGCCCATTTTTGGGATTCCGAGAATGTTCGCTATACGGACTACATTGGCTCATGGGGACCCATGATTCTTGGACATGGTCATCCCACTGTCGTTGAGGCTGTGATAAAGGCTGCGCAAACTGGTTTTTCATTTGGCGCCCCCACAGAGCGTGAAATCGAACTCGCTGAAGAAATCTTGAAGCATGTGCCATCCATGCAAATGGTGCGTCTCGTCAGTTCGGGAACCGAAGCTGCCATGAGTGCGATTCGCCTTGCGCGCGGTGCAACAGGGCGCAAAAAATTGATCAAGTTTGAAGGCTGCTATCACGGCCACGCAGATGCACTCTTGGTGAAAGCCGGTTCTGGGCTTGCTACCTTTGGCAATCCAACAAGTGCGGGCGTGCCGCAAGAAGTCGCTCAACACACCATCGTGCTGGAGTACAACAATCTGGCACAACTAGAAGAAGCTTTTACCTTGCACGGGCGGGAACTCGCTTGTTTAATGATCGAGCCCATCGCAGGAAATATGAATTTTGTCCGTGCCTCAGCCCCATTTGCCAAGCGTTGCCGTGAACTGTGCACAGAGTACGGCGCACTGCTGGTGTTTGACGAAGTGATGACGGGGTTTCGAGTCGCCCTGGGCGGTGCACAGTCGATCATGGGCATCGCGCCCGATATCACCGTACTAGGCAAAGTCATCGGCGGCGGCATGCCGCTTGCAGCTTTTGGTGGATCCGTAGAGGTGATGAGTCAATTAGCACCGCTAGGACCTGTCTATCAAGCCGGCACGCTTAGCGGCAATCCAGTCGCTACCGCTTGTGGATTAGCCACTCTAAAAATAATTAGCCAACCTCATTTTTACACGCAACTATCACTTCAAACGAAACGCTTAACGCAAGGTTTAGAAAATGCGGCAAGTCAAGCCGGCATTGCTTTTCGGACAGATTCAGAGGGGGGCATGTTTGGTTTTTTCATGATGGAAGAGTTGCCACAGAATTATGCGAAAGTCATGACAACGGATAGCCCACGCTTCAACCGCTTTTTCCATGGCATGCTAGAGCGAGGGCACTATTTTGCGCCCGCGCTCTATGAGGCTGGATTTGTCAGCTCGGCACACAGCATTGCCGATATTGACGCCACTATTGCCGCAGCATCAGAGGTTTTTAAAACGTTGTAGCCTTACGCCAGCTTGCCGTGGCAGAGCTTGAACTTTTTACCGCTACCACAAGGACATGGGTCATTGCGCCCGACACGTCCATTAGCCACATACGGCTGCTTCGCATTTAGATTTTCAGCCTCCTGCTCAGAGATCGTCGTTTGAGCTACGCCAGACTCATCTGGCGCAGTGTAGGCTACATGTTGAATCCCTTGCGCAGCCGTTTGCTCCAAGTGATGTGCGGCTGCATCCATTTGCTCACTCGACTGCACACGAACCGTCAGCAGGTTCTTGCTGACCTCATCGCGCACGGAATCAAGCATGGCTCCAAACATTTCAAATGACTCACGTTTGTACTCTTGCTTGGGTTGTTTTTGTGCATAGCCACGCAAATGAATACCTTGACGGAGGTAATCCAGCGCACTCAAGTGCTCTCGCCAATGTGAGTCTAAATTTTGCAAAAGCACCATGCGCCCATAATTTGCAAAGTTATCTTTGCCCACAATATTAATTTTTGCGGCGATTTGCTGAGTTCCAGCCTCAATCACATGCTGTACCACTTCTTCATCGGTGATGGCGCTGGCTTCAGAGACCAGTTTATCTAGTGGAACATCCAGCTGCCACTCACTATGCAAGGCTTTTTGCAAGCTTGTAATGTCCCACTGCTCTTCTACTGACTCATGCGGAACATATTGACGCGCGAGGTCTGTCAATGCACCATCGCGCAACGATGTAGTCTGCTCGTCCAAGCCCTTGGCATCCAAAATATCATTACGTAGCTGATAAATTTGCTTGCGCTGATCGTTGGCAACATCGTCGTACTCCAACAATTGCTTACGCATATCAAAGTTGCGAGCTTCCACCTTGCGCTGTGCGCTCTCAATGCTGCGTGACACAATCCCAGCCTCAATCGCCTCGCCATCAGGCATCTTGAGACGCTCCATGATGGCCTTCACGCGTTCGCCTGCAAAAATACGCATCAACGAATCATCCAGACTCAAGTAAAAGCGTGATGCGCCAGGATCGCCTTGACGACCTGAACGTCCGCGCAATTGGTTATCGATGCGTCGAGATTCGTGACGCTCTGTTGCAATGATGCGCAAACCACCTTGTGCCTTTACAGCTTCATGGTCTAGTGCCCACTGCTCACGGATCTGGGATTCACGAATCGCGCGATCAGAATCAGATAAAGCTTCTACTTCCAAGGCCTGAATTTGCTTTTCTAAATTACCGCCAAGCACAATATCCGTACCACGACCAGCCATGTTAGTGGCAATCGTGATCATTTTCGAGTGTCCCGCCTGCGCGACGATGTCCGCTTCACGTGCATGCTGTTTGGCATTTAAAACCTGGTGCGGCAAACCCTCTTTGGTCAACATTTCGGAGATCAACTCAGAATTTTCAATCGAGGTTGTTCCAACCAAAACAGGCTGCCCACGCTCAAAACAGTCTTTGATATCGGTGATGGCAGCGACATATTTCTCTCGCGTGCTTTTATAGACGCGGTCTTGCTGATCGCTTCGTTTACTGATTCGGTTGGGCGGAATCACTACTGTCTCTAGGCCATAAATTTCTTGAAACTCGTAAGCCTCGGTATCGGCTGTACCCGTCATACCCGCTAATTTTTTGTAGAGGCGAAAATAGTTTTGGAACGTAATCGAAGCCAGCGTTTGGTTTTCCGCTTGAATCTGTACACCTTCTTTAGCCTCTACCGCCTGATGCAAACCCTCACCCCAACGGCGTCCCGACATCAACCGACCCGTAAACTCGTCCACGATCACAATTTCAGCGCCAGCTTCACCATCCTGTACAACGTAATGTTGATCACGGTGATAGAGGTGTTTAGCACGCAGCGCAGCATACAAATGATGCACCAAGGAGATATTGGCAGGGTCATAAAGCGATGAATTCTGCGTAATCAAGCCCAAATTGGACATCATCCGCTCTGCATTTTCATAGCCACGATCTGTTAAAAAAATCTGATGCGATTTTTCATCCAGCGTGAAATCTCCAGGTGTGATCACACCTTCTCCCGTTCTAGGATCTTCTTCACCAATTTGCTTGACCAATACGGGAACCAGTTTTTGCATAACCTGATAAAGCTCAGTCTGGTCGTCAGCTTGTCCGCTGATGATGAGTGGCGTACGCGCCTCGTCAATCAGGATTGAATCGACCTCATCCACAATCGCGTAGTGCTGGCCACGTTGTACACGATCTGCCACCTCGTAGACCATGTTGTCACGCAAGTAATCAAATCCAAATTCGTTGTTTGTGCCGTAGGTGATATCAGCGGCGTATGCCGCTTGCTTCTCAGCGCGGGACATATTCGGCAAGTTAATGCCTACCGTCATGCCAAGAAAATTGTACAGACGTGCCATCCACTGCGCGTCGCGATTCGCTAAGTAATCGTTCACGGTGACGACATGCACGCCCTTCCCCGTCAAAGCGTTCAAATAAACGGGAAGAGTGGCTGTCAGCGTCTTACCTTCGCCTGTGCGCATCTCGGCAACTTTGCCTTCGTGAAGGGCTGCACCGCCAACCATCTGCACATCAAAGTGTCGCATTTTCATGACACGTTTGGAAGCCTCCCGTACCACGGCAAAAACCTCTGGAAGCAAAGCCTCTAGCGCCTCACCCAGCGCCAGACGATCTTTAAATGTTTGGGTTTTGGCACGCAAGCCGTCATCATCTAGCGTGCCGACTGATGCCTCAAACTTAGCGGCATCGCTGGCTAGTTTTCGATAGTGTTTCAGGAGGCGGTCATTGCGACTGCCAAAAATTTTAGTAAGTAAGGTGAAGGCCATAACCCTCTATTTTACTTGCCCATCGCCAACCGGCACGTAGACTTCAATTTATTTAACAAGTGCGAGTCCTGCATTCAAAAATTTGCGCGGGTCTTGAGGTACGCCTTGCACTAAAACCTCGTAATGCAGATGAGATCCCGTCGATCGTCCAGTTGTGCCAACCAAGGCAATTTTTTGTCCGCGTTTAATCAAATCGCCTTTTTTAATAAACACTTTAGACGTATGCGCATAGCGACTCATCAAGTTATTGCCGTGATCCACTTCAATCATGTTGCCGTATTCAGAATGGTACTCCTGCGTCACAACTAATCCCCCCGCACTGGCAAAAATAGGAACCCCAGTTTCAGCAGGGAAATCAAGCCCCGTATGCAAAGCAGATTTACCCGTGATTGGATCAATACGCCAACCAAAAGGTGAGCCAATTTTGCCTGTCAAAACAGGGAGCTGGGTTGGGATTGCCATCGCCTTAATTTTTTGTTCAAACAGACGTGACTCGGCAACTGTCAAAAGATCAGTTTGCTGATCACTCACGAGTTGAAGGCGGTCAACTGCGTGCTGTACCTCTTCCAAACTTAGACTGCGCCCCGCGATCAAGGGACCGCCTGCCCCTGCTGCGCCTGTTTTACTTTTAATTTCGGCAGGCGGTATACCCGCCAAACCAGAAACCCGCTCTGTCAGCGATTCCATTTGCAAAAGCTTGGCCTGCATTTCGCCGACCTTTTGCGCCATGACATCCAAGTTTTCACGTAGAAATTTATCACGCTGCTCAAACTCATCGCGCGCGACCAACTTCACAACGCTACTAATAATGGGCCAACCTTCACGTGCACCCTTCATAAACACCCAATGATAAAGCCCCGCAGCAGTTGCCATGAGCACCAAGGACGCACTCAGCCCGGCCAAGACCAACTTTGTTCCTGTCAAATGAATCGGACGACTCTTCGCCATCCAAGCATCCGTAATAATGAGGTGCATACAAATCTCTAAAAAGTACAAAAACACATGCCCACTGTTTTGCAAGCTATCGCTGAATCTAACACGCTATCTGGTCTTTTGGGGCGCATGGCGCTATCTAAAATTTGCCTAGACATCGTATTGAAAAATATACCGCTAGGCCTACACACCAGTATTGCCGCAGGCCCACTGGCTGATGGTGAGTGGTGCGTCCTTATTAGCAACGCTTCAGCAGTTGCCAAACTCAAACAACTCGAGCCGATTCTACTGGCGGCGATTCAAGCCCAGGACGTCGACGTGCAATCGATTCGGTTCAAACGCAGCTATCACTAAACGCCCAATAAAAAGCCAGTCAAAAAATTTGACTGGCTTGATATTTGGTGCCGATTATCGGATTCGAACTGATGACCTACCGCTTACAAGGCGGTTGCTCTACCAACTGAGCTAAATCGGCGCACGCTTAAAAAAGTAAGCTTTGGATTGTAATCGAATCAAGCACTAAATGCTTACTTGACTCGCTTTAAAGTCGGCTTGATCTTCTCTTTTTTCATCGCTGGTGTTGCGGCCAGCTTCGCTGGTATTGGCCTTGTAGTGATACCGATATCGGAAGTAGCAGGACTCGCTTGCTCTGAATCGGAAATAGGAAAGGCCATACCTTGTCCATTTTCACGTCCATAAATAGCCATGATGTGCGTGATCGGCACGACCACTTGCCGCGGTACACCGCCGAAGCGAGCCTTGAATGCCAAAGTTTCGTTGTTTATTAAAAGCCCATTCGTTGCATCCATGCCAATGTTCAGTGTAATGGCGCCATCCTTCACAAACTCTTTCGGCACCTGAACGTGTTCGTCGACATACACAGAAGCGTATGGGGTCAGCCCTTGCTCGCCGCACCACTCGTACATGGCACGTAACAAATACGGTTTGGCACTCGCTAGCTCAGGCGCAACAATCATTTACTTTCTCATCACTTTTTCGGATGGCGTCAATGCCTCAATAAATGCTGGACGTGAAAAGATGCGTTCCGCATATTTGAGCAATGGCACAGCGTTTTTACTGAGCGTAATACCATAGTGATTGAGGCGCCAGAGCAAAGGCGCAATAACCACATCCAGCATTGAAAAAGTATCCCCCATCATGAATTTGTTTTTCAAAAACACGGGAGATAGCTGCGTCAAACGATCTGTAATGTGCTGCTTGGCTTTTTCTATCGCTTTTTCGTTGGACTTGACATTACGCGCCTCCAAAGTCGAAACATGCACAAACAGCTCTTTTTCAAAATTGAGCAGAAACAACCGGACGCGAGCACGATCCACTGGGTCGCCAGGCATCAACTGTGGATGCGGGAAGCGCTCGTCAATGTACTCGTTGATGATGTTGGACTCATACAAAATCAAATCACGCTCGACCAAGATAGGCACTTGAGCGTAGGGATTCATCACCGCGATGTCTTCGGGTTTGTTGTACAAATCCACATCGCGAATTTCAAAGTCCATTCCTTTTTCAAACAGAACGAAACGGCTGCGGTGCGAGAAAGGGCATGTTGTGCCCGAGTACAAAACCATCATAAAAATACCCCTTAAAAGCGAACGGCTGCTAAGGTTGCAGCCGCCCTAAAAACACACGGCAAAGACCGCTAACGCCAAGCGTGAATTTACTTCACATCTTTCCAATAAGCCGCGTTCAAACGCCACGCAATCACAGAGAAAATCAGCATAAAAAACAAGACCCAGACACCAATTTGCACACGCTTATTTTGCGCTGGCTCTGCCATCCACTGCATAAATCCAACCAGATCGCCCACAGCTTGGTCATACTCAGCAGGTTTCAGATCGCGCTGCAACTCCCACAGCGCATGCGGCATGGCCACTTTAGGATACGCGTGGTTATTCCATCCTGTTGGGCTTGCCTCGTCTTTGTAATAGCTACGCAAGTAGGTATAGACATAGTCGGCGCCCGTGCCTTTGCTACCGTCCGAGCGCGAACGTGTCATGACACTGAGGTCTGGGGGATTGCCACCAAACCACTCTTTGGCTTGTTGCGGATCAATCGCGGCCTTCATGGTATCGCCCACTTTGGCTGATCCAAAAAGCAAGTTTTCCTTAATTTGCTTTTCAGTCAAACCAATTTCAGTCATGCGGTTGTAGCGCATAAACGCTGCCGAGTGGCAGTTCAAGCAATAGTTCACAAACAACTTCGCGCCATTTTGCAAAGCCACTTGGTCGTTGGTTTTATTGGGCGCTTTGTCCCACTCAATACCGCCTTCGTTTGCGAAAGCGCTGATCGAGCCAAAAGCCAAACCCAACGAGAGTAAGAGAGCAAATAGTTTTTTCATTTTTTTATGCTCCTATCAATGAGCGGCAAAAGTAACGCGATCAGGCACAGACTTAAACGTACCCAGCTGGCTCCACCAAGGCATCAAGAGGAAGAAGCCAAAGTAATAGAGCGTACCCGCTTGCGCAATCAAGGTACCCACTGTGGTGGGGGCTTGAATGCCCAGATAGCTCAGCACAAAGAAGAAAGCCACGAACACACCATACACCCACTTATGCCAATCAGGACGGTAGCGGATGGATTTAACGGGGCTCTTATCTAACCATGGCAAGAAGAACAAAATAATCACGCCGCCGCCCATCACCACAACGCCCCAGAACTTGGCGTCGAAAGTCTTGAGCAGTACGCAAGCGACCAAGGCCGCCACTAGGGTCGCGATCTTGAGCTTTTGTGAAAGACTGGATTTCAAATATGTCCACACCGCAGCAGCAGCGGCTAGCAGACAAAACACATTGACGAGCACGTCATTCGTAGCACGAAGCATCGAATAAAACGCTGTGAAATACCAAACGGGGGCAATGTGTGCAGGGGTCTTAAGCGGATCAGCTGGAATGAAGTTGTTGTACTCCAAGAA
>JANPAS010000181.1:0-20279 GCA_031430035.1 Comamonadaceae bacterium | reverse complement strand
TCGTAGAGTGGTTTTTCGCCGCGTGCCTTTTTGGCTTCGCGCACCAAGTCAAGTTCGGCGGGTGTGCTGTAGCAGCGATACGCCTGACCGTTTGCAATCAGTTGATCGATGACGGCTTGGTAGCGCTCTAGGCGCTGCATTTGGTAGATCGGGCCTTCGTCGTAGTCAAGGCCTAACCAAGCCATCGAAGCTAAGATTTGATCCACCGAGTCTTGCGTTGACCGCGCTACATCGGTATCTTCGATCCGCAGCACAAATTTACCACCATGGTGCTTCGCAAAAGCCCATGAATAAAGGGCTGTGCGGGCAGTGCCTAGATGTAAAAAACCCGTAGGCGAGGGTGCAATTCGAGTACGAATCACTTTTATGCCATCACTTTAGCAATCGACTCACACACATAAGCAAGGTTTTTGGTGTTGAGTGCCGAGATCGCCAAACGGCCCGTGTCCACGCCGTAAATGCCAAACTCGGTGCGCAAGCGAGCCATTTGGTCTTTTGATAGACCTGAGTAGCTAAACATCCCGATCTGCTGCGTGATAAAGCTCATGTCTTCCTTTACGCCAGCGACTTTGAGGCCATCGACCAAGCCTGTGCGCATAGCTTTGATACGAACGCGCATCTCCGCCAGTTCCTCTTCCCACAAGGCACGTAGCGCGGGCGTTGTGAGCACAGCGGCACACACGGACGCGCCGTGCGTTGGCGGGTTGGAGTAGTTGGTACGAATGACGATTTTGAGCTGCGAGAGCACGCGCGAAGCTTCTTCTTTGCTGCTGCAGACGACAGACAGAGCACCCACGCGCTCACCGTACAAGCTGAAGCTTTTGCTAAAGCTGGTGGAAACCAAAAAGTCGAGACCCGCTGCGATGAACTTGGTAATCACCGCGCCGTCTTCTGCGATGCCGTAGCCAAAGCCTTGATAGGCCATGTCTAAGTAAGCGGTTAAATTTTTTGTTTTGATGACGGCAATCACTTCATCCCACTGCGCGGCAGTGATGTCATAGCCCGTCGGGTTGTGGCAGCAAGCGTGCAGGAGAACAATCGTGCCAGCGGCAGCTGCGTTCAAATCGGCCAACATACCCGCAAAGTTGATACCGCCCTCATGGCGCTTGGCTGCGTCATAGTACGCATAGGTTTCAACCGTAAAGCCTGCATTAGTAAACAGCGCACGGTGGTTTTCCCAGCTTGGGTCGCTAATCAAGACCTTGGCGTTTGGACTCATGCGTTTTAGAAAGTCTGCGCCAATTTTGAGCCCGCCCGTACCGCCAAGACCTTGCACGGTCGCGACACGGCCCGAGGTAAATGGCTCGCTCGTCTCGCCAAACACTAAAGATTGCACGGCTTTGTCGTACGCAGCAATGCCGTCAATAGGCAAATAACCACGTGCTTTGGGTGCTTGCATCATGGCGTTTTCTGCTTGCTGCACGCATTTGAGGAGTGGTAGCTTGCCGTTGTCGTCAAAGTAAACGCCTACGCCGAGGTTCACTTTTTTTGGGTTGGTGTCAGCGGCAAATTGTTCGTTCAAACCCAAAATCGGGTCACGCGGGGCGAGTTCAACAGCGGAGAAGAGAGACATTATCAAATCCTAGATTGCAAAAGGACTTGATTTTAAAGGATTGAGTTTTAAACCAAAGGCGTGAACAGGAGTCACGCCAAAGGCGCGACGGCCGCACCCTGAATGCCATGCCGTTTGAGTGACGCCGCCACAAAGCCTGAGCGCTTCATTTCTTCAACAAAACTGCGCATGTACTCGGTGGCAGCTGCACCGCGATTATTGGGGATACCCATCGCCTGTGCGATGACCATGAAGTTGGTGTCAAGCAAGCGTAGCTTTTCCTTGCCTTCAAGACGTTTGATGTCTGACTCGAGTTGCTGTTTGACACCCGCTGCGACATCTGTACCACTTTGTAAGTAGGTATCCGTGACCGTTTGTGATGTGACGGAATGCGTGAGTGTTGCGCTTTTGAGACTTCTTGTTAAAAATAAGTCGTAAGCACTACCTTTTGCTGCGGTTACGCGAATTCCTGCTTTATCAACGTCGCTATTAACTTTGAGTGGTGAATCTTGGCGCACCAGATAGTAGCCTTCTATATGCACGTAAGCGGCGGTAAAGCTAATGCCTTCGCCACGCAGCGGGTCAATGGCAAAAAAGCCAATGTCGGCCTCGTTGCTTGTGACGGCGGCGACCGACTTTGCGGCTGCGTCGAAGACTTTGAGCTCTAACGCTACACCTAGGCGCTTGGCTAGCTCGTGGCTTAAATCGACGGATACGCCAAATATTTCCCCTGTAGCGGCATTCTTATTGGCAAGAATGGGATTGCCTAAATTAATGGAGGCGCGTAGTTTGCCGTTTGGGCACAAAAGAGGAGAGCACATAGCGGAGTCGATTTTTTGGTTCATGGCGGTAAAAATGGGAATGTGTTGCTTTTTGCTACGTTTAGCGATTATTTTGAAAAAATGTTGATATTTTTCAAAATAATGGTATTAGAATGAACCGTCAATCGAAATTTCAGGTTGTTTTATTGCTTTTCTTTATTCTTTTAAAAGGATGTCTTATGCGTATTCTAGCTAAACAAGAGATGTTGATGGTTCAAGGTGGTCTTCCAACTGGTGGCGGTACTGGAACTCCAACTCCAACTCCAACCCCAGTTCCAACTCCAACTCCAACCCCAGTTCCAACGCCAACGCCAACTCCATCGGGTGGCGGATGTAACAACGGTTACGGCAATGGTGACCAAAGCGCTCCAGGGCATAGCGATAGTCACAATAACGCTGAAAACTCGGATGGTCGTCGTGGACGTAGCCACGGCGGTCGCGGTCGCGGTCACGGCGGCGGCGATCACGACTAATACTAGCTATCTTGTTGTGTGATGTCGCTTGCTTAGCTGACCTCATACAAATATCCACTGCTAGTGGTTTATAAATGGGATTCTGAGTTCGCTCAGAGTCCCATTTTTGCTAGTTCAAAGGTTTTGATTGATGCGTTTATTTCGTACAGAAGCTCAAACAGCTAATCGCCCGCGCTTACATGGGGAGATTGTGGTGCGCGGAAGTTGGGTGGTTTGGGGCTTGACGAGTGTCGTCATTGCTTGCATCGCTGGAATTTTGCTACTCATTTTTTTTGCGGAATACACGCGGCGAGTGACAGTTTCGGGTTACTTGATACCTGTGGGTGGCGTGGTTCGGATTTACAGTCCGCAGGCGGGGCGTGCTGTTCAGATTCATGTTGCGGAAGGTGATGTTGTCACCGCAGGTCAAGCCTTGGTCACCGTATCGGATGAGCGCCCAGATTCGACTGGCGGCGATTCACGGGCTAGGAGTGCTCAGCAAATCCAAGAGCGGAAAAATAATTTAGAAAATGTCATCACACAGCAGGGACAGTTGTTCACTCAAACTAGCCGAGGTTTGAATCTTAGGATTGCTGCTTTATATCAAGAAATGGCACAACTTCTTGAGGAGCAAAAGACGCAATCCAGTCGAATTGGATATGCCAAAAGTGCACTAAAGCGCAACATAGATTTGGCATCACAAAACTATGTTTCAGATGCCGTCGTACAAGAAAAGCAAGAAATAGTGGCAGATCACGAGGCTAAGTTGCAAGCGCTACGGCGTACGCATGCAGGTCTCCGACGTGAGCTGGAGACATTGCGAGCGGAGTTAGCCGAGTTGCCTATGCGTAAGCGCACCCAGGTCGCTGAGCTGGAGCGTGGGATGGCGCAAGCGCAGCAAGATTTAATTGAACTTGAATCTAAAAAAGAAATTGTGGTCACAAGTCCTCAGGCGGGTGTCATTTCTGGATTGTCTTTGAAAGCCAGCCAGCTTGTAAGTATTGATAAATCACTCATGATGCTGTTACCTGAAAATAAAAAAGATCAAAGTAAAAATGGTGAACTAGAGGCGCATCTTTTTGCTCAAAGTAAAGACGCTGGTTTTTTGAGTGCAGGGCAAACGGTCATGATTCGCTATGGTGCCTATCCGTACCAAAAATTTGGACAATACAGCGCACGAATTGTCGAGGTGTCTCGGACCCCTTTTTTGCCAAACGAGCTTCCATTTCCTATGGCGTCCAAAGCGGCCATCACAGCTTCGACCGATGAGCCCGTTTATCGAATCAGAGCCGTTCTCGAAAGCCAAAGCGCAAGCGCTTATGGAGTCAAGCAAGCGCTGCAAAGTGGTATGCAATTAGAGGCGGATGTCATGCTGGATACGCGTACCGTTGCACAATGGATTTTGGAGCCGCTTTATTCCCTGCGTGGCAGGTACATTCGCTAAAATCATATGAAGAAATCACTCATCTTTAGCGGCGCACCTGCGCTGCCCATGATTTATCAAACAGAGGCCGCTGAATGTGGACTTGCATGCTTGGCGATGGTTGCAAGTAGCCATGGATTGAAGTTTGATTTGCCAGGCATACGAGCCAAGCTCTCGGTGTCCCTCAAGGGCATGAATATGGCTCAGTTGGTGGAGGGGGCTCAGTTAATTGACTTGGCTTCTCGTCCCGTGCGGCTGGAGCTGGAAGAGTTGAAGGATTTAAAGCTGCCCTGTATTTTGCATTGGGACATGAATCACTTTGTTGTCTTGCAAAAAGTGAGCAATCGCAAGCTAGTGATACATGACCCTGCCAAGGGCATCAGAACGTTGGGCTTAGAGGAGTGTTCCAAGCATTTTACAGGTGTGGCGCTGGAGTTATCACCCACGCCAGACTTTAAGCCTCGCACCGAAAAGCAGCGCGTGAGTTTGAGTAATCTGTTTGGTCGTTTGGTCGGTGTTCGGCGTCAGATGATTCAAATTTTCATTATTTCATTTGCATTACAAATTTGCGCGCTGCTGAGCCCTTTGTACATTCAATCGCTGGTCGATCATGCACTTATCGCGGGCGATAAACACTTGATTGCGATTCTTTCACTAGGTTTTTTATTTCTGGCTATGCTGCAAGTCGGGATTGGTGCATTGCGTAGCTGGGTTGTTTTAAAACTGGGTATTGAGATGGGCGTACAGTGGTCGGTGAATGTGTTCTCGCACATGATTCGCCTTCCGCAAGCATTTTTTGAAAAAAGGCACTTAGGGGATTTAGTCTCAAGATTCGACTCTATTGGCGCCATTCAGCGAACGCTCACTACCAGCTTTATCGAAGGCGTGATTGATAGTATTTTGGCGTTGTTGTCCTTAGCATTGATGTGGCTTTACAGTGGGCTCTTATCGTCCATCGTGATTGCCTCTGTCGGAGTCTATGCTGTGCTGCGGTTTGCAGCCTATGCGCCTTTGCGTCAAGCGACAGAGGAGAGTATTTTGCTTGGTGCCAAAGAAAACAGCATCTTTATGGAGAGCTTGCGCGGGATTCAGGCCATCAAGCTTTTTGCTCGCGAATCACAGAGGCAAATCCTTTGGCATAACCTCTTGATTGATACAACCAACCGAACCATCAAAACGCAGCGCTTCATGTTGGGCTACAACGTCGCGGGTGGCGTGTTGTCTAGCATAGCGAATATCGCTGTGGTTTGGTTGGGTGCTGAGTTAATACTTAGCAATAGCTTTTCAGTCGGCATGCTGATTGCTTTTTTTGCCTACCAAGCTGTTTTTACCCAGCGTATGATTGGATTAATTGACAAAGGTATTGAGCTCAAAATGCTGAGCCTCCAATCTGAACGTTTAGCCGACATTGTGCTCACCCCTAAAGAGGCCGTAACGAATGATGGCTTTGAAATCGCATCTACCTCACAATTCCCATTTGGAAAGCTGAAGTTGGAGACTGTTAGCTTTCGATACTCAGACCTTGATCCTTTTGTTCTAAAAGACGTCTCAATAGAAATCCCCGAGGGCAAATCCGTTGCGATTGTGGGCCCTTCTGGGTGCGGTAAAACCACGCTAGCTAAGCTCATTTTGGGGCTACTCAGGCCGACAGAGGGACATATTTGGAAAGGCGGAGTCGATACATCTAAAGTCTCGCTTGCAGCTTGGCGAAGCCGCGTGAATGCCGTGATGCAAGACGATCAATTATTCGCAGGCTCCATCATCGACAACATTTGCTTTTTTGATGAGGCGCCAGACTATGACCGAGTCATCGAGGTTGCCAAATTAGCTTGCGTGCACAAAGACATTGAACGTATGAATATGGGCTACAACACGTTGGTGGGTGACATGGGAACTGCACTTTCGGGAGGACAAAAGCAGCGACTTTTGTTGGCAAGAGCTTTGTACCGTGAGCCAGAAATTGTGGTGCTAGATGAAGCAACGAGTCATCTTGATGTCAAGCTAGAAAAAGCAATCAATAACGCTATTAATACGCTGACGATGACGCGAATTGTGATTGCGCACAGGCCTGAAACTATTGCGTCTTGTGATGTGGTCATTAATTTGGAAGACTACAACAAGGTTGATAGCATTGACGGTCTATGACCGATCTTGTCAACAGCTTACTGGCCCCGCAAGCCACGGCCTCTACTGACTCGGACGTGACTGAGGGGCAATTTGTTGCTTACCCCGACTCGCCGTTCCAACTCTTTCAACCATATCCACCTGCTGGCGATCAGCCCGAAGCAATCGATAAATTAGTGATGGGTTTGAATGACGGTGAAGCATTCCAAACGCTACTCGGCGTAACGGGCTCTGGCAAAACCTTCACTATGGCCAATGTGATTGCCCGCATGGGCAGACCTGCGCTCGTGTTCGCACACAATAAAACTCTTGCAGCCCAGTTGTATAGCGAGTTTCGCGAGTTTTTCCCTAAGAATGCGGTCGAGTATTTTGTCAGTTACTACGACTACTACCAGCCCGAGGCTTACGTACCGCAGCGCGACATGTTCATCGAAAAAGACAGCGCGATTAACGAGCACATCGAGCAAATGCGCCTCTCGTGTACCAAAAGTATTTTGGAGCGCCGCGATGTGGTGATCGTGGCATCCGTCTCTGCCATTTACGGTATTGGCGAGCCCGAGAGCTATCACCGCATGATTATGACCCTGCGCGACGGTGACAAGATGAGCCAGCGCGAGGTGATTGAGCGTTTGGTGCGCATGCAATACGCGAGGAACGAAGTTGACTTTTCGCGCGGCACATTTCGCGTGCGCGGTGATACGGTCGATGTGTTTCCTGCCGAGCACTCAGAGCTTGCGATTCGTATCGAACTGTTTGATGACGAGGTCGAAACGCTGCAATTGTTCGATCCTTTAACGGGTCGTATCAAAAGCCGCATCCCGCGCTTTACGGTCTATCCTGCCAGCCATTACGTCACACCGCGTGACCGCGTGGTAGCGGCCATTGAGACGATTAAAGAAGAACTGCGCGAACGTGCCAAGCAGTTGCTGGATATGGGTAAGCTGGTCGAGCACCAACGCATTGAACAGCGTACTAAGTTTGACCTTGAGATGCTGACCGAAGTGGGACATTGCAAAGGCATTGAGAACTACACGCGACACCTGTCGGGCGCTGCACCAGGCGATCCGCCTAGCACGCTGACCGACTACATGCCCAAAGACGCGATCATGTTTATTGACGAGAGTCACGTGATGATGGGGCAGATCAGTGCCATGTATAAAGGCGATCGCTCGCGTAAGTCCACGCTTGTTGAATATGGTTTTAGGTTACCTAGCGCCTTAGATAATCGGCCGCTCAAATTTGAAGAGTTTGAAGCGCGAATGCGCCAAGTCATCTTTGTGAGCGCCACGCCAACTACCTACGAGACGGAGCGCAGTGGGCAAATCGTTGAGCAAGTGGTGCGCCCTACGGGGCTGATTGATCCGATCGTTGAAGTGCGCCCTGCCACCACGCAGGTGGACGATGTGCTCTATGAGATACGCGAGCGCACCAAAAAAGCAGAACGTATTTTGATTACAACGCTGACCAAGAGGATGGCTGAGCAATTGACCGAGTATTTATCGGACAACGGCGTGAAAGTGCGCTATTTGCACAGCGATATTGATACCGTGGAACGCGTGGAAATCTTGCGCGATTTGCGGCTGGGTGCATTCGATGTGCTGGTCGGCATTAATTTGTTGCGAGAGGGACTCGATATCCCCGAGGTGTCGCTTGTCGCGATTTTGGATGCAGATAAAGAAGGTTTTTTACGCAGCGAACGAAGTCTTATCCAAACCATTGGACGTGCCGCTCGTAACGTGAACGGACACGCCATTTTGTACGCTGACCGACTCACAGAGTCCATGAAAAAAGCTATGAGCGAGACAGAGCGCAGGCGCAACAAACAAATGGCTCACAATTTAGAGATGGGCATCACCCCGCAAGGCATTAACAAAAAAGTCCGCGACATGATTGACGGCGTGATGAGTAGCAAAGCAGGCAAGGACGCAGCTCGCGAAGCCGAGCGCCGCGATATGCTACGCGCCACGGGCGTTGAAGAGTTCACCGAGAAAGACCTTGCCAAGCGAATCAAGCAGCTCGAGAAGCAAATGTTTGATGCCGCTAAGAATCTAGAGTTTGAACAGGCGGCAAGACTGCGCGATCAATTGGTGCAGCTCAAAGAGCGGGCATTTGGCGCATCACATGGCGATCCAATTTAGTCGTGATGCAGCATTAAAATTGAGCATAGTTTTAAGCTCTAATTTCTAGGAGAATTTTTAGCATGAGCGGTTCTATTATCAAGAATGACAATTTTTTAGACGCACCTGCATGGAGTGCGTTATTGGCGTATTTCAAAGATACCGCTGCGTTTAGATACGGGTGGTATTCGGCAAAAGAGGTGTCTGAATTTACGCATTGGCATATCGATTTTTTAAATCGATCAGCTGTGAATCAAGACAATTACGAGCATGTGCTGTATGGCAATCCTGCCTATCAAGTGATTGCGGATGTGTGGACAAAACTGAAGGCTTTCCATTTGCAGGGGCATTCGTTAGTGCGCTGCTATGCCAATGCGCATACGTATGGTGTTGAGGGTGCACCGCATACTGATACCCAAGTCGATGGTAACTTCACGACTATTATTTATGCCAATCCTGAGTGGAAGTCTGAGTGGGCGGGCGAAACAGTGTTTTTTAATCCCGCTGGAGAGCTAACGCAGGCGATATTACCCAAACCTAATCGCATGATTACCTTTGATGGTACGCAGCTGCATGCTGCAAGAGCCCTAGCGCGAATTTGTCCAGCGCTACGCATCACTTTGATGTTCAAAACAAAAGCCCCTAGCGCCGTTGCGTCAAAGCCATGAGTCAGTCATATCCAGAATTAATTAATTGGCTCAAAAACCGGGACGCTCAGTACGCAGAGTTTGGTGAAGGCATTTTGTTGGATCATCTAGAGGGCATTTTCAAGATATTGTCCAAAGCGAAACAACCCGAAGCAGTTTGCCTTGCGGGCTTGTTCTACCCCATCTACGACGCACAAATTTTAAAAGCTAAAAGTGTAGGCTTTGAAGAGCGTGAGCTTGTGCAAGATTTGATTGGCAAGGACGCGGAGCACTTGGTCTGGTTGTCTTGCAAGTTGGATCGATCCGAGGCGCTTAGGCAGTTTTGTGAAGAGCCCGCGATAAGTACGCTGCCGCTGCTGGATGGTACCGAGATGGCAGTTCAGGAGTTTGATCTCGGCAACTTACTACCTCAATTATTGACACTGCAATGCGCCAATTTTCTCGAGCGGCAAGTGTTGTGGCGGAATCAATGGCTAGTACCTCATGCCATACGCTGCGGATTTTTAACTGCCGATGGCGATCAGGCAGATCATGCTACGGTAGATGTCCACATGGCTCAAATGCTGGACCAAGCCAAGAAAGCATTGATATTGGAGTTGATAGAGGGGATTAATTTTCAGCGCAAGGGCCTAGCCAGCTCTTATTGGTGGGGAGACAATTTGCGTGCGCTCAAAGCTAAGCAAGCCCAAATCGTTATCCGAGGGAATGGTGTCGTTGACGCCGAGGTTGATATTGACCTTGTTAGTCACTACGCCAATGCTAACGGGGTTAGTTTGTTGGAAGCTGCGCAGAACATCATGGCGCGAGCAGATGCATTTCAAGCCAAATTAATGGCAACTGAAATGTTGAAAGATACGTTGATGGCTGACATCCAGCGGTCTCAAAATTTTGAAGACATTGAGCGCGTCCGCGCCGTACTTGACGAAAAAGCTTGAGCTAAATACCTAGCGTTTTAGTAGGATATCTGTTAAACTTGAGTGAAACAGTCAACTACTCAACTATAGAGCACTTTCACCATGCGCCTCACTACCAAAGGTCGCTTTGCCGTCACTGCCATGATTGACATTGGCCTACGCACTGCAAGCGGGCCCGTCACACTGGCAGGCATTGCCGAGCGCCAACAGATTTCTCTCTCGTACCTTGAGCAACTTTTTGCCAAATTACGCCGTAAATCCTTGGTCGAAGCGGTACGCGGCCCTGGCGGCGGTTACACGCTTTCGCGCACCATGGACTTGATTTCTGTGGCTGACATCATCACATCGGTAGATGAGACGATTGACGCCACCAGCTGCGGTGGCAAGCAAGATTGCGCCGATGACGGCGGCATGTGCATGACACATGATCTGTGGGAATCCCTCAATCAGCACATGTTTAAGTTTTTGGATGGCATCACGCTCGATAAATTAGTCGCGGAGCAAATCGACAACGGTTGGACGATGGATGGCAAGGGCACAGGCGTTAAAAAGAAAATAGTCGCCAAACCGATGACCCTGAAAGCGCCTAATTCGGTATTCAACATTGGCTCGTTTAGCAGTTTTGGCGGATCGAATAAGTAAGTATTTTTTAAAAGAAGTTTTTGCATCATGAACAGCACACCTCACTTCCCCATCTACATGGACTACAGCGCCACGAATCCGTGCGATCCGCGCGTGGTGGACGCGATGATTCCTTGGCTGCGCGAGCACTTTGGTAATCCTGCGTCGCGCTCGCACGCTTGGGGCTGGGAAGCCGAAGCGGCAGTCGAAGAGGCGCGTGGTCACGTCGCAGCCTTGATTGGCGCTGATGTGCGCGAAATCGTGTGGACATCGGGTGCAACCGAATCCAACAACCTCGCCATCAAAGGCGCAGCGCAGTTTTATAAAACCAAAGGCAAGCATTTAATTACGGTCAAGACCGAGCACAAAGCCGTGCTGGATACCATGCGCGAGCTAGAGCGCCAAGGTTTTGAAGTAACCTATCTTGACGTGCAAGAGGATGGCCTCGTTAACTTGGAAGCATTTAAAGCCGCGATTCGTCCCGACACCATCCTTGCCAGCGTGATGTTCGTCAACAACGAAATCGGCGTGATTCAAGATGTGGTGGCACTGGGCAACATCTGCCGCGAAGCAGGCGTGATTTTCCACGTGGATGCCGCCCAAGCCACTGGCCGTGTAGATATTGACTTGCAGACGCTTCCCGTCGATTTAATGAGCCTCACCTCGCACAAAACTTATGGACCCAAAGGCATTGGCGCACTCTATGTTCGCCGCAAGCCACGTATTCGCCTAGAGGCGCAAATGCACGGCGGCGGTCACGAGCGCGGGATGCGTTCGGGCACACTGCCAACGCACCAATGCGTGGGCATGGGCGAGGCGTATCGCATTGCCAAGCTTGAGATGCATGAGGAAAACAAACGCATCACGGCACTCAAAGATCGTCTGCTGAATGGACTCAAGGACATCGAACAAGTGTTCATTAATGGTCACGAGACCCGCCGCGTCCCGCACAACCTGAACATGAGTTTTAACTACGTCGAAGGCGAGTCGCTCATCATGGGTATCAAGGGCTTGGCGGTCTCTAGCGGCTCGGCTTGTACCAGTGCTAGTCTAGAGCCAAGCTATGTGCTGCGAGCCCTAGGGCGCAGTGACGAGCTCGCGCACAGCAGCCTTCGTATGACGATTGGCCGCTGGACGACCGAAGAGGAAATGGATTTCGCCGTCAAAACCATCAAAGATAACGTTGCCAAACTTCGCGATCTCTCGCCGTTGTGGGAGATGTACCAAGACGGCATTGATATTTCGACCATTCAATGGTCAGCGCATTAATTTTTAGCATTTTTCAAGGAGAAAAATCATGGCTTATTCAGACAAAGTAGTCGATCACTACGAAAACCCACGCAATGTCGGCAGCTTCGACAAGGGCGACGACTCCGTTGGCACGGGCATGGTCGGCGCACCTGCTTGCGGCGACGTGATGAAGTTGCAAATCAAGGTCAACCCTGTCACAGGTATCATCGAAGATGCACGCTTTAAAACCTACGGCTGCGGCTCGGCGATTGCGTCTAGCTCACTCGTGACCGAATGGGTCAAGGGCAAGACGCTGGACGAAGCAGCAGCACTTAAAAATAGCCAAATCGCTGAAGAGCTGGCGCTGCCACCGGTCAAAATTCACTGCTCCATCCTTGCAGAAGACGCGATTAAAGCGGCTGTGAATGATTACAAAGCCAAAATGGGCGCTGCGGTAGCGGCGTAATCAAATCATGTCAGTCACGCTATCCGAAACCGCTGCTAAGCACGTCAATCGTTATCTCGCCAAGCGCGCCAAAGGCCTAGGCGTACGCCTTGGCGTCAAGACCACGGGCTGCTCGGGGCTGGCGTACAAGTTGGAATATGTGGACGAACAAATGCCCGAGGACGTGGTGTTTGAAGACCGCGGGATCAAGGTGCTGGTCGATCCAAAAAGTCTGCCGTATATCGAAGGCACCACGCTTGACTACACCCGCGAAGGCTTGAACGAAGGCTTCAAATTTATTAACCCCAATGAGCGCGATCGCTGCGGCTGCGGGGAATCCTTCAGGGTATGAATTTGACGGATTCGGATTTTGTGCTGTTTGGTCTGCCCGAGCAGTTTGCGCAGGAGGCATCTAGTCTAGACGCCAAATGGAAAGCTCTACAGCGTGAAGCGCATCCCGATAAATTTGCTGCGCAAGGTGCAAGCGCTCAGCGCCTCGCCATGCAGTGGAGTGTGCGGATTAACGAGGCTTACCAGCGACTGAAAGATCCGCTTAAACGTGCCGCCTACCTGTGCGAACTACGCGGTGCCCCGATCAATGCAGAAAACAATACCGCCATGCCCGCTGCATTTTTGATGCAGCAAATCGAGTGGCGCGAAGCGGCAGATGATGCCACCAGCGACGGACAAATTGAAACACTCTTGGCTGAAGTTTCCGCTCTCAAGCAAAACTTGCTAAGCCAATGTGGCAATGCCTTAGACGAGGGAAATTCCTCGCAAGCCACATCCTATAAGGCTTCTGGCTTGGTTCGCAGCTTGATGTTCATAGAAAAATTTGAATCCGAATTAGAAGATCGTCTATAAAAAGTTAATCCCGAATATGGCTCTCCTGCAAATCTCCGAACCCAACCAAGCGCCCGATCCCCATGCGCGCCGCATCGCCATTGGCATTGATCTTGGAACCACGCATTCGCTAGTAGCGAGCGTGCGTTCTGGCGTTGCCGAGTGCCTACCCGACGAGCAAGGCCGCGTGCTGTTGCCGTCAGTGGTTCGTTACGTCAAAAATGAAGATGGTGAGGACAAACGTGAGATTGGTTTTGCGGCTGTGGACGCGCAGGTGAACGACCCGGCTAACACCATTGCTTCCGTCAAACGCCTTATGGGACGTGGCTTAGCGGACATATCGAATGCCACGTCATTGCCGTATCAGTTGCTTGCCAAAGATGGCATGGTGAGCATTCAAACCACCGCTGGCGAGAAGTCCCCCGTGGAGGTCAGTGCTGAGATTTTGGCGACACTGCGTTATCGCGCCGAAGACACGTTTGATGATGATATTTTTGGCGCTGTCATTACAGTGCCCGCCTACTTTGATGACGCGCAGCGCCAAGCCACTAAAGATGCGGCACAGCTCGCGGGTCTCAATGTGCTGCGATTGATTAACGAGCCCACAGCGGCGGCGATTGCGTATGGACTCGACAATGCAAGTGAGGGTTTGTATGCCATTTACGACCTAGGTGGCGGCACGTTTGACATCTCCATTTTGCGACTCAATAAAGGGGTGTTTGAAGTTATCGCCACGGGCGGAGACTCCGCCTTGGGTGGTGACGATTACGACCATGCTGTCGCTGAGTTTTTCAAAGGCAAAATCAGCGCGTTTGACATCAGCACGTTTGAAGCACGAAAAATAAAAGAAAAGCTAACCACGGCAGGTGCGGTGCAGGTAGGCGACCAGACCATCACACGCACGCAGTTTGTAGAGATCACCAAGCCACTTACCGATCGCACGCTGGCAGCAGTCAAAAAAGCCCTGCGTGACGCCAAACTCAAACCTGCAGATATCGACGGCACGGTGATGGTTGGTGGCTCTACGCGCATGCCGCATATTCAAGCCGTAGTGGGCGAGTTTTTTGGCAAACCACCACTCACTAATTTGAATCCTGACGAAGTAGTAGCGCTGGGTGCTGCGATTCAAGCCAATCAATTGGCGGGTAACAAGACGGGTACGGACGCGGACGACATGTTGCTGTTAGATGTGATTCCGCTCTCGCTGGGTATTGAGACCATGGGCGGATTGGTCGAGCGCATTGTGCCGCGCAACCAGACGATTCCAACGGCGATGGCGCAGGACTTTACGACGTACAAAGACGGGCAGACGGCGCTGGCACTACACGTGGTGCAAGGCGAGCGCGATTTGGTAGTGGATTGCCGTAGCTTGGCGCGATTCGAGCTGCGCGGCATTCCGCCCATGGCGGCTGGTGCAGCCAAGATTCGTGTCACGTTTACGGTGGATGCAGATGGCTTGCTTAGCGTGGCGGCCGTCGAGCAGAACTCGGGCGTAGAAGCACGCATCAATGTGAAGCCAAGCTATGGTCTCACTGATGATCAAATCGCCACCATGCTGAAGGACAGTTTCGGCACAGCGGCGCAAGATATGGCGGCACGGGCGCTGGCGGAAGCAAGGCTGGAAGCGGACCGCATGGTGATTGCGGTGCAGTCGGCGCTCGGCTCAGATCGTGATTTATTGGATGCTGATGAGCAGACTCAAATTGACGAATTGGTGGTGGCTTGCTCGGCATCTAAAGCGCTAGAAGACGCAAAATTAATTGAAGCCGCGACCGAAGCCTTAGCTAAAGCCACCGAAGCCTTTGCTGCTGCCAGAATGAATGCAGGCATTGCGCGTGCGCTGGCTGGAAAAAACATCGAGAATATCTAAATCATGGCCATCACTATCAAAATCCTCCCGCACGCAGAACTTTGCCCAGAGGGAACGTCCATCAAGGCTTCCAGCGGTGATAGCTTGTGCGAAGCGCTCTTGGAGCACGGCATCGCCATCGAGCACGCTTGCGATATGAGCTGTGCGTGTACCACTTGCCACATCATCGTGCGCGAGGGCTTTAACAGTTTGAACGAGATGGACGAAAACGAAGAGGATTTGCTCGACCGCGCTTGGGGGCTAGAGCCCAATTCGCGCCTGTCGTGCCAAGCTTTTGTGGCACAAACGGATTTGGTGGTGGAGATTCCAAAATACACCATCAACCACGCCAAAGAATTGCATTGAATTAAAGGCAGAGAATCATGCGCCAAGTCATGCTGGATACTGAAACCACGGGGCTCTCACCTGCTACAGGCGACCGCATTGTCGAGCTGGGTTGCGTGGAATTGCTTAATCGCAAGCTGACGGGCAACAACAAGCATTACTACCTCAACCCCGAGCGCGATAGCGATGAGGGCGCTTTGCGCGTCCACGGACTCACGACCGAGTTTTTGAGCGACAAGCCTAAATTTGCAGAGATTGCAGACGATTTTTTAGCCTACATCGCAGGCGCGGACGAAATCATCATTCACAACGCGCCGTTTGACGTAGGATTTTTAGAGGCAGAACTCAAACGCGCAGGAAAAAACCGTTTCACCAGCGTGGTTGCCAAGGTGGTGGACTCGCTGGCGATGGCGAAACATCAATACCCTGGCAAGCGCAATAGCTTGGATGCCCTGTGCGATCGTTTGGGCGTGGATAACTCGGGCCGCAAGCTGCACGGGGCGCTGTTAGATGCGGAGCTGCTGGCGGACGTGTACATTGGCCTCACACGCGGGCAGGATGCACTCTTAATGGACGCGAGTGCAGAAGATAAGAGTGTGGCCACTCCAACCATCGACCTGAGCCAATACGATTTACCCGTTCTGACACCCTCAGACGACGAAATAGCAGCGCACGATGCGGTGCTATTGCAGCTAGATAAGGCTAGCGGTGGAAAAACTATTTGGCGAATCAGCGAACCTGCTTTATAATCAGTGGCTGTGTGCGGCTGTAGCTCAGTTGGATAGAGTATCTGGCTACGAACCAGAGGGTCGTGGGTTCAATTCCTGCCAGCCGCACCAATGTATGGAAGCCCTTGATTGAAAAATCAAGGGCTTTTTACTTTTTAGGGCTAATAAAGCTCACTCAGCCTTTGCTCCGCTAGCCTTCACCACGGGCTCGTACTTTTTAAGTTCGCTTTGGATTAGCGCTCCAAACACTTCGGGCGTAGTGGATGTGGGTTCTGCATAGAACGCAGCGAAGCGCGTTTTGACATCAGGGCTTTGTAGCGCATCGCTGAAGGCCTTGTACAGCTTGGCCTGCAGGGCAGGCGCTAGACCTGCTGGCGCAACCAAACCCCACCAAGTGTCAATCGAAAATGCTGCGTAAGTCTCGGCTACGGCGGGCACGTCGGGCAGCGAAGGCGAGCGTGCCAGTGTTGTGACAGCCAGTGCTTTCAGCTTGCCGCTCTTGATATTGGGCGCAGCCGTTGCCAAGTTATCAAAATTGAAATCGACTTGCCCAGATAAAAGCGCCAATTGCGCTGGATTGCCGCCGTTGTACGGGATGTGAACGGCAAAAATACCAGCCTTTGCCTTAAACATTTCACCCGCTAAATGCCCCGCGCTGCCAAGGCCGCCGCTGCCGTAATTCAGCTTGGCAGGATTGGTTTTGGCATACGCCACAAAGTCAGCCAGTGTGGCAATGTTCAGACGCTTTGCTGTGTCCGCATTCATCACCAGAACGTTGGGCACGCGCAAAATTTGCGTAATCGGCGTGAAATCTTTAATCGAGTCATACGGCATCTTGGCAAAGAGATGTGGATTGATGGCATGCGTGGCAACCGCTGCGATGCCAATGGTCATGCCGTCTGGTGCAGCTTTCGCCACAAGGTCTGCACCCAAATTACCGCCCGCACCAGGCTTGTTGTCCACAATGACGCTGCCTAAGCTGTCTTTCACCTTATCGGCCAGCAGTCGTGCGCTCACATCAATCGGACCGCCAGCGGCGTAGGGCACGACGAGGCGGATGGCTTTTTGGGCTTGGGCGAACGAGGTACTTGCAACTAGTGCTAGTAATAAAAGAAGAGTTTTTTTCATGATGCCTTCGCCTTATCGGCCTCAGTGGTAAACGAATCCGCATAAAACTCGTCACTTGGTAAACCGCATTTTTCTACGTATTGCTTTTGCGCTGACTCAATCACTATCGGTGCGCCACAGGCATAGACTTGATAACCGCTCATATCGGGCACGTCCGCAATAGCCGCAGCGTGGACGAAGCCTGTGCGACCTGTCCATGCGTCCTCTGGCAATGCGTCTGAGATGACGGGCACGTATTTCAGGTTCGGCATCGCAGCCAGCTTCTCTTTCACCCACGCATCCAGGTACATATCGGAGGGACGGCGACCGCCCCAGTAAAGCGTGGCGTGGCGTGTTGAGCCAATTTTTTCCATGTGTTCGATGAGTGCTTTGATCGGTGCAAAGCCCGTACCCGACGCCAAGAGAATCATGGGTTTGTCGGAATCCTCGCGCAAATAGAAGCCGCCGTAAGGCCCTTCAATGCGGACGATGTCTTTTTCCTTCATCGTGCTAAATACGCTATCGGTAAACTTGCCGCCTGGCATGTGGCGGATGTGCAGTTCAATCGATTTGCCCTCAGTCGTATGCGCCGCATTGCCCATGGAATAAGCTCTGCGAGCCCCATCGCGCAAAATGAACTCAATGTATTGGCCTGCGTGGTATTGGAACGGTTCGGCCGCTGGTAGTTGCAAAACGAGGCGCATCACGTCATGCGAGAGGCGCTCCATCGTGGTGATGCGACTCGGCATTTTTTTGACAGGGAAGGCGTCGGCGGCAGTGACTTGCTTGGACTCCAGCACCACATCGGACTCTGGAACGGCACAGCAGGTGAGCACGTAGCCGTTTGCTTCTTCCATGTCGGATAGCGCCTTGCTTTGATGCGTGCCGTGCTTGACGGTGCCAGACAGCTTCAAGCACTTGCACGAGCCGCACGCGCCGTCCTTGCAGCCATAGGGCATGGACACGCCTTGGCGAATGCCCGCGAGCAAGATGGCTTCACCCTCGTTGACATCAAAAGAGCGGTTGGAAGGTTCTACGGTGATTTTGAAAGACATAACTATGATTGGGAAATTAGCAAAACCTCTATTGTGCCAGTGCAGACATCATTTTTAGGCGCGCCTAGCCGCCGTTTCAAACAGACTCGCGTACTCATCATTGGATGCGGCGATGTGGGCTTGCGCGTGGCGCGTAACCTGCCCAAGCACGTGCGCGTGCTGGCGACGACATCTAACCCAGAGCGCATTCAAGAATTGCGCAATCAAAACATCACCCCCTTGCAGGCAAATCTGGATAAGCCTTCCAGCTTGCACAGGCTTGCAGGCCTTTCTGGATACGCCTTGCAGCTTGCCCCTCCTCCCAGTAGTGGCTTAACCGATTTGCGAACTGCAAACTTAATCAATGCACTGCGTCTGCGTAGCAAACCCGCGGCGATGGTCTACGCCTCCACCACAGGCGTGTATGGCAATTGCAACGGCGAGTGGGTGGATGAGACTCGCACCGTTAATCCGCAAACCGACAGAGCCAAGCGCCGCGTGGATGCCGAATTGCGCGTGCGAACCTTTGGCAAGCAATCCAACGTGCGCGTGAGTTCCCTGCGCATTCCAGGCATCTACGCCGCCGACCGAGAGGGTGGTGATTCACTAGACAGAGTCCGCCAAGGCACGCCAGTATTGACCTGCGAGGACGATGTGTACACCAACCACATCCATGCGGATGACTTAGCCCGTGCCTGTATCGCGACGCTATGGCGAGGTAAGCCGCAGCGCAACTACAACATTGCCGAGGATTCGGGCATAAAGACGGGTGACTATTACGATGCATTGGCAGATGCCGCAGGATTGCCAAGACCTCCGCGTATTACGAGGGCAGAAGCAGTGGCAACGCTCTCGCCCATGCGGCTTAGTTTTTTGAGTGAGTCGAGGAGGGTTGGGAATGAGCGAATGAAGGGCGAGTTAAGATTAAAGTTGCAGATTCTTAGCGCATTTAATGGTTGTATCGGATGAAGTAATACTCAGGGATTGCTTAATAATGCAGAAGAAAGAACGCATTGAAGTAAGAGGTGGATCGTGCTAAAAAAGTCAGGTTATCTATACGTACTGGTACATCCGTCTGACCCTGATCTTTATAAGATTGGAGTAACTATTCTTCAGCCTGCGAAGCGATTAGCTAAGCACAATAGTCAACATGAGAAATATGCTGGTCGAATTGTTAAAGAGACTGGGCAAAAGTGGCAAATCAAGACGTACATTGAGGTATCTGATCCGTATTTTGCGGAGAGAGCGTTTTGGAGGGTAACACCGTACGCTGATATTCCTTACCGCAATGGGATTGAAATTGTAAAGATGAGTTGGGATGAGGTGCAAAAAGGACTAGAAGCTGCAAAGATAGCAGGATTCCGGCCAGAGTCAAAAACTATGCCAGATCATGTCTACGCCTATACGGCATCAATCAGACATCGACTGGAAGGTCGGGGTATCACTCTTCTAAGTTATGTGCGAAGTGTTGTAAGCGGGAAAGCTAATTTCCGTTGTGACAATCGACACGAGTGGCGCACAAGACCCTTGTTAGTTGGCGAAGGTCAGGGCTGTCCTGTGTGCGGAATGGGTGAATGTAGCTCAGACGAAATTAATCGAAAGATTAAAGCTGGTGTTATCTGCCTACTCACCCACCCTAGGAAACTTGGATTCGTAAACATAGGATTAGGCTATGGTACTTTAGAAGAGGTTTGCAAAGATAGGCCTTGGGGTGAATGGGAGGTGCATCGCTATCGAAATATTGAGGAAGTTGCATTAGCCAAATCACTAATGTGGGAGTTGCTAGGCAAACCATTGCCGCATTCTGGCGAGCCAATTCAAATAGACTTAAATGAAGCAGAGGATGCTTTCCGAAAATTGATTTACGTTATGCGAGCTGAGATTGCCTTGATTGAAAAAGCCAAAGAGGCTGCTCAAAAAATAAGCCGATAGGAGTAATTTATTAGGAGCATCAAAAAAATCCCGCCAAACCTTGCAGCTTGGCGGGATTTTTATTTTCAATGGATTCCCTCCTTCTTGGGAATGAC
>JANPAS010000180.1:0-3377 GCA_031430035.1 Comamonadaceae bacterium | reverse complement strand
TGAGCGAGGCTCGGCTTTAGCTCTTGAGTTGAACGCCCAGTTTGACGGTCGCGCCAAGTATGTGCACATGGATGTGAGTCATAGCGCATCCGTCAACGCCGCGATGGCTGACGCGATTGACTGGCTTGGTGGACTCGACGGCCTCATCAACAACGCCGCCATTACCGACTCGGGTGGACGGGCAATGGACACCATTTCTGAAGAGATCTGGGACAAGGTGATGGCAGTCAACGTGAAAGGTACTTGGCTGACCACGGTGGCCGCTAAGCCATACCTGATAAGGGCTAGCGAGGAGTGTGGTCTAGGACGCATAGTGAATGTGGCCTCCGACACGGCACTGTGGGGAGCCCCTAATTTAATGGCCTACGTGGCAAGCAAGGGTGCCATCATTGCGATGACGCATTCGATGGCGCGTGAACTTGGGGAGCACGGCATCACGGTCAACGCCATTGCGCCAGGACTCACGATAGGCGAATCGACCGAATACGTGCCCCAGGCGCGGTACGAGCACTACAAAAACGGACGCGCCATTAAGCGCGAGCAAACAGCGGGAGACATCACCGCAGCGGTGCTGTTTTTGTTATCAAAAGAGAGCGGCTACATCACAGGGCAGTTGCTACCTGTGAACGGCGGCTTTGTGATGAATTAAGAAAGTAACTTAGGAAATCAGCATGGATAAAACTAATTTTGAAGAACAAATGACCAGCCGAGTGGCACGCTTTGCCACGCGCCAATTTGACTGGAACGCGCTCAAGTTTCAAGCCGACTTTGACCCCAAATACGCGCGTGCGCAAATGCGTTATGTGGGAACGGGCGGCACGGGCGTGGCATCCGACAACAACACGGTGCCATCCGAACACTTTACGTTTTCGACGATGGTGATTCCCGCAGGCAACGAAGGTCCAGCCCATATCCACCGTGACGTGGAAGAGATATTCTTTATCCTCAAAGGAACGATGAAGGTCATTTGCGAACTACGCGCAGAGGATGAAATCACCGTGCTGGGTCGCTGGGAATCTGTACTCACCGAGCGCGACCTCATCTCTGTACCGCCAGGCGTGTACCGCTCCGAGCTCAACATCGGTGATGAGGACGCACTCATGTGCGTGATGCTAGGTTCACCGACTCCCGTGCGCCCGACCTATCCACCTGATTCGCCGTTGGCAGCCATCAAACGAGATTAAGAAAGTGATTGATTTTTTACAAGCTGGCGATGCAGCGCAAGTGACTCATGTGCTCTTGCACGGCATTGGCTCGAACGCGGGTAGTTGGCAATATCAATTAGATGCCGCGCTGGGTCGCAGCGATATCCGCGTACTGGCGTGGAATGCACCTGGCTATTTGAAGAGCACACACCTTGCATTGGACGCCCCAACTGCGGCTGACTATGCAACTGCGATGTGGACTTGGCTGGATAGTTTAAAAGTCACAACACCCATCGTGTTAGTGGGGCATTCGCTAGGTTGCTTGACTGCCGCTGCTGCCGCTAGGGTGCAACCCGAACGCGTGCGCGAACTGCTTTTGTTGTCTCCCGCACGTGGCTATGGTGCAGTGAGCGAAGCCGATCGACAGGACAAACTACAAAGCCGTCTGCAAACAATGCACAAACTTGGCATTGAAGGTATGGCAAAGGCACGTAGCGCAGCACTTCTAGCACCGAATAGCCCACAAGCCTTACTGAATATGGCTTGTAGCCTGATGGCCCAGCTAAACGAGCGCGGCTACACGCAAGCGTCAACCATGCTGGCCTACGGCGATATCGCTGCTGATTTAGCCCACGTCACCTGCCCCGTTCGGGTGGCGGTTGGCAGCTTAGACACCATCACGCCGCCTGCCGCATGTGCAAAGATGGCGGCACAGGTAAAGACCGAGCTTATTGATCTAGGCGCTGTTGGGCATTTGTGTGCGCTTGAAGCGCCAGATGCGGTGAATCGTTTTATTGGGATACCGACCCCTTTGTCACTGCGTGACATTTCCCCTACTTCGCAGGGGCAAACAAATACCAAAGAAGCTGACTTAGTTCTCCCCTATGCAATAGGGGGGATGTCGCAAAGCGACAGGGGGGTCATCACCGTCGGCGATCTGTGTGCCGAATTTCTAGCCAGCATTGGCGTGCGCACTGCCTTTGGTGTCATCTCTATCCACAACATGCCGATTTTGGACGGCTTTCACACACGCGGACGCATCAGATTTGTCTCCGCTCGCGGCGAAGCGGGTGCTTGCAATATGGCAGACGCTTATGCGCGGGTGAATCAACATCTGGGCGTGGTGGTCACCAGTACAGGCACGGGCGCAGGCAATGCCGCAGGCGCAATGGTGGAAGCGCTCACAGCAGGCACACCACTTTTGCACCTAACTGGGCAAATTGAATCGCCCTATCTCGATCTCAATCTAGGTTTTATCCACGAAGCACAAGATCAACTCGGAATGCTGCGGGCCGTTGGGAAAGCTGCGTATCGGATTAGCAAACCAGAGGAAGCACTAGAGGTTTTAAAGCAAGCCGTGCTGCTTGCCTTCACGCCGCCTTGCGGGCCGGTGAGTATTGAGATTGCCATTGACGTGCAAAAGCAGACTATCCCGCAACCTATATATCCATTGGGCTTGCAGGCACTGTTGCCCACAGCCCAATCCCCATCTGGCTTGCAGCTGGACAGCTTGGTGGAGGTTTTTAAATCTAGTAAGCGTCCACTACTGTGGCTGGGCGGTGGCGCGCGGCAGGCAGGCTCGGCGGTGGATCGCTTAGTCAAACTCGGATTTGGTGTGGTGACTTCAGTGCAAGGGCGCGGTGTCGTCGCTGAAGATCACCCGCAAAGCATGGGTGCGTTCAACCTACAAAAAGCCGCGCAAGATTTGTACGCCAACTCGGATGTCATGCTGGTTGTGGGTTCGCGCCTGCGCAGTAACGAGACGTTGACCTACAAATTACAGCTGCCAAAAAATCTTTACCGCGTTGACGCTAACCCAAAAGCTTGCGATCAACACCCTTATGCGGCGCAGCAATTTATTTGCGCAGACGCAAGCCTGACGCTCCACGCTTTGGCTGACAAGCTGAAAGGAAAAACGGATATCGACAGCACGTGGACAGCGCAAATTCAAGCCGCACGCCAAGCGGCTGAAACGCAAGTGGATGCTGGCTTGGCAAACTATGTCGCGCTTAAAAATGCCGTGGCTAGCCTGATGCAATCCCAGTCCCTTGGACAGGCTCAAGGCGAACGGGATGTGCCCATTTGGGTGCGTGACATCACGCTGTCCAACACCATGTGGGGCAATCGCAGCGTCAATCTAACCCAGCCGTGGCAAGGCGTGCATGCACTGGGCGGCGGCATTGGTCAAGGTTTGCAAATGGCTATCGGAGCCTCACTAGCCGGCCTTGGCAC
>JANPAS010000179.1:0-8886 GCA_031430035.1 Comamonadaceae bacterium | reverse complement strand
ATCGTTCAAATTGAATCTTTTGAAATTATTTAAATAGGAGTCCATCATGGCCGGACCATCACGTTTTAAGAAAAATGCAGATAAGCGCCCAAAGCGCAACACCCAAACCTTGCTGTTTAAACGCAAGCGTTATTGCCGCTTTACCGTGGCTGATGTCGTTGAGATTGATTACAAAGACGTGGACACACTCCGCGACTTTTTAGCTGAAAACGGCAAAATCATCCCAGCACGTTTAACGGGCACTCGCGCTATTTATCAGCGCCAACTCAACACCGCTATCAAGCGTGCGCGTCAATTGGCGCTCTTGCCTTACAGCGACCAGCACAGCATCTAAGGAAGGACTTACCAATCATGCAAATTATTCTCTTAGAAAAAGTTGTCAACCTCGGTAACCTTGGTGATGTCGTTCGCGTTAAAGACGGCTATGCCCGTAACTTTTTGATTCCTGGCCGTCACGCTAAACGCGCAACTGCTAACGCGATCAAAGAATTCGAGGCTAAGCGTGCTGAGTTAGAGAAAGCGGCTGCCGATAAGTTGGCCGCACAACAAGCCATTGGTGAAAAACTCGCTGGTACAACGATCAAGCTCACGCAAAAAGCGGGTGTCGATGGTCGTTTGTTTGGCTCTGTCACCAACCACGATATCGCAGAAGAGCTGACAAAAGTTGGTTTTGCTGTGACTAAAGCGCAAATCCGTATGCCTACTGGCCCGATCAAAATGGTGGGCGATAGTGCGGTATCCGTGGCTTTGCATACAGACGTTGTGGTGGAAATCACCGTGTCTGTGTATGGTGAGACTGCTTAACTTTAAAAAGTTAAACAGAGTTATCCACAGCATCTCTACTGACCGTTCACACGGTTGTGCGATGACACAAGGGTTTTGATTCGTTAGGATCAAAACCCTTTTTCATTTGTTGCTATGTCTATCGAAATCTCATCCCTCGAATCGTCCGCCTTCTCAGGCGAGTTTGCCGATTACGCAACCGATATGCCGACGGCGCAGCTCCGTATTCCACCGCACTCGATGGAGGCCGAATCCAGCGTGCTGGGTGGTTTGCTGCTAGACAACAGCGCGTGGGATCGCATTGGCGATGCCGTGCAAGAGGACGACTTTTATCGCTACGAGCATCGCCTGATTTTTGGCGCCTGCTCCAAGCTCATTAATGCCACCAAGCCAGCCGACGTGATTACCGTGTTCGAGTCGCTGCAAAGCCTTGGCAAGGCCGACGAAGTAGGCGGCATCAATTACCTCAATGCGCTAGCGCAGTACGTGCCTAGCGCCGCCAATATCCGTCGCTATGCCGAGATCGTGCGTGAACGCGCCATCCTGCGTAAGCTCATTAGCGCGAGTGACGAAATCGCCACGCAAGCCTTCAATACCAAAGGTTTGGCGGTTGAAAAAATCTTAGATGACGCCGAGCAAAAGATTTTCAAAATTGGCGAGGATGGCGCACGCAACAAGCAAGGCTTTCAGTCCATGGACACCTTGGTCGTCGAGCTGCTTGATCGCGTAGAAGAGATGAGCCAAAACCCGAATGACATTACGGGGGTGCCGTCGGGTTTTATCGATCTAGACCGCATGACCTCGGGCTTTCAGGCGGGAGATTTAATTGTGCTGGCAGCGCGTCCCTCTATGGGGAAAACTGCTTTGGCGGTCAATATTGCCGAGCACGTCGCGCTGAACGAAGGCCTACCCGTTGCTATTTTCTCCATGGAAATGGGCGCTTCGCAACTCGCCATTCGTGTTGTCGGCTCGATTGGCCGTATCGACCAGCAGCGCCTGCGCACAGGTAAATTGCACGACGACGAGTGGCCGCGTTTGACGGAGGCGGTGGAGAAACTCAGAACCGTCTCCCTGCACATTGACGAATCGGCTGGTCTGACGGTGAGCGAGCTACGCGCCAACGCCCGCCGCCTCTCGCGCCAATGCGGTAAGCTGGGCTTGATCGTGGTCGACTATTTGCAATTGATGAGCGTATCCACCAGCATGAGCGACGAAAACCGCGCCACCGCCATTGGCGAGATTTCGCGCGGCTTAAAAATGCTCGCCAAAGAGCTGCAATGCCCCATCATTGCGCTCTCGCAGCTCAGCCGAGGCGTAGAGTCCCGCACCGACAAGCGCCCCATGATGAGCGATTTGCGCGAGTCTGGCGCCATCGAGCAAGATGCTGATGTGATCATGTTCATTTACCGTGATGACTACTACCTCAAAGAAGCCAGCAAAGAGCCTGGCGTGGCTGAAGTCATCATCTCCAAGCAGCGTAATGGCCCCACTGGCACGACCAAGCTAACCTTCTTGAAGAACCTCACGCGGTTTGAAAGTATGGCTTCGCAGGGGGATTACTAAAGCTTGGTTTAGGTGCCAAGTAGTTGGCTGACTAAGTCCGGCTGATTCGCCCACAAGTCATGCTGGATAAGGCTTGCAGCCTGCCACTCCTGTAGGCCAAGCTGGATATGGCCTGCAGGTCTATTTTTCAAATCAATCATCCCATTCCAAAAATGATGCGCATTCCTGATCTGTGTTGCCAGTACCGCATCGGTATGTGCAAGATACACATCTAAAAATGCATCTAACTTGGCGTGGTGCGCATCATCATCTTGCGGATAAATCTGCCACACAAATGGTTTGCCCGCCCAGATAGCTCGGACTAAGGAATCTTCGCCGCGCACGAAATTGAAATCGCTTGCCCATAGCAAGTGGTCGTAGTCATCTTGCGTCAGATACGGCAAATAGTGAATTCGCAAAGCCTTATTGGATATGGCTTGCAGAGCATTTATCGCTTGCATAGCACGACCTGCTGTAACGAGTAGTAGTGTGGGCTGCGCGCTGTTTTGTAGTTCAGCTAAAAGTGCAGGTAATGCCGCTGGCTCGTAACAAAACAGAGACACGATGCGCTCATTCGTCCATCCGATGGTTTGTTTTTTGAGCCACGCGGATTTATCAAACTTGGTCTGCCGTTCAAACAAATCGGGCTCACGCAGCAAGCCGCCCGTTTTGCTGGTGAAGCCTGGATAAAAGAAAGTTTTCGTCAGTCCTTTTCCCGCGCCTTGCATCACGGGCGAAGGTAGTAGATGGCACTCTTCGGCGTATTTTTCAGCAGATAAATACTCTAAATTAATCCATCTGGAATCCTTACTGGATATGGCCTGCAGGGCCATTTTTGCAATGTAAGATTCAGGTAGTTCACAGCCAAATGACTCGATAATCAAGTCGGCAGGGGTTTCAATTCCTTCTGCTTGAATCCAGTCCATGACTTCGACATGCTCAGTCTGAGCGGTGAGGGGAGCCATCCACGTCAAGGCGCTGGCATCGTCCACGATGAGACGCACCGTCTCGCCCCGTGCTGTTAGTTGCTTGCACAGGCGCCAGCACACGCCGATATCGCCGTAGTTGTCGATGACTTTGCAAAAGATGTCTGTGCTCATAGCGGACAATTGTCGTATGACGGAATCCACCAAGCCCACCTCCGAATCTGCAAGCTTTGAGCCCACACGTTTTCCTGAGCAATTGCTTAGCGACGTGGCGGCCTTACCTGCGCTGCCAGGGGTGTATCGCTACTTCGACGCTGCGGACGTTTTACTCTACGTCGGCAAGGCTAAAAACCTTAAGAAACGCGTCACCACGTACTTCCAAAAAGACCACGGCGGATCGCGCATTGGGCACATGGTGGGCAAGATTGCGCGCATGCAAACAACGGTGGTTCGCACCGAGGCTGAGGCGCTACTGCTTGAGAACAATCTCATCAAAACGCTGCATCCAAAATACAACATTTTGTTTCGCGACGATAAGAGTTATCCGTATTTGAAGATGACTGCGCACGAGTTTGGCCGTGTCGTTTATTACCGAGGATTGATTGATAAAAAGCATCAATACTTTGGGCCGTACCCGAACACATGGGCGGTGCGCGAGACGATTACGCATTTGCAAAAAGTGTTCAAGCTGCGTACCTGCGAAGACACCGTTTTTAAGAACCGAACACGCCCTTGCTTGCTGCATCAAATCAAGCGCTGTACCGCACCGTGCGTGGGTTTAATCTCGCCAGCGGACTATGCCAAAGACCTTGCGCAAGCAGCTGATTTTTTGAATGGTGACACCAATGTGCTGCTCAAAGGTTTGCAAACGCAGATGCTTGCGCATTCAGACAAGTTGGAGTTTGAGCAAGCGGCAGAGCTGCGCAACAAGATTAGCGCGCTCACGGGCGTTTTGCAATCTCAATCGGTGGAAGCTAATACCAGCAATGGCGCGGCAGGCGAGGCTGAACGTGACGTCGACATCATTGCCGTCAAAGTGCATGGCGGACGTGCCTGTGTCAATCTAGCGATGGTGCGCGGCGGGCGGCACTTGGGTGACCGCGCATACTTTCCTGCTCATGTGAGCGAAGCTGCCGATTTTGCCAATGTCGAGGATGGTGAAGTGGATGCTGAGTTGATTTCATCCGAAGCTTTGCTGGTGCAGTCCTTCATAGCACAGCACTACGACGGGTTGGCGATTCCGCAGGTGTTGATCTGCGTTGAGCCAATACCAATGGGGCTTCTAGACGCACTTTCCTCGCAAGCAGGCCAACGAGTACGCGCTGTGCAGTCGCCGCGTGAGCACCGCCGTGTGTGGCTTGAGATGGCGCAAAAGAACGCAGATATCGCGCTGGCTAGGTTGCTTGCAGAAGAGGGTTCGCAGCAAGCACGGACACGTGCGCTCGTGGATGTTTTAGATTTGAATTTAGAAGAGCAGGGGCGCGAACTCTCTAGCCTGCGTATTGAATGTTTTGATATTTCGCATATGTCGGGCGAGGCGACGCAAGCGTCTTGTGTGGTGTTTAGTGACCACAAAATGCAAAGTAGTCAGTACCGCAGATTTAAGATTAACGGCATCACGCCTGGCGATGATTTTGCAGCGATGCGGCAAGTGCTAGCACGCCGTTATGCGGCCAAAGAAGGCAGCACGCCGCAGTTACCTGATGTCGTTTTGGTGGACGGTGGTAAAGGGCAGGTCAGCATGGCCAGTGAAGTGTTCATTGGACTCGGGCTGGATTTATCAAAAATCGTAGGCGTGGAGAAAGGTGAGGGGCGCAAAGTCGGGCTTGAGGAGTTGGTTTTTGCGGACGGACGAGAGAAGATCACGCTGCCGCCCGATTCCGCTGCGCTGATGCTGGTGGCGCAAATTCGGGACGAGGCACACCGCTTTGCGATTACGGGCATGCGCGCTGCACGGGATAAGGTACGCGTGAGCGGTGGTAAGCTCGAAGAGATCGCTGGCATTGGTGCGAAGCGCCGCGCGGCGTTGCTCTCTCATTTCGGTTCGGTGAAGGGTATCGCGGCATCGTCAGTAGACGATATCGCCAAGGTGGATGGTATTTCAAAATTATTAGCAGAGGAGATTTACCGTGCAGTTCACTAAACATATCGTCATCATTGCAGCTACAGTCTGGCTTTCTGCCTGCGGATCGATCGATTTATCGCAGTTGGGGGCGTTGTTCCCAAATCGAAATACGTACCCCACGCCATCAGGCACTATTACCTTGCCACCTGGCAGCAATCCAAACGCCAACGCGCCAGATATGCTTGCTTATCGCGTTCAGACGGCTAAAAAAATTATGCAAACTAACAGTGCCGTAACCTTTACAGGTAGTTTGCCTGATCCGCTTGCATCTATTCCCGTTATTGAAATTAACTTAAATGCCGATGGGTCCATTCGCGGACTAGATGTTCGCCGCACGCCGCGCTTTTACCCCGAAACTGCGCAAACAGCTATGGCCGCGATTCGAAGAGCAGCCCCGTTTGGTTCTGTCGCACATCTACCACAGCCGTGGGTTTTTAATGAAACGTTTTTGTTTAATGATGATTTGAAATTCCAATTGCACTCTCTTCAGCCATAAGATCCACTATGCGTTCTAAATTTTTTACTATTCCTACCTTGCTCACATGGGCTCGTATGGTCGCTATTCCGCTTATCATTGGTGTGTTTTATATGCCGCTAGAGATGCCAGTTAAAAACTGTTTGGCGACCCTCATTTTTGTGGTCTCTGCGTTGACCGATTGGTTCGATGGTTATTTGGCTAGAAAACTGAATCAAACCTCGTCGTTTGGTGCATTTCTCGATCCTGTCGCTGATAAGTTACTGGTTTGCGCCTCACTTTTAATTTTGCTCGACCTTAACCGCGTCGACGTGTTTGTTGCACTGATTATTGTGGGACGTGAGATTGCTATTTCGGCACTGCGCGAATGGATGGCGCAAATCGGCGCAGGCAAAAGCGTGGCGGTGCACATGATTGGCAAGCTCAAAACAACGGCGCAAATGGTGGCGATTCCATTTTTACTGTTTGATGGCATACTGTTTGGACTTATTAACACTCGAGCTGTAGGCCATATCCTGATTGGCCTAGCGGCTATTCTCACCATATGGTCGATGGTGTATTACATGCAAAAAGCGTTGCCTGAAATCCGATCTAAAGTTGACTAAATCTGTGGCTGCTCCCAGTAAATCTGCGGCATGGATTGCCGTGATGCCCTTTGTTTTTGTCTTTATCTGGAGCACAGGATTTATCTCTGCACGCCTTGGCATGCCCTATGCGCCAGCGATGAGTTTTTTAGCGATTCGCTGTGCGCTGTCTGTCCTTTGTTTTTTAATTTGGATTGGGCTCACCACGGGTTTTAAAAATATCAAATGGCCAAGTAGTCGTCAGCAATGGATTCATTTGCTAGTGGTGGGCAGCCTCGTGCAAGCGGGCTATTTGTCAGGTGTCTGGCTCGCTATCAAAGCGGGAATGGGTGCAGGGCTTACAGCACTTGTCGTTGGTTTGCAACCCATATTGACAGCGCTTTGGGTGGGTTTGATTAGCAAGCAAGAACGAGTCAGCATATGGCAATGGATAGGCCTTGCACTTGGCTTTGCGGGTCTCGCGCTAGTTGTGTCTGGCAAATTGACGGCAGGTTTAGAGGTGACGGCGTTCACGCTGGGTTGGACTATTTTTTCGTTAATTTCTATTACTGTCGGCACGCTCTACCAAAAGCAATTTGTAGCGATCGTGGATGTTCGCGTTGGCAATGGCATTGGGCTGGCAGGCGCGGCCGTCGTTTGTTTGCCGTTTGCGCTTTTGGATACCGACCCTATGATTTGGCATCCACAACTGATCTTGGCTATGGGCTGGGCAGTGCTGGGTTTATCGCTCGGTGGCAGTTCGCTCTTTTATCTGCTGGTGCAGCGCGGCGCAGCGACTAGCGTGACCTCGCTTTTGTACCTCGTGCCACCCACAACGGCCGCTATTGCGTGGCTGCTCTTTGATGAGCACATTAGCTTGGTGACGATCGCGGGGACGCTACTTTGCGCGATGGGCGTTTGGTTTGTGGTGAGGCCAACCAAGGCTCACTCTTGAACGCCTCCATCAAATAGTCGCGCAACAAACTGACACGCAGCGGCGTATGCGCTCTAAACGGCGCAAGCCATTGAATATTGGCATCCTTCATAGCGTAGTTGGGTAAGACTCTGACTAGAGTGCCTGCACTCAAAAGTTTAGACACATCCCAAAGACTGCGCAGCATGATGCCTTTGCCTTGTACACACCAGTCACGCACCAGTTCGCCAGAATTACTGCTGAGAGCACCTTTGATTCTGATGTTGTGAACAGCGCCATGGTCTTTGCTATGCGTCAAGAGCCAATTGGATCCTCGATCGTCGCTTTCGTGAACAGCAAGGCATTCATGATGTGCGAGATCGCCCAGCGAGGAGGGTAGGCCATGCGCGGCAATGTAGCTGGGCGATGAGACAAGGACGCGCTCATTGTTAGCGAGCAGCCGCGCGGACCACTTGGCGCTATTGGCTCTGCTAGGTGCCCAGAGCCAAACAGCTGAGTCAAAGCCTTCGGCTGCGAGGTCAGGGAGCGCCTCTGTGAGCCTGAGATCGACACGCACTTTGGGATATTGCTTAGACCACTCGGCAATGGCAGGCCCTAGCCACAGGCGACCAAAACCGAAAGTCGAGACGATTTTGATGAGGCCAGATGGCTCTAGCACTTGTTCGCGCAGCTCGTCTTCTAACGTCAAAAAGTTATCGACCAGTGGTTTTGCACGTTCGCAAAATAGCTCTCCTTCGACTGTGGGTGTGACTTTGCGCGTTGTTCGGAAGAATAATTTCACACCAAGCGTTCGCTCTAATGCCGCTAAGCGTTTGGTCATCATCGGCGCACTAAGCCCCAATTTTTCACTGGCCTTGGTGAGGCTGCCCGTCTCTTGCACGGCTAGCGCAAGTTCTAAATCACTGCGAGTTGTCGGCATATTAATAATTTCCTTTAAGGCAATAATTGATTTCTAATTATTGCTTGTAATGCTGGCCAGAGACGGACACAATCGAGACCATGTTTACAAACTTCACCACTTTTGAAATCAACAACCAAGGCGTGCGTATCAGTGGGCGCATCGGCGGCAAACTGGATGGCAAGCCACTTTTGCTGATTCATGGCCATCCGCAAAGCCATACGATGTGGCATCTGACAGCGCCAGAACTTGCCAAGCAGTTCCGCGTGGTGATGTTCGATTTGCGCGGGTATGGTGACTCAGATCGTCCCGCAACCGACGCGGCGCATACGCCGTATTCCAAGCGCGCGATGGCAACTGACGCAGTGGCTGTGATGGCGCATTTCGGCTATACGCAATTTCAGGTGCTGGCGCATGACCGAGGTGCGCGTGTAGCGCATCGGCTGGCGGCTGATTTTCCTGTTGCTGTGGAGCGGATGCTACTGCTCGATATTGCGCCCACGCTTGGCATGTATGAAAACACCACACAGCTATTTGCCACGCTGTACTGGCACTGGTTCTTTTTGATTCAGCCTGCACCGTTGCCAGAAGCTTTGATTGGCGACGACCCCGTGCGTTATTTGCATGGCGTGATGGGCGC
>JANPAS010000178.1:0-1689 GCA_031430035.1 Comamonadaceae bacterium | reverse complement strand
TTATGGCGAGCGTCCTATTGCCGAGCGCACCAAGTCAAGCAAAGATTTGGAGCAAGCAGCGGCGATTTTGAAATGGTTGTTAGACAACGAACAGCGCGACCTCATCGGCCAGACATGGGAGGACGCATGGAGCAGGGGCGCTGGTTGGAGAAAACGATTACGTCAAGGCTGGCTTGCACTTTGGCAGCGTCATCCTGAGCTAGATTTTCATTGACTGCTCGCCCTTAAGCACCCACGGCTTGCCAGCGGTTTTGGTTTTGGGCAAGCCACTGCTGCGCAGGTGCTTGGCTGCGATTTTTCCAAGGATGAAAGTCACGACTAAAGAATTCACACAGCGGTTTAAACATCAAAATAAACATGCCACGTGTGGGATGGAATCCATGTTTTAAAAAGCCCCAAAGCGTTGACAGTTTGAACAGTGTTTTGTCATTCCACAAATTGATCGCCGTTTGCGCTGTAGTCTCGTACGCAAACGAAGCGACCGCAATGACATAGCAAATGATACGGTTACGGTACTTGCCGCCCAGTGCCGCGTAAAGGTCAAACGCCAATGAGCGGTGTTCGCTTTCTTCGCTGGAGTGCCAAGCCCACAGCGCTTGCATATCAGGCGTGGCACCTTTCAGTAAATGTGGATGTTCAAACATCAAATCAGCTAATACAGCCGTCATGTGCTCAAAGGCAACTGTGGTTGCCAAAAAATTAAGCGGATGCACACCTTTGGCTTTAAATTTGGCGAGGCGCTTAGGAATCCAATCCTGCCAATGATTGACTAAGCCTTGCTGCGCTAGCACAGCGTTGTAGCGCTCGTGGATGCGGCGATGCGTGGCTTCTTGCGCAATGAAATTTTTGGCGCTTGTACGAAGCGCGTCGTACTTGGTATCCGCTGGCAGCATCGGCAAGCAGTCACGCACCGAGTCAATAAACGCTTGCTCGCCTGCAGGAAAGCTCATCGATAGTGCGTTGTAGAGCTGAGTTTGAAACGCATCCCCGTGCCAATGGCGCGGGAAGCCTTGCTCCAAATCAATGAGGAATTTGCGGATCGTCAGATCAGGGCTGTGGTCGATAGTGGATGTGTTCATGAGGGTGACTATACTGAGGATTCCTCAGATTTCAAACTCGCATCTTGCTCAGATTCTGTTCGCGTTTTATGACTGATAAAAAATTAACCACACGAGTCGTCAAACCCATAGCCAGCTTGCGCCGCGAGCCAACGCAGGGTAGGGCTCAACAAACCATCAACACCATTTTTGAAGCAACTGCTCAGATTGTGGAGCAAGATGGCGTCAGTGCTTTGTCGACCAATAAGATCGCGCAGAAGGCGGGGTTTTCAATTGGTACGCTCTACCAATACTTTCCCACCAAAGAAGCCATCATGCATGCTATGACCGCCAAGGCGCGGCGGGCGCATATGGACCAGTTGCATGAGTTACTCAGCCAAGCCGAGCAGCAAACCAGTATTGATTTTGAAGGCGTGCTGCGTCAATTCATCCACATGAATCTCAAAACTTTTGCCAAGGGTGGCAAGACGTGGCGTTCGCTGGTGCGGTTTGCGTGGCGCTACGGCGACCAAGATCAAATTACCGCAGCGGTGCGAGAAACCAGCGAGCACATTGCCGTCACACTTTCGCGCAAACGCAAGGTGGGCTGGCGCGCACCCACGCCAGCGCTCATGTTTGTGCTCACGCGCTC
>JANPAS010000177.1:0-2159 GCA_031430035.1 Comamonadaceae bacterium | reverse complement strand
AGCGGATCGGTTGGCACAATGGTTTCGCTGTGACTTGAAATAGGCGCTTGCTCATAAGATGGCTGGGAGGCCATACTGGTCGTGGCCTGTGGGCTTGTGTCGCTGGCAGGGCTTACTGGGTTTGGCCTGTAGACGATATCGTGAAATTCGCGCAGGGCCAAACCTTGCGAAGCACCACTTCGTGAATTTGTGACCTCATGCCGAACGCGAACAAAGCAAAGCGAACCCGTGCGTCCTGTTTTTACCGTCACATCGTCAATCGTGGATGTTCGCGTGATCGCGTCGCCCAACTGCAAATCATGAAAAAACTCGAACTGTCCTGCTGCCCACATACGGCGCGGTAGCGGGACGGGCGGCAAAAATCCACCGCGTTTGGCGTGACCGTCTTCGCCCAGCTCAGACTGCTGTGGCGAGGGTAAAAAATACAACCAATGCCACAGCGGCGGCAACGCGCTAGATTCGAATTCGGTGAGTGGCAAATCAAGCGTCGCCCGCATCATGCGCAGCGGCGCAGCGGTGATGGTGTCCGTTTCGGATTGGGATTTACCAATCCAAGTTCGCAAATGATCAATGGTGCGAGTGTCTAAGTTTGTATCCATAGACACTGATTTTATGAAGATCCTATTCTTCTAGACTAAAGCCTGTTGACTTAACGATAGAACTCCATGCATTCATCTCAGTGATGACGCGCTGCTGTGTCTCTTTAGAGGATAGGCTGTAGGGGCTATAGCCAAGTGTTGAAAGACGGGCTTGCACTTCAGGACGACGCAGCGTTGCGGTGATGGCAGCGTTCATACTCTCAATCAAGGCTACGGGTGTCTTTGCCGGCGCAAAGATACCAAACCATTCGGTAAGCGCCATATCCTTAAAACCTAGCTCAGCAAAAGTAGGGACGCTAGGGAAAAATGGTGAGCGTTTGTCCCCAGAGGTCGCCAGCACTTTGACTCGCTTAGATGCTGCATGTTGAATGAACTCGCCTGTTAGATTAAAAGCGGCAGGGACGTTGCCGCCAATTAAATCTTGCATAGCGGGTGCCGAACCTTTATAGGGGATATGCTGCAAAGGGAGTCCCGATATCCGTGCAAATTGAGTGCCAACAAAATGCGGTGCTGCACCAGCAGCTGGGACGGCATAGCTAGAAAATTTGCCAGGGTCTCGCTTAACAGCGTTGATGTAATCGGCAACTGTATTAATAGGGCTATCGCCAGGCACGCCAAGTGCAAAATCAAACTGACAAAAAGGCGAGATGGCGACAAAATCGTTTTTAAAATCGTAAGTCAATTTTTTGTAAATATGCGGGTAAATCGTAAACGGAGAGGCGGGTGAAAATAGTAGCGTGGTGCCATCGGGTGCGGCTTGTTTGACAAGGTCAATCGCAATTCTGAGAGCCGCTCCAGGCTTGTTGTCAACAATGCCCGTGCCCAGCATTTCCTTGGCGTATTCAGCAAACAACCTAGCTGTAGCATCCATTCCGCCGCCAGCGGGTACTGGAACGATGATTTTGGTAATGCGGTTATTTTGCGCGCGTGCCAGCCCTGATAAAGCCAAGCTTGCCGCCAAACTGGTAGCCAAACTCGCAGCAAAGGGGATCTCTAAAAATGTGCGCCGTGGTAGATGTGTGTATGTCATCGTTTTCTCCTAGTTTGAGGGTTGAATGTGATCGTCAATAAAATAGTCCACCACGCGCGTCTCGACACGATATTGATCGAGTAATTCCACCAGCGCGTGATGTTCGGGGTGTTGTTTATAAGTCTCTAGCGCTTGCGCTGATTCAAATTCGCTATAGAGAACGGCATCAGAGCGATCGCTCATGCCGCCAATGTCGATACCTAATTCAATATGACGCAAGCCCAAGACTTTGCCGTGTAGTGCATCCACGCGAGACTTCAATTTTTGGTTCACAGAAGTTTTGCATTCACCCGCTGGGACATGGATGCGCCAAACGGAAATGTGTTTGATAGCTTGAGCGCTCATGCTGGTACTTTGCCTGCTTTAAGGTAATAAAGTGCAAACAGCAGGTATGCCGTTCCCCAGATCAGTTCGCTGTGATTGGCAAATTCGCGTGGCTGATTAAAGCAACCATTTAACAATCGACCAGGCTTTGCATCCTCTTTCGGTGTGAGGTGCGCGAGCAAGCCCTCCATCATGGTGTGGAGGGC
>JANPAS010000176.1:0-13987 GCA_031430035.1 Comamonadaceae bacterium | reverse complement strand
TTTAACGCCGACTTCGACGGTGACCAAATGGCTGTTCACGTGCCGTTGTCGGTCGAGGCGCAAATGGAAGCGCGTACGCTGATGCTGGCATCGAACAATATTTTGTTCCCTGCCTCGGGTGAGCCATCCATCGTGCCGTCGCAAGACGTGGTGTTGGGTCTGTATTACGCGACTCGCGAACGTACCAACGCCAAAGGCGAAGGTTTGATTTTTGCTGATGTCGCGGAAGTTGAGCGCGCCATGGACGCGGGCGTGACTGAGATCACAGCCAAAGTGAATGTTCGTTTGACGGAGTACGTGCTTGATAAAGAAACAGGTGAGTTCACGCCATCGACCAAAATTTGGGCGACGACCGTGGGACGCGCTTTATTGTCAGAAATCTTGCCAAAAGGCTTGGCGTTTGAAAACATCAATAAGGCGTTGACGAAGAAAGAAATTTCTAAGCTCATCAAGATGTCTTTCCGTAAATGTGGCCTTAAAGCCACCGTGGTTTTTGCCGATAAATTGCTGCAAGCAGGCTTCCGTTTGGCTACTAAAGCAGGTATTTCGATTTCGATTGACGACATGCTCGTGCCAAAAGAGAAGGAGGGCATCATCTCTCGCGCTGAGACAGAAGTGAAAGAAATTGCACAGCAATACGCTTCGGGTCTGGTCACTGTCGGCGAGCGGTACAACAAGGTTGTGGATATCTGGGGCAAAGCTGGCGACGAAGTATCCAAGGTCATGATGGCGCAATTGGCAACCGAAAAAGTTGTTGATCGCCATGGTAAGACGGTGAACCAAGAGTCGTTCAACTCCATCTATATGATGGCTGACTCTGGCGCTCGTGGATCTGCAGCGCAGATTCGTCAGGTTGCGGGTATGCGTGGCTTGATGGCCAAGCCTGATGGCTCGATCATTGAGACACCAATTAAAGCTAACTTCCGCGATGGTTTGAACGTGCTGGAGTACTTCATTTCCACCCACGGTGCGCGTAAAGGCTTGGCTGATACGGCGCTTAAGACAGCTAACTCGGGCTATTTGACTCGTCGTTTGGTTGACGTGACGCAAGACTTAGTCGTGCGCGAGCAAGATTGCGGTACGTACTTAGGCTATGTGATGCGCTCGATTGTCGAAGGCGGTGAAGTGATGGAAGCACTCAAGGATCGCGTGCTTGGACGTTCAACTTCTGAAGACGTGCTGCATCCTGAAACACGTGCTGTGCTCATGAGTCAGGCGTCTTGTTGGATGAAGATAACATCGAAATGCTGGAAGCCGCTGGTGTTGATGAAATCAAAGTTCGCACGGCGCTGACATGCGAAACACGTTTTGGTATCTGTGCCAAGTGCTATGGGCGCGATCTTGGACGCGGTGGTCTGATCAACGCTGGCGAAGCCGTTGGTGTGATCGCAGCTCAGTCCATTGGCGAACCAGGGACTCAGTTGACCATGCGTACGTTCCACATTGGTGGTGCGGCTTCTCGTGCAGCCGTGATCTCTAACGTAGAAGCTAAATCTAGCGGAGTGATTGGTTTTAACGCCACGATGCGCTACGTGACCAATGGTAAAAAAGAACTCGTTGTGATTGCTCGTTCAGGCGAGATCATCATTAACGATGAGCATGGTCGTGAGCGTGAGCGTCATAAAGTGCCGTACGGCGCAGTGCTTGCGATCAAACCAGATCAAACGATCAAAGCTGGTACGGTATTGGCGAACTGGGATCCACTCACACGTCCGATTATTTCGGAGTTTGCAGGAAAGGTTCAATTTGAAAATATCGAAGAGGGCGTGACAGTTGCTAAGCAGGTCGATGATGTGACGGGTCTGTCAACGCTAGTCGTGATTGATCCTAAGCGCCGCGGTGCTGCCAAAGTGATTCGTCCACAGGTCAAACTCTTGGATGCTTCTGGCAAGGAAATTAAGATTCCAGGTACCGAGCATGCTGTCACGATTGGTTTGCCAGTGGGTGGCCTCGTACAAGTGCGCGACGGTCAAGACATCAATCCGGGTGAAGTGCTGGCACGTATCCCGATGGAGGGTCAAAAGACGCGCGATATTACAGGTGGCTTGCCACGTGTGGCGGAACTCTTTGAAGCGCGTGCACCAAAAGACAAAGGCATGCTGGCTGAGATGACCGGCACGATTTCTTTTGGTAAGGAAACCAAAGGTAAGGTTCGCTTGCAGATCACCGATCCAGATGGCAAAGTGTGGGAAGAGCTTGTACCAAAAGAGAAAAACTTAGTGGTGCATGAAGGTCAAGTTGTCAACAAGGGCGAGAGCATCATTGACGGCCCGGCTGATCCACAAGACATTTTGCGTTTGCTCGGTTCGGAAGAGCTGGCGCGCTACATTGTTGACGAAGTGCAAGACGTTTATCGTTTGCAAGGCGTGAAGATCAACGACAAGCACATTGAAGTGATTGTTCGCCAGATGCTACGCCGTGTGGTGATTGAGAACTCGGGCGATTCACGCTATATTGCAGGCGAGCAAGTCGAGCGTTCAGAAATCTTGAACACCAACGATGCACTGCGCGCCGAAGGCAAGTTGCCAGCGACGTACACCAACGTGCTCTTAGGTATTACCAAAGCATCTCTGTCCACCGACAGCTTCATCAGCGCCGCATCGTTCCAAGAGACGACACGCGTGCTGACCGAAGCCGCCATTATGGGCAAGCGTGATGAATTGCGTGGTCTCAAGGAAAACGTGATTGTGGGTCGTTTGATTCCAGCTGGTACAGGTTTGGCGTATCACCAAGCACGTGCTGCAAAAGATCAAATGGACGATGCAGAGCGCCGCCGTATTGCAGAAGAGGAAGCGCAAGCCGAAGAGGCCGAAGGTACAGCAGGTGCTGCGGCAGAGGACGGAGTTGCTGCGTAAACTTGCTTTGTAGAGCGGCGCAATGCTAGCTTTGTCTTTGCAATTAGGAGCCACAGCGAAAGCCGTGGCTTTTGTCATGACGGGTCGCTCTCTGAGTGATGTTCTACAGGACGGCTCGGTCGTCAAGCCCGATTTGCGCGCAGGCGTGCAGGCGCTGAGTTTTGCCGTGCTACGCAATTGGGGAATGGCGCGCGCGCTACGCCAATTGCTTGCCCCGCGGGAGCCTATGCCGCCAGTAGATGCGCTCCTGTGCACGGCGCTTGCGCTGTTAGTCAGTGAGCCTGACTCGGGTGCGAGCTATACGGATTTCACGCTGGTGAATCAAGCAGTTGATGCGGCAAAGGCGCACTCTAAAACACGCACGAGTAGTAGTTTCATTAACGCAACGCTACGCCGATTTTTGCGTGAACGCGAAGCCTTGATGCAGCAAGCGCTGCAAAACGAAGAAGCACTCTACAACCATCCGCAGTGGTGGATTGATCAGATGCGCCGTGAGCAGCCACATAAATGGCAAGCAATTTTGGCTGCAAATCAAATGAAGCCACCGCTCACTTTGCGGGTGAATTTGGCAAAGACGACCATGGCAACCTATGCGACATTGCTTGAGGAGCAAGGTGTGGCATTGCGGAGTGCGGAATCGACAGCACTCGTGCAGACCAAGCAGGATATGGTCTGCGGGCTTGTCTTGGAGGATGCTCCAGTCGTGCAAAGTTTGCCGCATTACGCAGAAGGGTGGTTCTCGGTTCAAGACTTGGCAGCGCAGGGCGCAGCGAGTCAATTGCTGAGCGATGAGTATTTGTCTGAGTTAGTAGCGCGTGCCAAACAAGGACATAAAATTCGAGTGCTAGACGCCTGTGCCGCACCAGGCGGGAAAACCACACACCTGATTGAGCGACTCTTGCAAGTCTTGACTCATGCTGGAATGCCCGTGCTATCAGGTGACGATTGGGGTAAACATTTTGAGGTGATTGCACTTGAAGTAGATGCTAAGCGTGCGAGGCGTATTCATGAAAACTTGAGTCGATTGAAGCAGCGTGCGACGGTCAAAATTGTTGATGCAGTGAATGTGGCTAGTTGGTGGGATGGTGTGCCATTTGATGCCGTTTTATTGGATGCGCCTTGCACGGCATCGGGCATTGTGCGTCGTCATCCTGATGTGCGCTGGCTTCGGCGTGAGTCGGATGCCACCTCCATGGGCAGCTTGCAGTTGGTTATGCTAAAAGCGTTATGGTCCACTCTGCGTGTGCATGGGCGATTACTCTACGCGACGTGCTCAGTGTTTGAGGTCGAAGGTGCGGTAGTCAAGCAGCAGTTCTTGCAAGCCCAGAGCAATGCAAAAGCGTTAGACTCGCACGGTCTATGGCTTCCCTCTTTTCAGCATGATGGCTTTTACGATGTACTTTTTGAAAAAACAACCGCTTAAGTTTTGCGGTTTAGCGCATCGGCTCTGGCTGGGATTATGCGTAACTTGGCTTTACGGCTTGTTTGCGGGGGCGGTATTTGCACAAACGAATAGTGCGGAAATTCAAAACTTCAAGGCAGTGCGGCTTAATCAAGATTTGATGATATCGGCCGACATTAAATTTGACTTGCCCAATACTATTGAAGAGGCGATGTACAAAGGCGTTTCACTTACCTTTGTGAGTGAACTTGAGGTTGCGAGAGATCGTTGGTACTGGTTAGACAAAACAGTTGTAACGGTAAGTCGTCAAACACGTATCTCATATCAAGCTCTTACGCGACGTTGGCGTGTACTGCCCTGGACAGAGAGCGGTGCGGCTACCGGTCTTGGTGTTCAGTTACCACAAACGTATGAAACGCTGTCTGAAGCATTGAGCGTTGCGCAGCGCATTTATAACTGGCGTGTCACCCCCAGTAGCGAGCTTAGTGAGGGGGCCTATTCCATGCAATTGCGGTACAGACTTGATATTTCGCAGTTGCCAAAGCCATTGCAAATTGGTTTACTTGGGCAAGGAGACTGGTCTATTAACGCGAATGCTCGCCAGCGCTTCCAGTTAACTGAGGTGAGTGCTCAATGAGCGGTTTGTTGCGTCATGCCACGACCACGAGGCGTATCTTTCGCGCCGGGGTTGGCCTAGCGGTGCTAGCGGCTACGGCGTTGATTTATTTATTGGTGCGTGCAGTCGATCATCATAGCCTGAGTGATCAAAATATTGGCTATCTGTTATTGTTCAACGGTGTTGTGGCTTTGGCCTTACTCTCGGCCATTGCTGCTATGGCTTGGCGTCTGCGGCAGCGTTTGCGGGAAGGGCGGTTCGGCAGTAAATTGTTGATCAAGTTGGCGGCCATTTTTGCTTTGGTTGGCGTGCTGCCGGGTGTGTTGATTTATAGCGTCTCTTATCAATTTGTTTCGCGCTCTATTTCATCTTGGTTTGATGTGCGGGTAGAGGGAGCTTTGGAGGCGGGACTCGGACTTGGCCGTTCGACGTTGGACAGGTTGTCGGCTGATTTATCTAATAAAACACGGTCAGGTGCGCAAAGCCTAGAGCTTGATGCGAACACCGTTATGGGCGTCAAGCTTGATCGCATGCGTGAACAAATGGGTGCGGACGATGCGCAGATATGGAGTCATGCGGGAGCGCTGTTGGCCAGTAGTGGTGAATCGCGTTTTCAATTGGCTCCAGAAAAGCCAACAGCACAGCAGATGAGAAGCCTCAAATCGCAGCGTAGCGTTAGCGTGTTTGAAGGACTTGATAGCGACGCTAAAGTGGCGCGTTTGCGAGTGATTACCCCTGTCAGCACTCCGGGCGTAGGGTTGTTGGTTGAGCCTATGTATTTGGTTGTGAGCGAGAAACTGCCTGCCACGTTGGTGGCCAATGCACTTGCCGTGCAAAGCGCTTATACCGAATATCAAGAGCGTGCTTTAGAGAGAGATGGACTCCAAAAAATGTACATTGGCACACTGACGCTGAGTTTGTTCTTGGCTGTATTGGGCGCTTTTATCTTAGCCGTCATTTTGGGCAATCAACTTGTGAAGCCCTTACTGGTATTGGCTCGTGGCGTTGAGCGCGTTAGCGCGGGCGACCTCAGCCCGCAACTTGTTTTGCCTGACGATAACGAATTGGCTGGCCTGACACGTTCATTTGCCAGCATGACGCAACAGCTATCTGATGCACGTATTGCTGAGCAAAAAAGTGAGCGAATTAAGGCTTGGAACGAAGTTGCACAGCGGGTTGCGCATGAAATTAAGAATCCATTGACACCGATTCAGCTATCGGCTGAGCGTCTTGCAATGAAACTTGGCGATAAGTTACAAGGCGCTGATCTGGCGCTGCTAGAGAAGTCCGTGAAGACGATTGTTGAGCAGGTTGAAGCAATGAAGCGCTTGGTGAATGAATTTCGTGATTACGCAAGACTTCCTACTGCACGGCTACAGCAGATATCCTTGCTCATAGTCATTCAAGATACGCTTTCCTTATATGAACACGAGGTGCAGCAAGGTATCGTGCATGTATCAGGCGATCCGTCCATCCCTTTGATCCAAGGGGATACTGAACAACTACGCCAAGTCATCCACAATTTACTCCAAAATGCATTGGATGCAGCGCGCTCTAATGCCGCGTTCAATCAAGGCGTTGAAAGAGTAACTATTAGGCTTAGTCTAGATGAGGTTCTACAAGCTGTGCACTGCGATATTGAAGATAACGGTGCGGGATTTGCAAACCAGATATTAGCGCGAGCATTTGAGCCTTACAACACAACCAAGCCAAAAGGGACGGGACTGGGCCTTGCGGTCGTACGAAAGATTGTGCAGGAGCATCACGGGGAGATTGTGCTGTCCAATAAGGGCGAGAGCGAGGGAAGAGGGGCTCGAGTGCGTTTATCATTTCCGTTGACTACGAGGAGGGTTGGCATTTAGCCAATCAAAAACTATGGCGCATATATTGGTAGTAGATGACGAGCACGGCATACGTGACTTGTTATTCGAAATTTTGGATGATGAGGGACATCACGTAGAGTTGGCCGAAAACGCTGAGCAGGCGAGAGTGGCGCGAGCGAGGGCTTGTCCAGATCTCGTGTTACTTGATATCTGGATGCCAGACACGGATGGCGTCAGCTTACTTAAAGAATGGTCAGGCTCTGGACAGCTCACGATGCCTGTTGTGATGATGAGCGGCCATGCCACTATTGAGACGGCTGTCGCGGCCACCAAGCTAGGAGCTTTGTCGTTCTTAGAAAAGCCGATTACCTTGCAAAAATTGATGCAAGCTGTAGATGCAGGACTAAAAAAATCGAGTAATAAAAATGTGATTCCTGAAAGCGTTCAGCTGGTGGGTAGTGCGGCTAAAGCTTTTGCTACTTCATTGCTGCAGGCATCACCCTTAGCACCTGAGAGCTATTTAGCTGCTCCTATTGCAGTGGCATCGCTGCCGCGTAGTGCCGACTTCATGCTACGACTAGATCAGCCCTTGCGTGAAGCGAAGGAGCAGTTTGATGTTGCTTATTTTACCTATCACTTAGAGGTAGAGCATGGATCCGTGGCACGTGTGGCAGAAAAAACGGGACTTGAACGTACACATTTATATCGAAAGCTGAAACAGCTTGGTATCGATACAGCGCGGAACAAATTAACACAAGAGTAATTAGAGTAGGCTATAATTGATAGTCTTACGATCGACGTATCTTCCTCATTTTTCGAGTTTATCATGGCTGTTCAACAAAATAAAAAATCTCCTTCTAAGCGCGGCATGCACCGTGCGCACAATGCGCTTGATACTCCAGGCACAGGTATTGAGCCAACGACTGGCGAGGTGCATTTGCGTCATCACATCAGCCCTACAGGTTTTTACCGTGGCCGCAAAGTGGTAAAAACTAAGAACGACGCTTAATTTAGCCCTACATACACGAAACCCAGTTTCAGACACGTTCTGGCTGGGTTTTCTGCTTTCTACATCTTCTTTTTATACTGCTCCCTATGGCTTTCACGACGATTAGTGTAGATGTGATGGGTGGTGACGCTGGCGTTAGCGTGACGTTGCCTGCTTGCATGGCATTTCTACAATCGCACCCTAAAGCGCGCTTGGTGCTGGTGGGGACAGAGGCGGCGCTAGAGGGATTTGCGCACGAACGTGCCAGCATGGTAATTGCGGCTGATGTCATCACCATGGACGACTCGTTGGAGACGGCGATGCGTAAAAAGCGTGATTCCTCGATGCGTATTGCTGTGGAACAAGTCAAATCTGGTGCGGCGCAAGCGGCAGTATCTGCTGGTAATACGGGTGCGTTGATGGCGATTTCTCGCTATGTTTTAAAAACGCTAGATGGTATTGAAAGACCAGCTATTGCAGCTCAACTGCCCAATCAGTTGGGCGGCAGCACAACCATGTTGGATTTGGGCGCAAATGTGGACAGCACCCCTGAACATTTGCTGCAATTCGCATTCTTAGGCGTAGCGTTGGATGCGGTGCTAAAGGGTAAAGCCCAGCCCAGCGTGGGCTTGTTGAACATTGGCGAAGAAGTGATTAAAGGTAACGAGACGATCAAGGCGGCGGGCGAGTTGCTGCGCGCGGCGCATGATCGCGGTGACATTCACTTCTTTGGGAATGTCGAGGGCAATGATATTTTTAAAGGCACGACAGATATCGTGGTTTGCGATGGCTTTGTCGGCAACGTGGCGCTCAAAACAAGCGAAGGCTTGGCCACGATGGTCGGTGATTTTTTAAAGCAAGGCTTCTCTCAAAATTTACTCACAAAAATCGCTGCCGTTTTTGCATATCCTGTACTGAAAGCATTTAAAAATCGCGTTGACCATCGTCGTTATAACGGTGCCGCGCTCTTAGGTTTGCGGGGTCTTGTTTTTAAGAGTCATGGCTCGGCAGATCAGTCTGGCTATGGCTTTGCCTTGGAGAGAGCCTATGATGCAGCGCGTAAAGGTTTGCTTGAGAATGTGCAGGCGAATATCGCCAAAATTCAACAAACATAAACATATTTGAATGGGAAGTTCGCAATGAAGTATTCGCGTATCGTGTCCACGGGTAGCTACCTGCCGCCGCGTCGATTGACCAATGCAGACTTGGCCGCCGAGCTAGCCACCCAAGGCGTAGAAACCTCTGATGAATGGATTGTGGAGCGCACGGGCATTCACGCACGTCATTTCGCTGCACCCGATGTAACTTGTAGCGATCTTGCCTATGAGGCAGCCTTGCAAGCCTTATCTAGCGCTGCCTTGCAGCCTGCTGATATTGATTTAATCATCGTCGCCACATCAACGCCCGATATGATTTTCCCCTCTGTCGCAACGATTTTGCAAAACAAATTGGGTATTACCAATGGCTGCCCAGCGTTTGATGTGCAGGCTGTTTGCAGTGGCTTTGTCTACGCGCTCACCGTAGCTGATGCGCTAATCAAAACAGGAACAGCCAAGCGTGCTCTGGTGGTTGGCGCCGAAGTGTTTTCACGCATCCTAGACTTTAAAGATCGCACGACATGCGTGCTGTTTGGTGATGGCGCAGGCGCTGTGATTTTGGAGGCGTCCGATACGCTTGGCATCTTAGCAAGTGATCTGCATGCCGATGGGCGGTACAAAGATATTCTGTGTGTGCCTGGTACGGTATCAGGTGGCTTAGTTTTAGGTGATCCGACACTCAAAATGGACGGCCCTGCCGTGTTCAAGCTGGCTGTGGGCGTGCTGGAGTCGGCGGCGAGAGCCGCATTAGCCAAGGCAGGTAAAACGGATGCCGACATTGATTGGTTGATCCCACATCAAGCCAATATCCGCATCATGCAAAGCACGGCTAAAAAACTTAAGATGCCCCTCGAAAAACTCATTGTGACGGTTGACCAGCATGGTAATACCTCGGCAGCATCGATTCCATTAGCGCTTGATCACGCTGTGCGTAGTGGCAAAGTTAAGCGCGGCGACACGCTCATGCTAGAGGGTGTGGGCGGTGGTTTTACATGGGGCGCAGTGCTCGTTCAATACTAAAAATTAAAAATTTTAATGATGAAAAAATTTGCTTTTGTATTTCCGGGCCAAGGCTCGCAATCCGTTGGAATGCTAGATGCTTGGGGTGATCATTCTGCCGTTGTTGAGGTACTCAAGGAGGCATCTGATGCGCTATCGCAAGATGTAGGTAAGTTGATCCGAGAGGGCTCCAAAGAAGAGTTGGCGCTAACAACCAATACGCAGCCAGTGATGCTGGTGGCGGGCGTGGCGGCTTATCGTGCTTGGTTGCATGAGGGCGGCGCGGTGCCTTCAATCGTTGCTGGGCATTCCCTGGGTGAGTATTCGGCGCTGGTGGCGGCGGGAGCACTCACTTTGGCGCAAGCCGCCCCGCTGGTACGTTTGCGAGCTGCAGCAATGCAAGAGGCAGTGCCTGTTGGTGTGGGCGCGATGGCGGCCATCTTAGGTCTGGCGGCAGATCGTGTAAACGAGATTTGCAAAGAGACCGCGCGCAGCTTTGGCGCGGGCAGCGCGGAGACAGTGGAGGTGGCCAACTTCAACGATCCCATGCAAACGGTGATCTCAGGTAGCAAAGTTGCAGTGGATAAGGCTTGCGAGGCATTGAAGGCGGCTGGAGCAAAGCGTGCACTGCTGTTGCCAGTGTCTGCACCATTCCATTCAAGTTTGATGCGCCCTGCGGCTGAGAAGTTGAAAGAGGCGCTGCTGAGCGTAAATCTGCAGTCGCCAAAGATTGAATTGCTGAACAACGTCGATGTGATGGTGGAATCCGACGCGCTGCGAATCAAAGACGCACTTTATCGTCAAGCCTTTGGTGCTGTGCGCTGGGTGGAGTCTGTGCAAGCGATGTGCGCTAGTGGGGTTCAAGTGATCGTCGAATGTGGGCCTGGCAAAGTTTTATCAGGAATGGTGAAGCGGATCAACGCTGAAATTGCGTCGTGCAGTGTGCTTGATTTGACTAGTTTGCAAGAATCTCAAAATATTTTGATAGATTAGTTGACGCAAGAACAAAAGTCGCGCTATAATCAAAGGCTTCGCGGTTAAAGATTTTCAATAACTGCGAAATCAGCTCAAGCGGAGAGGTTGCCTTAACGGTAGCTTCAACGACGGGACCAAGACTAACTGGGTGTCCAGTACAAGTTGGGAAAATAGATAACATGATCCAAACAGAATCTCGATTAGAGGTTGCCGATAACACAGGTGCTAAATCTGTGCTTTGCATTAAGGTGCTCGGCGGCTCCAAGCGTCGCTACGCTAGCGTAGGCGATGTCATCAAGGTCAGCATTAAAGAAGCTGCACCGCGCGGTCGCGTCAAAAAAGGCGAGATCTATAGCGCTGTGGTGGTTCGTACTGCCAAAGGTATCCGTCGTTCGGATGGCTCCTTGGTTAAGTTCGATAGCAATGCTGCCGTTCTCTTGAATGCAAAATTAGAGCCTATCGGCACTCGCATTTTCGGACCAGTGACGCGTGAATTGCGTACTGAGAAGTTTATGAAGATTGTGTCTTTGGCGCCTGAAGTTTTGTAAAAGGCTGCACAGATATGAATAAGATTAAAACAGGTGACGAGGTTATCGTCATTGCAGGTAAAGATAAGGCTAAGCGCGGCATCGTTATTTCCCGTGCTGATGATAGTCATCTGGTCGTTGATGGTGTGAACGTGGCTAAAAAGCACACGAAGCCAAATCCAATGAAAAATGTGACCGGTGGCATTGTTGATAAAACAATGCCTATCCATCAGTCTAATGTTGCCATCTTCAATGCCGCAAGCGGCAAAGCTGATCGTGTGGGCATCAAGACTTTGGCTGACGGCACGCGTGTTCGTGTTTATAAATCTAGCGGGGAAGAGATCAAATCGGTCGTTCCTGCTAAGAAGTCTGCGTGAGGTTAAATTAAATGGCACGTTTACAACAAATTTATCGTGAGAAGTTGGCGCCTGAATTAACAGCCAAGTTCGGTTACACGACGCCTATGCAGGTTCCGCGCTTAACCAAGATCACACTCAATATGGGTGTTGGTGAGGCGGTTGCTGACAAAAAGATTCTTGACAATGCGGTTGCTGATTTGACGAAAATTGCAGGCCAAAAGCCTGTTGTTACTAAAGCGAAAAAAGCGATTGCGGGCTTTAAGATCCGTGAGCTTTTGCCAATCGGTTGTATGGTCACCTTGCGCGGTGTGCAGATGTATGAGTTTTTGGATCGTTTTGTGACGATTGCTCTGCCTCGCGTTCGTGACTTCCGTGGTATCTCTGGCCGTGCATTTGATGGCCGTGGAAACTATAACATCGGTGTGAAAGAGCAGATCATTTTCCCTGAAATTGAGTACGACAAAGTGGATGCTTTGCGCGGTCTCAATATCAGCATCACCACTACAGCAAAAACAGACGAAGAGTGCAAGGCGCTTTTGACTGGTTTCCGCTTCCCGTTTAAAAACTGAGGTGCAATGTGGCTAAACAAGCATTAATCCAGCGTGAACTCAAGCGTGATAACTTGGTGGCGAAATTCGCTGCTAAGCACGCGGAGTACAAGGCAATATCTAAAGACGCAAAGAAGAGCGAAGACGAGCGCGCTGCGGCGCGTATGGCTTTGCAGAAAATGCCTCGTAATGCGAACCCAACTCGCCAGCGTAATCGCTGCGAATTGACTGGTCGTCCGCGTGGTACTTTCCGTCAATTCGGCTTGGCTCGTGCCAAGATTCGTGAAATGGCTTTTGTCGGGGAAATTCCTGGCATCACCAAAGCCAGCTGGTAATTAGGAGAACAAATAATGAGCATGAGTGATCCTATTGCCGATTTGTTGACACGCATTCGTAACGCGCAAGCGGTTGCGAAGCCTGTGGTGACTGTGCCTTCTTCTAAAGTGAAGATTGCTATCACTCAAGTGTTGGCTGACGAAGGTTATATTGATGGTTTTAAAGTTAAAACTGAGGGTGGCAAGTCCGAACTTCAGATCGCTTTGAAATATTACGCAGGTCGTCCTGTGATTGAGCGCATTGAGCGCGTAAGCCGTCCTGGTTTGCGTGTTTATAAAGGCTCAGATGCAATTCCGCAGGTAATGAACGGTCTGGGTGTGGCAATTGTCACGACACCTAAAGGCGTCATGACCGATCGCAAGGCTCGCGCTAACGGTGTTGGTGGCGAAGTTCTTTGCTACGTCGCTTAAAGAGAGGCAGAAAAAATGTCCCGTATAGGCAAAATGCCCGTAACCATTCCTGCAGGTGTAGAGTTTGGTATCAAAGAAAACATCATCAGCATCAAGGGCGCTGGTGGTACGCTGAGTTTGGCTCAGCACGCGTCAGTCAGCATTCAAAATGAAGCGGGGAAAGTTAGTTTTTTACCTGTGAATGACTCTCGCGAGGCTAATGCAATGAGCGGCACGCTACGCCAGTTGGTTAACAACATGGTGATTGGTGTCAGCAAAGGGTTTGAGAAAAAATTGAGTTTGGTTGGCGTGGGTTACAAAGCTCAAGCGACTGGCAACAAGCTTAACTTAACTGTTGGTTATTCGCATCCAGTGAATTTCGATATGCCTGTTGGTATCAAAGTTGCAACGCCAACACCTACAGAGATTTTGATTTCTGGCGCTGATCGTCAACGTGTCGGTCAAATTGCTGCTGAAATTCGTGCGGTACGTCCACCTGAGCCTTACAAAGGCAAGGGTATTCGTTACGTCGATGAGCGCATCACGATCAAAGAGACTAAGAAGAAATAAGGATTGCTATGATGTTGACCAAAAAAGAACAGCGTTTGCGTCGTGCTCGTCAGACCCGTATTCGTATCGCAAAACAAGAAGTCGTTCGCTTGTCGGTAAATCGTACCAACACACACATTTACGCAACCTTGGTGTCTGTGGATGGAGCGAGCGTATTGGCTTCTGCTTCTACTGTGGAAGCATCTATTCGCACATCGCTGGGCGGCTCAGGCAAGGGTGCTACTACTGCTGCTGCAACAGCAATTGGAACGCGTATTGCAGAAAAAGCTAAAGCTGCTGGCGTTGAGCGTGTGGCTTTTGATCGCGCAGGTTTTGCGTATCACGGTCGCGTCAAGGCTTTGGCCGAAGCGGCGCGTGCTGCTGGTCTCCAGTTCTAAGCAGCTGACTGCATACAAGGAATTATCAAAATGGCAAAAATTCAAGCAAAACCAGCAGATCCAGCTCGCGATGATGGCATGCGCGAAAAGATGATCGCGATTAACCGCGTGACTAAAGTGGTGAAG
>JANPAS010000175.1:0-27474 GCA_031430035.1 Comamonadaceae bacterium | reverse complement strand
AAAGATTCGTCATACGGTCACCTCATGAAAAGACAGCATCTGCCCGATGCGTGGATCACCCCTGCCCGCCAGCACTTCGGCATACACCCGAGATGTGGCCTGCAGCCCTTGCTGGTAGTGGCTTTGCAGCCAAGGGGGATTCGACTGGGTCACTTTTAAGCTAAATCCCACCCATGCACGCACCATACGTGCGGCAAACTCCGCGCCACCCCATTCGCTGCTGCGTTTTTTGACTTGAGCAGGCGCAAAGAAAAGCACTGGTTTCACGCCGGCTAGGTCTTTGGCTGATCCAAGATCTGTGACGTGCGTACCGCCAATGGAGCAGCTGTATTTGAGATGAGGGAATCCCGCATGGATAGAGCGCCTGAGGGCTGCGTTGCCTGCAAAGTCAATATAGACAAGGCTTGTGGAGGGATCAAGTGTTGATAACTCGTCATACGTGATGATTTGGTCGTAGCAGCCAAGGCTTTCACAAAACGCTTTGTTTGCGGTTGAGGTAAGACCAATGACTTTGATGCCGCTATTGTTTTTTATCTCATGCGCAGTCCCGTAAGCCGTCTTGCTGGATGCGCTAGACAGCAATGCGGCACTAGCACCAAAGAACCCGTTATCAGCAAAAAAGTCGTCAATCAACCACGAGGTGATAAACAGTGGCCTCAGCAGCGCTTGGATGTCTTCCGTCGCGGCATTCCCTTTGTCATAAAACGGATCAGTTGCGCAATTAACGTATTGGTTGTAGACCGCATGGAGATTGGCTCGGTGGCCTGCACCATCTGCAAAGCCCATTGGGCGTGGCCTATCAGGCGACAGCACAACGTCACTCGCCATTGGGTAATAACCATAAAAGCGCTCACCAACGACGACATCTGCGTGTGTCGATTCAACCACTGTGCCGAATCCCCAAACGGGGATGATGCCAAAGCCATCCACATGGCTCGGGAAGAAGCCCCAGTAATTCATCGCATCGCCAAACGCGGCGTAGGTGATGTTGTTGCTGGTAAGCGCGAAGCGATCCACGCGAACGCGGACTTGGTCAGGGGCGAGTGGCACGCTTACCGCCTCAAAAATCTGAGTCGTTTTCAGATCATCTTTTTTAACGAGTAATGTTGTTGTCATTTTTAGATTCCCTTTTTAATCATCGCCACCATTTGATCGAGCGCTGCGCCCCAACCCGCTTCAAAGCCCATACCGGCGTGCTGCTTGCAACCCGCTTCGTCTGCGTGAAACACCGTCGCTGTGTACCTTGTTCCCATGCCGTTTTCGGTTTTGCAATCTTCCAATGCAATCGTTGCCGTAAACATAAAACCGCCATCCGTCCCGCCGCATTTCTCAAGCGTGAGCGAGGGGCGATAGCCTGGCAACAGTGCACTCGTCCAAGTGAAGCGCTGATTGGGAACGACTTCCAAAATACAGCCCGTGCCCGTGGGCATCGTCACACCCTCTGGTGACTGCATGGTGGAGCTAAAAATGCCGCCAGGGCGTAAATCGATTTCACAAGCGATGGTTTTCCATGGCAATGGACAAAACCACGGTAGCAAGAGCTTTGGTTCTGTCCAGCAGCGCCAAATAGCCTCTTTTGGTGCATCGACGATGCGCTCAAAGCTGAGGTCGAGCTTGAGATTTAGCTCAGGGACGACTTGTGTTGTCATTTTTCTACTCCTTCATTGATGATTTATTTTGACTCATGTTTCACGTTTAGATCGCGCTCTAAACTGTCAATTTAAATGAAATTTTTACCTTTTTAAATATGAGAAATGAGCCGTAAGCCTTTGATTTGATTAGCCTTTTATTAGAAAACTGTTTGAAAAATCACAATTTCATGATAAAGTGGGATTTCGCGGTATTTTTAACCTTAAAAGTGGTAAATCATGTTCAACGGTGCAACCCAGCTCACGCTAGACCCCAAGGGTCGTTTCTCGATGCCTACCAAGCACCGAGATGCGCTGGCCGTCGCCTGCAAGGGACTCCTCACTGTAACCAAGCACCAGGACGGTTGCTTGATGATATTCCCAAGTCCAGAGTGGCAAACCGTGAGTGCCCGCATTGCGACATGGTCGAACGAAGCACTGGCATGGAAGCGTTTTTATTTGGGCAGCGCGACCGAGGTGGAAATGGACGGCACGGGCCGCCTCTTGTTACCCAGTGAACTGCGCATTGCCATGGGCATCAGCAAAGACGCCACGCTGGTGGGCATGGAAACTTATTTCGAACTTTGGGATAGCGCACGCCTCGCGGCGCACGAAGCTGAGACGCTACAAAAAGCGCAGCCTCCCGAAGTCAAGGGGTTCAGCTTTTAGGACGACATGGTGGACACGCAATGGACACACACCACTGTTCTCCTCACCGACTCCATCGACGCCGCTGTTACCGACCCAAACGGGACGTACATCGATGCGACGTATGGGCGAGGTGGGCACTCTCGCCTCTTACTTTCCCGCCTCTCACCCACAGGCCGTTTGATCGCCTTCGACCGCGACCACGAGGCGGTTGCGAACGCACAAACCTTGGTCGCATCCGATCCCCGCTTCTCCATACGCCATACAGCTTTCAGCGCGATGGCACACCAAGCCGATATTCGGCCTGGTTCGATCACGGGCATCTTGATGGATCTGGGTATCAGTTCGCCACAAGTGGACGACGCAGCACGGGGCTTCAGTTTTATGCGGGATGGCCCGCTCGATATGCGCATGGATCCCAGCCATGGGCAGCCTGTCGCGGAATGGCTGCTCACAGCAACCACAGCACAGATAGCAAAGGTGATTCATGATTACGGCGAAGAACGGCATGCTCGGCTTATTGCAGCGGCGATTGTTGCTAGCCGCGAAAAAAAAATCCCCATCGAGCGAACCACCGATCTTGCCAAGATCGTGGCTAGTGCGGTCCATGGCCGCGAGGCTGGACAGCATCCCGCGACCCGAACCTTTCAAGCTTTTAGGATTTTCATCAACGATGAGCTTGGCGAGCTTGAGCGAGCGCTCGAAGCTGCCCCCGACCTCTTATGTCGCCAAGGACGGCTTGCTGTGATTAGCTTTCATTCGCTAGAAGATCGCCGCGTCAAGCAATTCATTGCCGCGCACAGCAAAGAGGTGTTCGACCCGCGCTCGCCGCAAAGCCTGATGCGATCAACCGAGTCCACGCTCAAGCTCAAAGACCTCGGACGCATCAAACCCAGCGCGCAAGAGATTAAGGCAAATCCACGTAGCCGCAGTGCCGTACTGCGCGTGGCAGAACGTACAGCTTTTAATGAGGAGCGTCCATCATGAATATGAACCTCAACTTCAGACTCAGCACACCGCTGCGCTATGGTTTGCTCATCAATTTGTGGCTGATTGTGATGGTGCTTGGCACAGCGCTACTCTTGGTTCGCTGGCAATACACCTCGCGCAGTCTGTTTATTGCACTTGAAAAATCTGAAAACACGGGCAAACAACTGGCCAGCAATAACGCCAGTGCGCTAGCCGAAAAACGCCAGCTGGCAAGCCCAGCGCGCGTAGAGCGTATGGCCGCGCAAAACCTGGGCATGAAAACAGTGGACCCCTCTGTCACGGTGTATCTCACAAAGCCTTGATACCGCCTGCCATGAAACCCAAGTTCGCCAATCCCACCAACACCCAGCGCCCCTCTCAGCGTTCTTCGCAAGCGGTTAGCTTTGCGTCGAGTCCTTTGCTCGCCAGCAAAACGCCGTTGTGGCGTAGCAAGCTGGTTTTGGTGGTTTTTGGTGTAGCCTTTGCGGGGCTTGGTGCACGCGCTGCTTATGTGCAAGTGATTCATCAAAGTTTTTATCAGCGGCAAGGCGAAATCCGATTTGCTCGCACTTTAGAGACACCCGCCAATCGCGGCCGCCTCTTAGATCGGAGCGGTCAAATCATGGCCTCTAACGTGCCAGCGCTCAGCGTATGGGCGATTCCCGAAGACATCAACGTCAGCTTGCAAAACAATCCTGACAAGTTGCCTGAGCTTGCCAAGTTGCTTGGCATGCGTGTACCCGAGTTGCAGCAAAAATTAGCTCAAGAAGACCGCACCTTTGTCTGGTTGCGTCGCCAATTGGATGGCAGCTTAAATGCAGATGTGCAAGCCTTAAAAATTGAGGGTCTCTACACCCGCATGGAAGCCCGTCGTCAATACCCCGAGGGCGAAGCCGCCGCGCAAATTACAGGCATGCTCAACAATGATGGCAAGGGCATTGAAGGCATTGAGCTCGCCTTCAATCAAGAGCTGTCAGGGCAAAACGGTTCGCGCCGCGTGATTAAAGACCGCATGGGGCGCGTGGTGGAAGACGTTGGCGACCGCGTTGCACCTGTGGATGGACACGACGTGCGCCTCACTATTGATAGCAAGATCCAATTCTTCGCTTATCAAAAACTAAAAGAAGCGGTGACGGAGCAACGTGCCAAAGGCGGCTCGGTGGTGATTTTGGATGTGCAAACCAATGAAGTGCTTGCCATGGCGAACTACGACGCAACCGGCAGCAAAAACGGCGTCATACGTAACCGTGCACTCGCTGATAGTTTTGAGCCGGGCTCAGTGATGAAGCCCCTCACGATTTCGCTGGCGTTAGAAAAGGGGTTCGTGACGCCGCGCACGACGTTTCAAACGGCGCCAGGCTACATCATGGTCACAGGTGCCAAAATTACCGACTCGCACGCGCACGGTGTGTTAAGTGTTGATCAAATTATTGAAAAATCCAGCAATGTGGGCACAGTCAAGATTGCCCAGCAGATTCCCTACAAAGACATGTGGGAGTTTTATAGTGCGCTGGGGTTTGGTCAAAAACCTGTACTGCCCTACCCTGGTGTAGTCAGCGGGAAACTGCGTGCTTATAAGTCATGGCGACCCGTAGAGCAAGCCACCATGAGCTATGGCTACGGTCTCTCCACGAGCCTTTTTCAATTGGCGCAGGCATATAGCGTACTAGCCAATGACGGCGAATTGCTCACACCCAGAATCATTCAATCCAGTACGCCAGCGGCACGTCAGCGCGTGATGAGTGCCGTCAATGCACGTGCCGTGCGTCACATGCTCAATCTTGCCGCAGGCCCTGAAGGTACAGCCCCCAAGGCGCAGCTAGAAGGCTATACCGTGGGCGGGAAAACAGGTACCTCGCACAAGCAAGAGGGGCGCGGTTACGCGGCTAAAAAATATCGAAGCACCTTTGTCGGTATGTCTCCAATTGATGCACCGCGCATTGTGGTGGCCGTATCGATTGACGAGCCCAGTGCAGGCAAATACTTTGGCGGCGAGGTGGCTGCGCCTATCTTTTCGCAAACGGTGGGACAGACACTGCGCGTACTTGGCGTGCAACCCGACCGTGCGGTCAAGCCACAAATTGCCGTGACAACTGTGGAGGAAAGCACATGAGCGTTCTGCGCGATGTCCCCTCTGCTGTGGCTTGGTTGCGTGCGAGTGGCGCAACGCAGCTAGTGACTGACAGCCGAAAAGTTTTGCCCAGTCATCACGAAAAAACCGCCTTCATTGCATGGCCAGGTGCCGCCGTCGATGGCAGGGCATTCATTCCAGCGGCACTCAAAAGCGGCGCAGTTGCCGCGCTGATGGAAGCCGAGAATGCTCAGCAAGCCTTACTGGATATGGCAAGCGCGAGAGCGTATGCAGGATTAAAAGCTGCATCGGGCGACATCGCCTCCGAGTTTTATGGCAAGCCCAGCGAGCAACTGAGCATCGTCGCCATCACAGGCACAAACGGCAAAACATCAAGTAGTTGGTGGTTGGCAGAAGCTTTGGCAGCACTGCCCGCACCTTATACGCAAACCTGCTCGGTGGTGGGCACTTTGGGCACAGGCATGATCGGCCACATTGAAAACAATGGACTCACCACACCCGATCCTGTTCTCTTGCAAGAGCGGTTAAAAGTATTTATGGATGAGGGTTGCAAGGTGGTAGCGTTAGAGGCATCGTCTATCGGAATTGCCGAAGGTCGCCTAAACGGCACACGGATTCACACTGCCGTATTCACCAACTTCACGCAAGACCATCTCGACTATCACGGCACGATGGAGACCTATTGGCAAGCCAAAGCGGCACTGTTTGATTGGCCGCACTTAAAAGCAGCCGTTATCAATATCGACGATGCGCAAGGGCTCACGATTGTTGATCAGCTTCGAGAGCGAGCCACGGGCAAGTCAATCGAGATTTGGACATTTGGGATGAAGCACGCAGCGAGACTCAAAGCGCACAACATCATCATGACGACACAAGGTTTGGCGTTTGACGTGGTGGAGGGCGCCGAAACTGCGCATTTACAAACCAGCGTAGTGGGTCGCTACAACATCAGCAACTTACTAGGTGTGATTGCCAGTATGCGCAGCCTAGGTGTTCCACTCGCCTTATGCATCAAAGCTTGCGAGGCGATAACGCCTGTGCCTGGACGGCTGGAGGTCGTCTCCAAAGTAGCAGAACCACTCACCCTCATAGACTACGCACATACGCCCGATGCGCTAGAAAAAGTACTGCTAGCACTGCGTGAGATGAGCGATGCACGCGGCGGCATGCTGTGGTGCGTATTTGGTTGCGGCGGTAATCGCGATGCCACCAAGCGCCCCATGATGGGCGCAACTGCCAAGCGCTTTGCGGACAACGTGGTCATCACCAGTGACAACCCAAGAGATGAGCATCCCAGCACCATCGTGTCGCAAATTTTGCTGGGCATAGGTGGTGGTGAGGGCGAAGACAGCAGCGTACAAGTGCAAGTTGATCGTGCCCTAGCCATTAACGAGACCATTGCGCAAGCGCAGGCAAGTGATGTGATCGTGATTGCGGGTAAAGGGCACGAAAACTACCAAGAGATCGCGGGTGTCAAAACAACGTTTAGCGATCAGGCACATGCTAGAGCGGCACTTGCGACGTGGAGTGCCAGGTCATGATGACGCTTGCACTTGCCCATCAATTGCTCCCAGGCTCCAAGCTCGTTGGAGATTCATCGACTACGTTTAACCGTGTCCATACTGACACACGCACATTGCAAGCAGGTGATTTATTCGTTGCCCTGAAGGGTGAGCGTTTTGATGCGCATGATTTTTTAGCCAAATCCCAGGCCAGCGGTGCTACGCTAGCCCTTGCCCAACATGGCCTAGCGGCTAACGAGCTATCTGGACTTGAAGTGACAGACTCGAAAATCGCACTCGGTTTACTCGCTAAAAACTGGCGCGCACATCTTGCTTTGATGCAAAACATCCCCGTCATTGCCGTCACAGGCAGCAACGGCAAGACGACGCTCACGCAAATGATTGCCAGCATCCTCAAGGCTTGGCATGGGGAGCAATCACTTGCCACCGCAGGCAATTTCAATAACGATATTGGCGTGCCCCTCACCCTGCTTCGTCTACGTGCGTCGCACCAATGCGCCGTGGTCGAACTCGGCATGAACCACATCGGCGAAATTGCTGAGTTGGCTGCCATGACCGCACCCACCGTTGCCGTGGTCAATAACGCCCAGCGCGAGCACCAAGAATTTATGGGGACGGTGGAAGCGGTGGCACGCGAAAACGGCGCGGTGATTGAGAGCTTGCCTGCGGGTGGCGTGGCTGTGTTTTCAGCAGATGATGAGTACGCATTTGTGTGGCGAGAGCTGGCGGCCCGGCGCAAAGTGATCACGTTCGGATTTGCGGATGCTGACATCACCGCTCGCTTTGCTTGGAACAACGGTGCATGGCAAGTAACCGCCTCCACACCGCAAGGCGAAATTCAATATGCGCTGCACATGGCAGGCAAGCACAACGTCAAGAATTCTTTAGCCGCTGTCGCTTGCGCGCTAGCAGCAGGTGTGCCACTAGCCCATATCCAGCAAGGCTTGCAGAGCTTTTCGGCTGTAGCGGGACGCTCACGCACGGTACAACTGGGCACAGGAAACACCGTCACGACCTTGGTCGATGACACCTACAACGCCAACCCAGATTCCGTCATTGCCGCCATCGACATGCTGATGGATTTGCCAGCACCGCGTCTGCTTATATTGGGTGACATGGGCGAAGTGGGCGACCAAGGAGCTACGTTTCATGCGGAAGTGGGGGCCTATGCCAAGGCACGCGGCGTGGATCAATTTTGGACGATTGGGGAGCTTTGCCGTCATGCAGGTGGAACGCACTTCTTGGATATGGAGTCGCTACTCGCCGCTATGACTTCGTTTGCCCCTATGGCAATAGGGGAAATGTCAGCGCGAGCTGACAAAGGGGTTGTCATCGAGCCCAAAACCACCCCCCTGTCAGCTTCGCTGACATCCCCCCTATTGCATAGGGGAGAACAAAGTCAAAAATGCCCCTCTTCGATTCTTGTCAAAGGCTCGCGCTTTATGAAGATGGAGCGCGTGGTGCGGCATTTAGAACAAAAATATCAGGAGACAACCCATGCTGCTTAGCCTTGCCCATTGGCTGCAAAGCATTTACCCCGACCTCAAGTTTTTGAGGGTGGTGGACTATCTCACGTTCCGCGCTGTCATGGCCGCGATGACGGCCTTGGTGCTGGGTCTCGCGATTGGCCCCTCAGTCATTCGGATGCTCACCGCACTCAAAGTCGGGCAACCCGTGCGCAGCTACGGTATGGAATCGCATTTAATCAAAAGCGGTACGCCCACGATGGGCGGCGTACTCATCTTGATGTGCATCGCCGTCTCGACTTTGCTGTGGGCGGATTGGAGTAATCGGTTTGTGTGGATCGTCTTAGTTGTCACGCTGGGCTTTGGTGCCATTGGCTGGGCAGACGACTGGAAGAAGGTCGTTGGCAAAGACCCTGAAGGTATGCGCTCACGTGATAAATATTTTTGGCAATCTGTTCTTGGACTTTTAGCCGCGCTGTATTTGGTGTTTAGTATTTCAGAAAACACCAATAGCCGCGTGGTCGAGCTCTTTTTCCAATGGGTCACTTCTGGTTTTGATGTGAACCTACCGCCCAAGGCGGGACTGCTCGTTCCTTTCTTCAAAGAGATTAGCTACCCACTGGGCATCCTCGGCTTTGTCGTGCTCACCTACGTTGTGATTGTGGGATCGAGCAATGCCGTCAATCTTACCGATGGACTGGATGGACTCGCCATCATGCCTGTGGTGATGGTCGGTTCGGCGCTGGGTGTGTTCGCCTACGTAACAGGCAGCGTGGTTTATTCCAAGTATTTATTTTTACCGCACATCCCAGGCTCGGGAGAATTGCTGATCTTCTGCTCGGCTATGGCTGGTGCGGGTTTGGCATTTTTATGGTTCAACACACATCCTGCGCAGGTGTTTATGGGCGACGTCGGCGCGCTGGCACTTGGCGCGGCACTGGGCACGATTGCCATCATCGTCAGACAAGAAATTGTGCTGGCCATCATGGGCGGTATCTTTGTCGTTGAAGCACTCTCGGTCATGTTGCAAGTCAGCTACTTCAAATATACGAAACGCAAATTTGGCACGGGCAGACGCATCCTCAAAATGGCACCGCTGCACCATCATTTTGAAAAAAGCGGTTGGGTAGAAACCCAAGTCGTGGTTCGTTTTTGGATCATCACCATGCTGCTCTGCTTGGTGGGCTTATCCACATTGAAGCTTCGGTAAGCCTATGCACCAAACGCTACAAAACCAACACATCCTCATCCTCGGACTGGGCATCTCCGGTCTGTCGATGGCGCGTTGGTGCGTGCGTTTGGGAGCCAAAGTGACGGTGGTGGATACACGCGCTGCACCGCCTGAACTCACGACATTGAACGATTTAAAAGCAAACGGCACAAACATCGATTTCAAATCACAAGCCTTCACCGCTGATTTAATTGAAGGCACCGACATTCGTGCTGTCTTCAAAAGCCCAGGGCTCAGTCCCGATACGACAGCAAGCGTGATGCAGGCCACCAAGGGAAGCGGGCTATGGCTTGGCAACGAATTGACACTCTTCAACCATGCGCTACGCGCGCTCAAAACGACGCAAGGCTACGCGCCCAAAGTGCTGGGTATCACGGGCACCAATGGCAAGACAACGGTGACATCGCTTGCAGGTCAATTGGTAGAACGCGCTGGCAAAGCCGTGGCTGTGGCGGGCAATATCGGCCCTGCACTTTTGGACACATTGACTGAACGCTTAGAAGATTTACCCGAGGTGTGGGTGCTTGAGCTATCCAGTTTCCAGTTAGATGGCGTAGATGATTTTGAACCTACGGCAGCGACGGTACTCAACGTGACGCAAGATCATTTGGATTGGCATGGCAGCATAGAAGCCTACGCTAGCGCCAAAGAAAACGTCTACGGGAAAAATAAACGAGAGACGCAAATCTTTGTGACAAGCGGTTTGCCTGCGCGCGTGGATGAGTACGGCATCGAGCTGGTGGGCGGCATGAATTGGCTGGTACGCGCTGTCCCCGAATCCGATGAACCAGCGCCTCGCATCAAAAAAGGCATGATTGCGCCGCCTGTTCCGTTTGTCATTCAACGATTGATGCCAACGGGTGCGCTGCGGATTCGTGGCCTGCACAACAGCACGAATGCGCTAGCAGCCTTAGCCCTAGCGGCCAAGGCAGGTTGCCCGCTAGCCCCTATGCTGTATGGCCTGCGTGAGTACCGTGGGGAGCCGCACCGCATGGAATCCGTCGCCATCCACAACGAAGTCGAGTACATCGACGACAGCAAAGGCACGAATGTAGGCGCGACCGTAGCGGCACTCAATAGCTTGGGTAGCGACAAAAATGGTAAAAAAATCATCGTTATTTTGGGTGGTGATGGCAAAGGACAAGACTTCTCGCCGCTGGCTGCGCCTGTAGAGCAGTTTGTACGCAGTGCTGTCCTTATTGGAAAAGATGCAGCGCAAATAGAAATAGCTCTGGAAGCCATAGCAGACGTGGCTTTGCACCATGCCGAAAACTTACCCAGCGCCGTGGTGCAGTGCGCGGCCATCGCCCAAAGCGGAGATATCGTGCTGCTCTCGCCTGCTTGCGCGTCACTCGATATGTTTAGAGATTACAAACACCGCGCCCTGGTGTTTGTGGAAAGTGTGCAGGCACTATGAGCCGCACCATGCCAAACACAACCATTCAAACCGAGGGTTTGGATACCACCGTGCTATGGCTCATGGGCACACTGCTTTTGTGGGGGCTCGTGATGGTGTACTCCACCACGATTGGGATGCCAGACAACCCAAAATTCGCCAAGTACACACAGCTGCATTTTTTAAGTCGCCATGTACTGTCACTCAGCATTGCCCTCGTCGCCGCGGCTCTTGCTTACCGAGTACCGATGGCCGTCTGGGAACGCGCTGCACCCGCCATTTTTATCACCGCACTGGTCATGCTCATTTTGGTTTTAATTCCATACATAGGCAAAGGTGTCAACGGCGCACGGCGCTGGATTGGTCTTGGTTTTATGAATTTTCAGCCTTCCGAATTTGCCAAATTTGCGGTGCTGCTCTACGCCTCTAATTACATGGTTCGCAAGATGGCGTTGCGCGAAAACTTCATCAAAGCCGTATGGCCTATGGCTTCTGCCGTGGCGCTCACAGGCGTGCTGCTACTTGCCGAGCCTGATATGGGTGCGTTTATGGTGATTGCTGTCATCGCCATGGGCATCTTGTTTTTGGGCGGTGTCAACGCCCGCATGTTCTTTTTGATTGCCTTTATTTTGGTCATCGCTTTTGCCTGCATGGTGGGCTTTTCACCTTGGCGGCGTGAGCGCATTTTTGCTTACCTCGATCCATGGACCGAAGTGCACGCACTGGGCAAAGGCTATCAGCTCTCGCACTCGCTCATTGCACTAGGACGTGGTGAAATTTTTGGGGTTGGACTAGGCGGCAGTGTTGAAAAAATGCATTGGCTACCCGAGGCACACACCGACTTTATGCTGGCTGTCATTGGTGAAGAGTTTGGCCTCATCGGTGTGCTCACAGTACTCGCACTCTTCTTTTGGATGATTAAAAAAATGGTCTTCATTGGTCGCCAAGCCATCGCCATGGATCGTGTGTTTGCAGGCCTTGTCGCACAAGGCGTGGCGATTTGGATCGGTTTTCAAATGTTCATCAATGTCGGCGTGAACCTCGGCGCACTGCCTACCAAGGGGCTGACGCTGCCGCTGATGAGTTACGGCGGTTCGGCCATTTTGCTCAACCTCATCTCGATTGCTATTGTGCTGCGCGTAGATAAAGAGAACCATCAGATGAAGAGTGGGAGGTCCATATGACAACCCAACAAAAAACAGCACTCATGCTGGCAGGCGGCACAGGCGGACACATCTTCCCAGGACTTGCCGTGTCGCAGGCTTTGATGGGTAAGGGCTGGCGCGTGGTGTGGCTGGGAAGCAAGGGCACATCTGGTGCGCCGAGCATGGAGTCACGCATCGTGCCGGCACAAGCAAGTAAGGGCTACGTCATTCCGTTTGAGTCAATTGAGTTTGGTGGTCTGCGCGGCAAAGGTTTGATGGCCAAGTTGCTCTTGCCGATCAAGCTGACACGGGCGCTGTGGCAAAGCCGTGAGGTACTGAGACGTGTTCGTCCTGATGTGGTGATTGGCATGGGCGGCTACATCAGCTTTCCTGCTGGTCTCATGGCGTGGTTGCTCAAAATTCCGCTGGTACTACACGAGCAAAATTCAGTCGCAGGTCTCGCCAACAAAGTGCTGGCACGCGTGGCAACCCGTGTGTTCACAGCTTTCCCGCATGTGCTCATTCGCGAATCAAGTACGGTAACGTTTATCGGCAATCCACTTCGCGAAGCCTTTACCAGTATGGCCTCACCGACAGATCGCTTTGCTAATCGCTCAGGCTTGCTGGAGCTTTTGGTGGTAGGCGGCAGCTTGGGAGCACGCGGATTAAACGATCTTGTACCCAAAGCGCTGGCGCTCATTCCACTCGCACAGCGTCCGCACGTGATACACCAAAGCGGATTGGCGCAATTAGACGAGTTGCAAGCGAATTACCTCAAGGCCAACGTGGCGGCTAGCTGTACCGCGTTTATCGACGACACAGCTACAGCCTACGCTAACGCTGACATCGTGATTGCAAGAAGCGGCGCATCCACCGTGACCGAAATCGCTGCCGTTGGCGCGGCCGCGCTGTTTGTGCCCTTCCCATTTGCCGTGGACGACCACCAAACCACCAATGCGAAATATCTGGTGGACACCGAGAGCGGTGCATCAGGTGCGTGGATTGAACAACAGGCGGATTTGACTCCGCAAATGTTGGCAGATTTTTTGCAAACGCTAAACCGAGAAGAGTTATTGATGAAAGCAAAAGCCGCAAGAGCAATGGCTCGGTTGGATGCCACCCAAGTGCTGGTGCAAGTGTGCGAGGAACTCACCACATGAAACACGCCATCAAACACATTCATTTCATTGGCATTGGTGGCACAGGCATGTGCGGCATTGCCGAAGTGCTGCTCAATCAGGGTTACGTAATTAGCGGTAGCGATGCGGGTCAAAACGCCGCAACAGCACGACTAGCAAGCCTTGGTGCAAAAGTGGCACATGGTCATGCGGCAGGTCATATCGAAGGCGCGGACTGCATCGTCACGTCGACAGCCGTGCAAGCTAACAACGTAGAAGTGATTGCAGCTCGCGCTAAACACATCCCCATCGTGCCACGCGCCGTGATGCTCGCTGAGCTGATGCGCATGAAGCAAGGCGTGGCGGTGGCAGGCACGCATGGCAAGACAACCACCACGTCACTGATTGCCAGTATCTTGGCGGAAGCGGGACTAGACCCCACCTATGTGATTGGCGGCAGGCTCAACAGCGCGGGCACGAACGCCAAACTGGGTACGGGTGACTACATCGTGGTCGAGGCCGATGAGTCGGATGCGTCCTTTTTGAATCTCTTGCCAACGCTCGCCGTCGTCACCAATATCGACGCCGATCACATGGAGACCTACGGACACGATCTTGCTAAGCTGCACCAAGCGTTTGTGGACTTTCTACACAAGATGCCTTTTTACGGCGCAGCTGTACTGTGCACGGACGATGCAGGCGTGCAGGCCATACTGGATAAGGTTCAGCGGCCGATTACCTCTTATGGCTTGAACGCGGGCGCGCAAATACGGGCAGTTAATGTGCGTGCTGACAACGGGAAAATGCACTTTGTGTGTGAGCGCAAAAACGGGGTGGAGTTGCCCGACCTGCCCATCACACTCAACACGCCTGGCGAGCACAACGTGCGGAATGCCCTCGCTGCAATTGCCGTTGCAACTGAATTAAATGTGCCCGACGTAGCGATTCAATCGGCTTTGCTCAAGTTTGCGGGCGTAGGACGACGTTTCCAGCGCTACGGTGATTTCAAAACATCAGACGGCGGTGCAGCCGCTCTGATTGATGACTATGGTCATCACCCCGTCGAGATGGAGGCCACGCTGGCCGCGGCCCGCGGAGCATTCAAAGGCCGCAGATTAGTGCTGGCATTCCAACCACATCGCTACACCCGCACACGCGATTGTTTTGAGGATTTTGTGCGCGTGATGACAAGCGTTGATGCCGTTCTTTTAGCCGAGGTGTACGCCGCAGGTGAAGCGCCTATTGCAGGCGCAGATGGTCGTGCGCTGATGCACGCGCTGCGCGTGGCCTCTGACGCGAACCAATCAGGACATGGCCTGCAAGCCGTTTTTGTATCCAAGATTGACAACATGGCGCTCGCCATTAAGAACTTCACTAAGGACGGAGACGTCGTGCTGTGCATGGGCGCAGGGTCGGTGGGTGGTGTGTGTGCGCAAGTTTTAAAGTTAGTGGAGAGTAAGCAATGAGCGGGCTATTAAATAAAGTTGCTGTGCTATTTGGCGGCGCGTCTGCTGAGCGCGAGGTGTCGCTGATGTCGGGCGCAGCGGTGTTAAAAGCCTTGCAAGCGCAAGGGGTGAACGCCCATGCGTTTGACCCAAGCGTGCAAGATATGGGCGAGCTCAAGCGCCAAGGCTTTACCGCGGCGCACATTGCCCTGCACGGTCGCTTTGGCGAAGACGGCACGGTACAAGGCGCGCTGGAGCTCTTGGGTATCCCGTACACAGGCTCAGGCGTGATGGCAAGCGCGATTGCCATCGACAAGCGTATGACCAAGCGCATTTGGGAAGCAGCAGGCTTAACGACGCCCGCTTGGCGATTAACGACCAGTGCGGCAGAGACAGCGGCCGCATTTGACATTTTTAAAGCGGGTGGTCACAACATGATCGTCAAGCCCGCGCTCGAAGGTTCTAGCTTGGGTCTCACGCGCGTGATAAGCAAAGACCAATCCGCCGCCGCGTTTGAAGCGGCATCGACACTCGATGGTCAAGCGCTGTGCGAAGCTTGGATTGAAGGCGACGAAGTCACGTGCGCCGTGATTGGCAGCGGTGCAAACGCCAAAGCGCTGCCACTGATTCGCATTGCAGCACCAGATGGCAATTACGATTTTCAAAATAAATACTACACCGACGACGTGAAGTATCACGTGCCAAGCGGCTTACCTACACCTGAGGAAGAAGCCATTCAAAGCCTTGTCCTGCAAGCTTTCCAGAGCATCGATTGCCGTGGCTGGGCGCGTGCCGACGTCATGATTGACGCAAAAACTAGGAAGCCGTATTTACTAGAAATTAACACCAGCCCTGGCATGACCAGTCACTCGCTGGTGCCAATGGCAGCCAAAGCGGCAGGCATTTCATTTGAAACGCTTTGCTTGCAAATTTTGCAAAGCGCAAAGCTTGACCATGCAAAGGTGGCGCACGCATGATTCATATCCGCGAGCCCTATATCCCTAGCAACGCTAGCATTGAGTTGCCGCGTGATGTGGTGTGGCTACGCCGCGGCACCGTGGTCTTGCTTGGGCTACTGCTAGCGGCTCTACTGGTTATGGTTTTGAGGGCACTCATGCTAGCGCCTTGGTTTTCAATTGAGCGTATGACGGTTGGCGGCGACACGCAATTTCACAACACCCTCACCCTGCGTGCCAATGTACTGCCCGCACTTACAGGCAATTATTTCAACGTCGATTTGCGTGCGGCGCAGCAGCGCTTTGAGGCGCTGCCTTGGATTCGTTCCGCCGTGGTGCAGCGGACTTTCCCGAATGCCTTGGCCGTGACACTGACGGCTCATGTGCCTGTGGCACGCTGGGGAGCGCAAACCAATGATGCAGACATCGAGCGTTTAGTCAACGCACAAGGCGAGATTTTTGAAGCGTCGGGTGGGCAAATGGACACCGACGATTTGCCATTGCTCTCAGGTTCTGATGCTGCGGCCACCTTGGTGCTTGCGCTTTATCAAAATTTGCAGATGAGCTTACAAACCAGCATGCCCAATCAAATCGTCACTGAGCTAGGCCAGAGCCAGCAAGGGCTGTGGCGTGCCAAGCTATCAAACGGCGCGCTGCTTGAGCTTGGCACAGGCAGCAAGTTGGACGTTATGCAGCGCGTCGATCGCTGGTTAAACGCCATGCCAGCTATTGCACAAAAGTACAACGCGCACGCGCTGCAAAGCCTTGATTTGCGCTACCAAGACGGCTTTGCCATGCGACTAGCAGGCGTCACCACCAGACAAGGAAAGTAAGGAAACACACCATGGCAAAAGAATATAAAGATTTAGTGATTGGCCTCGACATCGGCACCAGCAAGGTCATGGTGGCCGTGGCCGAGATCACCGCCTCTGGCGAACTGGTACTGGCGGGCATTGGCTTTGCGCCGACGCAGGGTATGAAGCGCGGCGTAGTGGTCAACATAGACGCAACCGTACAAAGCATTAGCCAAGCGCTGCGCGAAGCGGAATTTATGGCGGACTGCAAAATCTCCCGCGTCTACACCGGCATTACGGGAAGCCACATCCGCGGCGTGAACTCTAAAGGCATGGTCGCGGTAAAAGACAAAGAAGTCACGCCATTAGATGTGGCGCGTGTGATGGAAACGGCTCGCGCCATTAATATCCCAAGCGATCAGCGACTGCTGCTGGTGGAAGCGCAAGAGTTCATCATTGACGGGCAAGATGTACGCGAACCCATTGGCATGAGTGGCATCCGACTTGAGGCCAACATTCACATCGTGACGGGTGCGCAAAGTGCGGCCGAGAACATCATCAAATGCGTGCGTCGCTGTGGCCTAGAAGTTGAGCACTTGATGCTCAACCCCGTTGCCTCTAGCCTTGCGACGCTGACCGATGACGAACGTGAACTGGGCGTTGCCATGGTGGACATTGGCGCAGGTACGACCGACGTCACCATCTACACGGGCGGCGCACTGCGTCACACCGCCGTCATTCCGATTGCAGGCGAACTCATTACCAGCGACATTGCCATGGCACTGCGCACACCGACCAAGGATGCCGAAGAGATTAAGCTGGAAAGTGGCTACGCCAAGCAATTACTTGCCGACCCTAATGCCCAAGTAGAAGTGCCAGGCCTTGGCGACCGCGGCCCACGCATGTTGTCGCGTCAAGCGCTGGCGGGTGTGATTGAACCACGTGTGGAAGAAATTTATACGCTGGTGCAGCAAGCCATTCGCGACTCAGGTTACGGGGAAGTACTGTCTTCTGGCATTGTGCTAACAGGCGGCTCTTGCGTCATGCCCGGCATGGTCGAGCTGGGCGAGGACATCTTTTTAAAACCTGTGCGCCGCGCTACACCGCGCTACAACAGCCTGCTTGCCGACATCGTTGCGCAAGAACGCTCCGCTACGGTGATGGGGTTATTAGAGGAGGCACGCCTCGCCAGAGCACGTGGCTATAAGGCTTCCCAACAAACGGGGGCCGTCAAAAACGTCTACGGCCGTTTTAAAGATTTCTTCGTTAGTAACTTTTAATTTTCATCTTTTACTTTTTTTCTTTTGCAATTTTCTTTTAACTTTAAGGAGCACACCATGACGACCATGACACATCTCGATATAGAAATGATTGATGACAACTTCAATCTCGGCACACAGATCAAGGTGATTGGTGTAGGCGGCGGCGGCGGTAATGCCGTGCAACACATGATTGAACGCAAGGTGCAAGGTGTGGAATTTATTTGCGCCAACACCGATGCACAAGCGCTCTCACGTAGCGCGGCGCACAAGGTGATTCAGCTCGGACTGACGGGTCTTGGTGCAGGCAGCAAACCCGAAAAAGGTCGCGAAGCCGCCATCATGGCGGAAGAAGACATCCGCGCTGCGATTGAAGGCGCGCACATGCTGTTTATCACCGCGGGTATGGGCGGCGGCACAGGCACAGGGGCCGCACCTGTGGTGGCTCGTATCGCTAGAGAGATGGGCATCTTGACCGTCGGCGTGGTCACCAAGCCGTTTGACTTTGAAGGTGGTCGCCGTATGGGCAACGCCGAAGCAGGCTTGGTCGAACTAGAAGCCAATGTCGATTCACTGATCGTGGTGTTAAACGAAAAACTGCTGGAAGTGCTAGGCGACGAAATCAGCGAAGACGAAGCTTTTTCCTACGCCAACGATGTGCTCAAAAACGCCGTCGGCGGTATTGCAGAAATCATTAACGTGCCCGGCAATGTCAACGCTGACTTTGAAGACGTGCGCACCGTGATGGGCGAAACGGGCAAAGCCATGATGGGCACTGGCATGGCCGAAGGCGAAGACCGCGCACGCCGCGCCGCCGAAGAAGCCATTGCTTGCCCACTCTTGGAAGGTGTTGATTTATCGGGTGCCAAAGGCATTTTGGTTTTAATTACCGCGGCCAAAGGTTCGCTCAAATTGTCCGAATCGCGTCTCGCCATGAACACCATCCGCGCCTACGCTGCACCTGATGCACATGTGATTTACGGTACAGCCGCCGACGATGCGCTCGCAAGCAACATCCGCGTGACCGTTGTTGCCACAGGCTTGCAGCGCAAAGGCGGATCGCAAGGCAAGCCACAACTGCAAGTGCTACGTACAGGAACAGACAACGTGCCAATTTTGGAAACAGCCATTGCAGGCGCAGGCGCGATGGGACTGAGCTCTGGCGGCATCCATGCTTTTGCCCCCAGCACACCAAGCGCACCGAGTACTTATGCAGGTTACGCGCCAACCCTTGTTCCTGTCGTCACCTCCGCTATGACAAACGCCTACGGCGAATCCGACATTCCCGCGATTTATCGCAACCGCACGCAAGCGGCCGATAAGGTCAGCGCTCTGTCGTCAGGCGGCATGGATGATCTAGAGATTCCAGCGTTTTTGCGCAAGCAGGCAGACTAATAAAATAGCAGGATGATCGCGCAACGAACCCTTCAATCGAGCGTCCAAGCCACGGGCGTTGGACTGCACAGTGGCGAGCGCGTAGAAATTACGCTCATCCCCGCGCCTGTGAACACGGGCATCGTGTTTCGGCGCGTGGATATTGCAGGAGCGGTAGACATCCCTGTGCGGGCCCACATGGTGAGCGACACCCGCATGGCGTCCACCATCTCAAGCAGCAACGCCAAAGTGCAAACGATTGAACACTTGATGTCAGCTGCCGCAGGACTTGGCATTGACAACCTGTTTGTCGACATCACGGCTGAAGAAGTGCCCATCTTGGATGGTTCAGCCGCAAGCTTTGTGTTCCTGCTGCAAAGCGCAGGCATCGAACGCCAAGCCGCGCCGCGCCGTTTTGTGCGCGTGACCGAGCCCATAGAAGTACGTTTGGGCGAAGGCAAAAATTTGAAATGGGCGAGGCTTGATCCGCTGCACGGCTACACGCTCAAGTTTGAAATTGATTTCGCTCACCCTGCGGTCGATGGCACAGGCCAAGCCGTCATGTTCGACTATGGGACGGGACGTTATGCCAGAGACATTGCGCGAGCGCGCACCTTTGGCTTTACCAAAGACGTAGAGATGCTCAGAAACAATGGCCTCGCGCTAGGCGGTGGCTTAGACAACGCCATTGTGATGGACGATGACAAAATTTTGAACATGGAAGGCTTGCGTTACGACGACGAGTTCGTGAAACACAAAATCCTAGATGCCATGGGCGACCTCTATGTGCTGGGCAGCCCACTCTTGGCAAGCTACAGCGCGTTTCGCTCGGGGCACGCCATGAATAATCAGCTACTACGGGCGCTACTGGATGCACCAGAGGCATGGGAATACGTCACGTTTGAAAATGCTGCGGATGCACCCGCAGGCTTTGCTGAACTACCAAAAGCGTGGTAGCCCGCCCGAACGGTTTTTAACCTTTAATCACCGTCTCAAGCTCACCGCTCTCATACATCTCCATCATGATGTCCGAGCCGCCAATGAACTCACCCTTGACATAAAGCTGCGGAATCGTCGGCCAATTGCTGTATTCCTTGATGCCTTGGCGCACGTCAGCGTCTTCCAGCACGTTCACGGTTTGAATCGTCTTGGTGTCCACACCGCAAGCCTTCAAAATCTGAATCGCACGTCCAGAAAAGCCGCATTGCGGAAAGCTAGCCGTGCCCTTCATAAAGAGCGTGATGTCGTTGCCTTTGACAAGGCCGTCGATGCGTTGTTGGGTTGCGTCCATGATGTGTGTCCTTCAAATGTCTTCTGATTGCGATTTAGCTATTTTAGTTTGGACACGTGGCTTCATTCAAACCCATCGTCGCACCCTGTTTTTGTAGTCGACATATTCCGCACCAAAAACCGAAGTCAGTACACGCTCTTCAGGCGTAATCTGAAAACGATTGATGTAGAGCACAAACAAGGGCACAAAGATCAAGGTGATGGGACTGGCTAAGAACACTACCCAGCCGATCAAGACAAGCACCATACCAAGGTACATGGGATTACGCGTGAAACGATACACACCGCCTGTCACTAACGATGACGCATTGCCAGCTTTCATGGGGTTGATCGTGGTCTTGGCACGGCGAAATTGAATCATGCCAGCCGCACTGATGCCTTCGCCAATAGTTGCTAACGCTAAAGCAAAGCCGAGGCGCATACCAAACGGCACATTCAGTGGCTCAGTCAGGGGGGCAGCAAACCACATCGCTATTGCAAAAATCAGCAGCACAAGTGGTGGTGGGATTTTGAGTTCAAGCGCATTCATGGCTGCATCCTAGCATTTGCTACTGCGCAAGCATTCCACCCGAGCACCGATCAATGCCATTCAAATCCAAACGACTGGCGACGCTTGAAAAGCCTTGCAGGGTGAGCAACTGGCGCACTGCCGCTGCTTGGTCGTAGCCGTGCTCTAGCAAGAGCCAGCCGCCACTCTTCAAAAAGCGCGGCGCGTCTTGCACGATGCGGCGAATCGCATCCAAGCCATCCGTGCCACTTGTCAGCGCCATCAGCGGCTCATGCTCAAGCGCAGCCAGATGCGAGTCGCCATCGGCAATGTAGGGCGGGTTGCTAACGATGAGATCGAAGCGATTGTCGGCAGGTACGCTTTCAAACCAATTACTCTGCAAGCCATGTACCGTAAGGCCTAGCGAAGTGGCATTGCCACAAGCCACAGCTAATGCGGCCTGCGAGGCGTCGACTAAAGTGACCTCTGCTTGCGGTCGAGCGTGCTTGATTGCAAGTCCAATTGCGCCACTGCCTGTACCGAGGTCGAGAACATTCCCCCCTCTCCCCTGCCCTCTCCCTCCAGGGGAGAGGGGGTCTGCATCGGCTTTGTCCCCTCTCCCCTCGTGGGAGAGGGCTAGGGTGAGGGGGATGAGTTCCAAAGCCCACTCGACAAGGCATTCCGTATCAGGACGCGGAACAAGTACATCGGCGTTCACTACCAAGTTCAAACCAAAAAATTCTTTGCGGCCCACGATGTACGCCACAGGCTCACCAGCTAAGCGGCGCTGGATAAAACCATCGAGCGTTTGCTGCTGATCTGGCGTCAGTTCGTTGGTGTCGTGCGCCATCAGCCATGCGCGGTTATTGGTTGATTGACCGAGCGCGTGTAGCAGCAACATTTGCGCGTCTAAGCGATCCAAACCCTTGCTCTGCATGGCTTGTAGGGCCGATTTCAATTGGCGTTGCAGGTTCAACTGCCAATCTCCAGCTCCGCCATCAGCTCGGCTTCGCGTGCGTGTTGCAGCGCCGTAATCACATCGCCCAAATCGCCCTCCATGATGTAGAGCAGTTTGTACAGCGTGAGGTTGATGCGGTGATCGGTCAAGCGCCCCTGCGGAAAGTTGTAGGTGCGAATGCGGTCGCTGCGATCGCCGCTACCTATCAATCCTTTGCGCACGGCGGCGTCTTTGGCGGCGCGCTCGCTTCTGTCTTTTTCTTGGATGCGCGCATTCAGCACTTTCATCGCTTGCGCTTTGTTGCCGTGCTGGCTGCGGCCGTCTTGGCACTCCGCCACGATGCCCGTGGGCAAATGCGTAATGCGCACGGCAGAGTCGGTTTTGTTAATGTGCTGCCCACCCGCTCCGCTGGCGCGGTAGGTGTCGATGCGCAAATCGGCGGGATTGATGGTGATCGCCACCGTCTCGTCAGGCTCCGCCAACACCGCGACCGTGCACGCGCTGGTGTGGATGCGGCCTTGCGTTTCGGTGGTGGGCACGCGCTGGACGCGGTGTCCGCCTGACTCGAACTTGAGCTTGCCGTAGACGTTGTCACCTTCGACTCTGACTACAACCTCTTTGTAGCCACCCAGTTCGCTGGCGTTCTCACTCATGATCTCGGTCTTCCAACCTTGCGAGTCGAAGTAGCGCGTGTACATGCGCAGCAAATCTGCGGCAAAGAGTGCGGACTCGTCGCCGCCCGTACCCGCGCGGATTTCGATAAAGGCGTTACGGCCATCGTCCTCGTCTTTGGGCAGCAAGAGGCGCTGGAGTTCGGCCTCTAGCTCAATCATCTCAACTTGTGCTGCTGCAATTTCCTCTTGCGCCATTTCCGCCATGTCGGGGTCAGAAGCCCCATCCTGCAACATTTGTTGTGCGGACTGTAGGTCAGCTTCGCTGCAAGTACCGCTGGTACCGGCCTGCGGCAGGCGTGACCTCGGCGTGCTCTTTGCTGAGTTTTCGGTACGCGGTTTGATCCGCCATGATGTCGGGGCTGCTAAGTAGGCTCTCTAAATCGTGGAGTCGTTCATCAAAACGGATGAGTTGCTTGCGCAGAAATTCTTTCATAAATTCTTATACGCTTGGTGCAAAAATTTATTAGACAGATTACGTGCCAATGCCTCCAAAGCCTCATCCACATTCGCTTCCGAGGTATTGCCTTCTTTTAAAAATTGTTTTTTCACGCGATCAATCTCTTGTTCTTGCCATTCTTTGGCTTGCTCGTTCAGGGCTTGGATTTTGGGAACGGTGGTTGCCCGCGTCGCCTGCCACTGCATAAATTCCGCCACACCCGCATCCACTAATTTTGTCGCCGCACCAACGGCTGCTGCTCGGTTGGCAAGGTTCGTTTGCACGACGGCAGAGAGATCGTCCACTGTATAGAGATACACGTCGGGCAACGCTTTGACCTCGGCTTCAATGTCCCGCGGCACGGCCAAATCGACCATCACCATCGGGCGATGTTTGCGCAGGCGGATAGCGTGCTGCACCGCGCCAAGCCCAATGATGGGCAGCGTACTGGCGGTGGAGCTGACCACCACATCGAACTCGTGTAAATGCGTGGGCAACTCAGCCAGCGCCAGTGTTTCGATTTGCAAATCTGGTGTGCTGAAACGTCCAGCCAGAGCCGCACCGCGCGCAGTTGTGCGATTAGCAATTGCCATGCGTTTAGGATTTTTAGCCGCAAAGTGCGCGGCACACAATTCAATCATTTCGCCTGCACCAACAAGCAAAACCCGTGTGTGCTGCCAGTCTTCAAATACGCTGGCCGCCAAGCGTGTCGCAGCAGCAGCCATGCTGATGGAGTGGCTGCCTACGTCCGTATGGGTACGAACATCTTTGGCCACCGAGAACGCCCGCTGAAACAGCTGATGTAGCGTGGTACCCAGAGTTCCCGCATCGCTGGCGGCACGAACAGCCTCTTTGACTTGTCCCAAAATTTGCGGTTCGCCCAGCACCATCGAGTCAAGTCCTGATGCAACTCGCAGCGCATGCCGCGCCGCAGCTTGGTCATTGTGGATATACAGGTGCTGCTTCAATTCAACTACAGAAATGGCACCCGTTTTAGATAACCACTCTAGCACCAAGCCTTGCTGCATATGGCTTCCGAGGCCATAGAGCTCGGTGCGATTACAGGTGGATAACAGCGCAAGTTCAGGCAAATCAGGGGCAGCGGCCTGCATATCGGCCAATGCCTGCCCTAGCTCCGCAGACGCAAACGCGAAGCGCGCACGCACATCGAGCGGCGCACTTTCGTGATTGAGACCGAGGGTCCATAGGAGCTGAGGTTGAGACATTAATGACTGAGGAGGAGGGACGTAACCGTTGATTATAAAATTTGAATCTATGACACAAGAAAGTGCCCATGCACACCCAGAGGTACTACCCAGCTTAGATAGCTCACTAGGCATTATTTTGTCCGCTGCAAAAGCTTATGCGTTCGCACATTTTGCTGGCCACATAGTCACCAATATTTCCGATGGCTCTGAAATAGAAATCGCAAAATCAGGCATTAAACATGCGCTCTCCGCAGGCGCAGGTAAATTAGATGCTCTTGCAGCAACCGACTTGGAAACACTGATACGCACTGCCGAGTATCGACTGACTGAATCTGACAAGCTAGGCCGGCCCGAGATCAAAGCTGTTCATAAGTACGTGGGGAAATTACAAACAGATACCAAGGAATTTGAAATTGGCATCATCGTGCGAGAGCTAGTAAATGGACGCAAGTATTACGATCACTTTGCGTGGCAAGCAAAAAACGCAACGCCACTTGGTATCTCTGATGAGGCTTCATCTGGCATTTCAGATGGGTTGCTCAGTCAGCCTTCAAGTGGCGATGCCTGAAGTATAAACCAATCATGAGTTTTCTAGACGCCCTTTATCACCTCATCAATTTCGTCTTGCCTGCCGTGTTCGTAGGTGGCGCTTTGGCATTATTTGGTCGTCGTTACAGCAAAGGAACTATCCACAAAAATTGGCTCATCAATAGCGTAATTGGCATAGTCGCATTGATCGCAGGCCTTATCCTGTTTGGCATGGACGGCAAGATGCTCTCGTATGCCTTGCTGGTCGTGGCCTCTAGCTTATCGCAGCTGTTATTTAAACCCCAAAACCCACGTCGCTAAAGTTCGGACATCGGCATCGCTAAGTTGCTCGCTAGGCGGCATCGCAATGGTTCCCCATTTATCTTTTCCGCCATTTTTTATAGATACGCTTACTTTGGCGAGAGCCTCTTTATCACTAGCGTAACGCTTGGCGACATCTTTGAAAGCAGGGCCAAGGACTTTGCTATCAATAGCGTGACAGCCCATGCAAGCATTTTTTTTAGCCAGTTCTATGTTCGCCATGGCTGGCATAACGATCGTTAAAGACAAAGCAAGTGTTAAAGATATGTATTTCATATGCCCTCGCAGCTTCAATTGCTTTTCAGCAAAAAATACAAATTGATAGGGGCAACAGACGCTACAAAATTAAGTCCCATCACTTCTCGCAATGCCTCCACCCCCGCCTTCATGCCATAGTCGTTGGCATTGACGACAAGCGGTTCACGCGTCACAACTTGCAGCAGCGTTGCGCTCAACCTCGTCACGCGCAGCAACGCCTTCATGGGTTTTGTCTGGCCGCCCAAAGTGAAAGCACCTTCAACGTCAACATCGCTGACTTGGCCGATTGCTAGCTTACCTGTCAAAGTGGGATCAATCTGGGCACTAAAAGTAGCCTGCGGCGTATCCACAACTTTGAAGAGCATGGTTTTAAGGCGCTCATCGCGAATCTCAAAGCCCGTCTGCACGCTCGCTAGAACAACGGCAAAGTCCAACTTTCCAGCGTCTGACAAAGCTCCTTTGAATTGCGTAAACTTTTGTACTTCACTAATGCCGCCAACTCCTGCCTGTCCTGCTTTGGTTGTCACAAATTGCACGCTAGATCCAGATAGTTCAACCTCCCATGCAGCAAAGGTCGAAAAACTAAAAACCAGCAAAACTGCAGCTAGGAAATAACGGGGAAATGAAATCATGAATGGTCTCCAAAAAAAGTAATATGAATACGTTAAACACCATAACGCCGTGTTTTATTCCATCCGTATTTAAAAAAATATTCACGTAAACTTGCACGCCATGCCTGCTACAACTCTTCAGCAACAGCTCCCCGCGCAACTACCTCGTTTGTGGCGTTTTGCTATGCGACTGACCCACCACAGCCCCGATGCAGAAGATTTGGTGCAGCGTACCTGCCTGCGTGCATTAGAGAAAAAAATGCAATGGCAACTTGGGAGTAATTTGCTGGCATGGCTATTGACCATCATGCACAGCATTTGGATGAATGAGCTGCGTCAGCGTCGCACGCATCCCGAAGAACTTTTAGATGAAATTTCACTTGATTTGATCCAACATGTCAGCAACGAAACTCCCGATCAAGCGCTATCGTGCCAGCAAATCCTACGCCAAATAGATGGACTACCTGAAGGACAGCGTTTGGTTTTAAATTTAATTGCCATCGAAGGACTGACTTACCAAGAAACGGCGATGGTTTTAGAGGTTCCTCTTGGTACCGTTATGAGTCGATTGGCAAGAGCGCGCCAAAGTCTTGGGAGCAAAATATTAGTCACAGGAGGCCAACATGCAGCCATCTAATAATGATGAAGAGGGCATCACAAAAATGCTACGAACAGTTGCGCAAGCAGAGACAACGAGGCCGTTGCAAGCTGTGCCTAAAAGATTAGAGCAATGGTTGCTAGAGCAAGTGCAAGAAAAAGAACCTGCACGCGCAAGCTGGTGGAACAAAACTTTCGCTATCACTGTTGCTTCGCATGGTCGTCGCCAAAGTCTACAAATAGGCTCTATTGGCCTGCTGGGAGGCACTTTGCTCGGCGGTGCTGCCGTCCACTGGCTTAACCGAAAGCCTAGCCATTATCCAAAACCTGTGCCGCCGTGGGTAGATGCTATCGCTCAATATCAATCACTTTACGTACGTGAAACCGTGGGGGAAATCGCACAAAGCACTGACCAAGCGCAAGCAGTTATTCAAGCCTTTGTACAAGCAGCTGGAGTATCAAACTTCAAAATTCCAGATTTATCAGACCAAGGCTTTAGTTTTCAACGTGCACAACGCCTCAGTTTTAATCGTCTTCCCTTGCTACAGCTTGTCTATCTTCCTGCGATAGGGTTACCGCTAGCAGTATGTGCCATGCCTGCAAAATTGCTGAGACTAGAGCCGACTGCCACAACAAGTACTTCATCAGAGGTGGTGGCGCACGGCATGTCGAATGTTTACTGGCAACGCAATGATCTGGCTTGGGTTGCGGTGGCAAACTGGTCGCTTGAGCAGTTAAAGGCTTTATCACTGCATCTGCAAAAATAGCGAAATGCTAAGCGCTTGCAGGCGCAAATAAGTCGATGCGATTGGTAATGATGCCGTCCGTGCCTAAATCAAAGAGGCGTTTGGTGTCTTTCTCTTCATTCACGGTGTAGCTCAAACAGCGCATGCCTTGTGCTTTAACGGCAGCAACGGTTTGGGCATCCCATAGCTTGTAGTTACAAATAACGGCGACGCATTTCAAATCAATCGCTGTCTCAAGCCAATCGCACCAAAGCTCGTCCAGCAGCAAACCTCGTGGCAGCTTGGGCGCAGCTTTTTTAGCGCCCATCAAAGATTC
>JANPAS010000174.1:0-3244 GCA_031430035.1 Comamonadaceae bacterium | reverse complement strand
GTCCAAGTAATCAACAATTTCGACATTTTTGTCAATAAATTTAAAAATAAGTCGCCAATTTCCATTGACAGATATGGAGTGGTAGTCCGCCAAGTCACCCGACAGCGCATGCAATTTCCAGCCTGGCACATCGACATCTTTAGGCTTGACGGCCTCATCTAAGAAGGCAAGTTGCCTAGATAACCTATCTGCGTGCTGTGGATTGATTCCAGCCTTGCTACCAGTAGCAAAAAAACGTTCAAGCCCTTTGTGTGCAAATTTCAGTATCATGGTTTTCTTTTTGCAATTGTAGCGCATGACGCTACAAAGATGGCGGGTGAAAATTTTGAACTGTAGCCTGTGTAAGCCGCTTTCCTGCACCCAAAGCATGGAGTGATTGCAAGGCCTAACTTTGAAATGCGCAGCGTGTTAGCCACGCAGAGTGCGCATGGTTCCGACGACATCCAGAGCGTACTGCCCAATCTTCTTCGGGTTGTACTGCCTCTTGACGCGTGTGCCTAGGTTGCTGAGGAAGATGTCCATCATTTCTTCACGCTGCTCGTGTGAGGCCGCTTCTATGGCCGCGTGCACATCCTTTTCCAAGGAAACTGCAACGTGAGTTCTGATGGGATGGGGATCTTCGCTTCCTTCAATGGGGCCTCGAAACAGCAAGCCACCATCTTCCGACTGAAAAGGCTTCACGGTCGCCGCAAACGTCCCTCGAAGTTCGTCTGCCATTCGGCGATTGAAGTCGCTGAGGTTGTTTGTCAGGTTCATGTTCGGCCTCTCGTGTGAGCTTTAACGTAAAAGTGACAGGACCACCAACACTTGTGGCGCAACCGCCTTCTGATGCTGTGGGTCCGCGTCGATCGACAAGTTAAATCTTAACGTGACACATGCGACAGGATTGTTCAATTCGTACTCCGCGCGAAGTCTGCATATGGATCAAAGATGGCTACCTCTTTGGCCTGAGAGAATGAATGCGCAAAGAGAAGCCGCGCATACTGAAACTGTTCTCCGTCGTTTCGACGGACGTAAATGGTCTTTTCGTCGGCAATTCCGACGAGATTGCCGGGATTTTGCACGTTGCCTAAATGGTCAATAGCGTCAGACCAGGAAACTGCAATTGGTTTTCCCTTCGAGTCATAAGCAGTCAGATCCGTGACGCAGGCCTTTCGCTTCGACTTATTAAAGAGGGGGACCTGCAGCACGCATCTCGCGTGAGCCTGCGTCGCCAGACCTAGGTTGGAGATTTTCCCAATGACGATTCGCTCGTCGGACTTTGCATCTTCTTGAATGGAGCGTGCAAGTTTGTAACTGCGATAAGCGGTTCCCGCCGAAAACGCAGCCGCGAGACCGGAAAGCGCTGCGGTGAACACGGACATGCTTTGCGGGTCGATCGTCATGGTGCTCCGTTGCTGAAGTTTAACGTTAGGCGGCCTGCCGTAGGCAGGTCCGCTTGAAGGAAGGGTTAGACGCCTGTCTTTCCCCGTGCGTCCATCGTGCTTCTGCAGTGCTCGGCATCGATGTCTTGAACATAAGGAGGCTCACTTTGTCCACTTGCTGTCGTTGTTGAAATCACGATCAAGCTGCTGACAACTTCGCTTGATCTCCGAATAGTTTGTTTCCTCGGCCTTCTTCATCCGCTCGAAAGCCAAAGGACTGTCGTAGAGATCGCCGAAGGCGTGCCATGCCTTCACAAGCGGTGTGATCTTTCCTACCGACCGATCGTTGATTTCCTTGTAGCTCAGCCGAAGTGTGACGCGCCCAAGATCGTTATAGGTGAAATCGTTGCAACGGTCGAGTATTTCGATTGCCTGCTTTGAGGGAATCTCTGTGCCCTGAGATTTGATGCAGCGTGTCACTCCAAGGGTGCATTGAAGACTCCCAGCCTGGGACACAACAGGGAGAAAAAGAGAGAGGGCGAAGAGGAGGCGGTTCATGCGATGGCCGTACGGTTACGAGTGCTGTCGATTGCGATGCTCAGGCGTCTAACGTATGCATATCGCAAAACTTGCAAAATATTCTGGCTACTGTGATACGTATTCATTTTGTAAAGCCTTTAAGAATGTTTTGTGAACCTGCATTCGCAGTTTAGCGCCATTGCCTAAAAGATTACCATTGCCATAGATCACCCTCAACATACTTCTATGCATAACGCCACAGAACCACCAGCCAAGCGCAAACTCTCCCGCCCCATGCTGGCTCGTTCGCCTAAAGAAAGTCACCGAGCCTCCACGCCGCTTGAGTTGTTTTTTGACTTGATATTTGTCGTGGCGATTTCACTCAACGCGGCAGGCTTGCATCACGGCATTGCAGAAAACCATGTGGGTAGCGCCGTGCTCAGCTACTTGATGCAGTTTGTTGTCATTTGGTGGGCGTGGATGGGCTTTACTTGGTTTGCGTCTGCTTTTGACGCGGACGATGTGCCCTACCGCCTACTCGTTTTTGTACAAATGGCGGGCGCTTTAGTCATCGCTGCGGGCATTCCAGCGGCATTTGAGCGTATTGATTTTCATTTGGTGACCTATGGCTACATCATCATGCGCATAGGTTTGATTTCTCTTTGGCTTCGGGCAGGAAAGAGCAACCCCGCGATTCGAGGTACAGCCCATCGTTATGCTTTGGGCTTAGCGGTCATGCAGCTTGCTTGGATTGCCTTGCTCTTCGCTCCCAAGTCTTGGGTGCTGCCCTTATTTTTTATCTTCATCTTTTTAGAATTGCTAGTTCCTAAATGGGCTGAAGGTCATGCACGCACCTCCATCCATCCAGAACACATTACAGAGCGCTACAGCCTCTTTACCATCATCGTGCTGGGTGAGTCGATATTGGCAACCGTCAACGCTATTAAAAACAGTATGGAGCTAGGCCAATTAGGCGGCGAAGTCATTGCGGTTGTCTTGTGCGCCTTGCTGATTGTGTTTTCCCTTTGGTGGCTGTATTTCGACAAACCCAAAACCGACTTAGAAACCAGTTCATTAAAAGAAGGCTTATGGTGGGGGTATGGTCATTATTTTGTATTTGCGTCCGCAGCCGCTGTTGGCGTGGGATTGTCCATAGCCGTAGAAGCCACCACAGGACAATTTAAGCCGCCGATAGCCCTTGCGCAGTGGGCGATTGCTGTGCCCGTTGGTGCGTTCTTGCTCAGCATGTGGATGGTGCATTTCAAAGCAATTAGCCATAGCGTGGCGGCTACAACGGGCTTTCCACTAGCGGCATTTCTAATTCTTCTAACCCCTCAGTTGAATGGGGTGTTACAAACCAT
>JANPAS010000173.1:0-8477 GCA_031430035.1 Comamonadaceae bacterium | reverse complement strand
ATCGCTGCAAGCCGCATCCACACTGGCTTTGTCGTAGTTGGGCGCTTTGCCGCCGCGCAAAATAACGTGGCAATCGGGGTTGCCATTGGTTTGCACAATCGCGACTTGGCCATTTTTGTGAATCGACAAAAAGTGATGTCCACCTGCCGCGGCTTGAATCGCATCGGTGGCGATTTTGATGTTGCCATCTGTGCCATTTTTAAAGCCGATGGGCGCAGAAATTCCGCTGGCCAGTTCACGATGAACTTGCGACTCCGTCGTGCGCGCACCAATCGCGCCCCAGCTAATCAAGTCGCCAATGTATTGCGGCGAAATCACATCCAAAAATTCGCTGCCTGCTGGCATGCCAAGGCGGTTGATTTCGATCAGCAGTTGTCTTGCAATACGCAGACCTTCGTCAATGCGGCAGGACTCGTCCAAGTACGGATCGTTAATGAGTCCCTTCCAGCCCACAGTGGTGCGTGGTTTCTCGAAGTACACGCGCATCACAACTTCTAACGTCCCTTTGAATTGCTCACGCACTGCCATCAACTGTTTGGCGTAATCGACGGCGGCGGCGGGATCGTGGATGGAGCACGGACCCATCACCACGAGTAGGCGGTCGTCTTTGCCTTGCATGATGTTGCGAATGCTTTGGCGCGTATTGCCAATCAAGCTCTCGACTGGCGTGCCGCTAATGGGGAAGAAGCGGATGAGATGTTCAGGAGGTGGTAACACGGTGATGTCCTTAATGCGGGTGTCGTCGGTTTGGCTGGTGCGGTCTGGCTGGGGACGATCCGTTAGATAGGCAGTGGTGGTCATGTTGAAATCCTTAAAAAATAAAGCGAAAGAGAAATAAAAAAAACCGCCTGAGGCTTTTGCCTTGGCGGTTCGTTTGGAGTTTGCTAGTTTGTCTCGTCTACGCAAAAACCTCCGGGCCGCCTTGGCGTCGGAAGAAGAACGTAAAGTAAAAGTAGCTTGTGAATTGATTCATGAGAATTAAATAGCGAAGCCTGAATGTACACTAGTTTTTTGTACCAATTAGTACCTCGCGCTCCACCAGTAAATGAGCTAAAGCTTTGGCGTCCGTGAGGCGCTCCCACGTGACTTCGCCTGGACTTTGTCTGCCGCGTAGCACCAGCCTAGTGGCGATGATGTTGTAGCTCCGCGCATTCTCGGCAGGCCTCGGGATACCTAGTGGCCGAATGATGATTGCAAAGGGCACTTGCTGCAAAAGGCTTGCCGCGGCCATGCCCTCAGAGGCCACATAAGGCAAGGGCTGGGCGCGAGGCACTGTAGGCAAAGCAAACTGATAACGCTCAAACTGCGCATTAAAGTTTTGCGGAACCATGATGTTGTTCCCTGCCACTACTTGCGTGACTCGCGCATCAAAACGCCCGAGTCCCTGATCAAACGGCGCAGCTAACGCACCCAAGAGCGCCAGCCACGCCACGGCGCTCGCAGCAGTGAGCAACACCCGAAAATGAGCACTCAATAAACCAACCGCGCAAACAAGTAGCAAAGTGCCTACCGCTACAAAATAAAACAGCGAGTAACCCAGCCCCACAGGGAAGACGCTATCCAAACTGTGCGCCGCCCAGCCCAAGGCAGCGGTCGCTACCGCTATCAGCGCAAGCGTCAGCAGCCACCAAGCGCGGTGAATGCGATCGGCATACAGGGCTAGCAAAACAGCAACAGCAGGCATAGCAGGAATGATGTATCTGCTTGACCGCTGGCTGGGCAGTGTGAACACCAGCATCCAGCACAGCAGCCAAAGCCAAAGTAATTTTTCACCAGAAGATGGCTGGGAAGCCTTATCCCGCATGGCTTGCAGGGCAGCGACGAGCAGGCCAATCACGAGCGGAAAGAGCAGTCCTGCGTTGACCAGCGGCGAGAGCCAAAAGGCGGGGATGCTGTCCGAGCGTGCATCGCTGAACTTGGTGGAGAAGTTTTCGCCAACAATGAACTCGCGCCACACGGCGGCGGGATTAGGGTCTGCCGCGAACCACAGTGCAAAGCCTGCTACGCCAATGGCGACGGCCAGCGCAGATGGCCACGCGCTTTGCCAGCATTTTTGAATGCTCGTTTTTGAATCATTCAAAACCCAAAGCGATAGGAATAACCACAACCCCACAGGCGCGGCGAGCACAAAGGACTTGGACAGCAGCGCAGGAATCATGAGCAAACCAGCCACTGCTGCAAGCCTTATGGGGTAAGCCTTCCAGCTTGATTGCTTGGCAATCACGAACGCACAAACGCCAAATAAAAACAGGCTCTCAATTGAAGAACTGAGCACGGGACGACCATAGCGATACGTTGCAAAAAATCCGAGATAGAGCGCAGCGGCTAACCAATTAAATGAGGATCTGACCCTCATTAAATGGCTCGCTAACCAGCCAACCAATCCCGCTGTGAGCAATGTCTCTAAAACATACGGCAAGCGAAGCGTGAATAAATTCCAGCTCCACTGACCTGCAAACATGGCTTGCCAAAAGAGTAGCGGCGGCTTGGTGTTACGCATCTCGCTGCCCGTGGGCGTTTGCAAATCGGAGACGAGGGGCAACCAGTGGCCGCTCTCGCTCGTCAATCTTGCAATGTGCAGATAGACCATTTCGTCGCCATTGGTCGGCGCATAAAGGCTACCGAGATTGAGCAGATACGCGGCAGCTAGCAAAAGCGCTGCGCCAACATATGCAGTTGACGCCCACAGCACTTTCACTCGCCGTCCTCGACGGGCAAAGCGCGTCTAAAGGTGACTCGGTCGTTAATCACAAAATTGACTAGGCTGGCAGCACCAATGGCTAGCAAATTAGCGACGCCGTAGTGCAGCGCAAAGCCTGCATCACTTGCCAAATAACGGGTTAAAAAATATTGCAGTGTGCTACCGATCAGTGTGGCGATCACGTATTTGGTGTACTGCTTAGCAACGCCCGCCGACTCCACCGCACGGCGCTCGCGCCACGTCCACAACCGATTCCAAAAGAAGTTGTACGTGGTCGCAACCGCAATGGCCAGCGGCAGCGCATAGACGAGCCGCGCATCCTTGGGGATGCTGGTAAACAACCACTCCATGCCGGCGTAGAGCACGGCTTGATTGACAAAAATGCCCGAGCCGCCCACCACGCCAAATCGTGCAAAGCGCCATGCCACACGCGCCCACGGCTGTATCCAAGCGGGTAGCTGCGCGATTCGGTTAGCAATGGCGCTCATGCTGCTGCTCCTGCCGCGGCTAGCATTCGGCTGGCATGACCTAGCACTTGCTCAGGCGTGATTTCTTGCAAGCACACGTTATCGCCATCGCAGCTACTGGTACGGTGGTTGTAGGCCGTGAGGCAAGGCGAGCACGGCGTACCCGCATAAAGCGCCGCCACCTCGCCGCCAAGGCTGGATGCAAGCGGCGCATAAAGCGCTGGTGTTTCGGGGCCAAAAAACATGATGGTGTGAATCGGGGTGAGGGCGGCAAAATGCCCAGGCCCGCCATCGTTGGTAATCAAGAGCTTGGCATGAAAGAACAGCACCAAGAGCTCGCGGATATTTTTGGTGTAGCCCGTCAGATCAAGCACGGCATTGTGCTGGGGTGATTCGCTTTGCAACTGATTCACCAAACTTTGCGCCAGCGGTTTATCGACAGGAAGTCCAATGAAGCCCACCGCACAGCCCTTATCCAGCAGGGCTTTGGCGGTAGTGGCAAAGTAGTGCTCAGGCCAAGCGCGAATCGGCAAAATACCGCCACCAGGATACAAAAGCACGAGCGGCTTGTCGCCCAACTGCGGGAAATCTGATTTGAGTTTTGCGACCGCATGGGCTAGCTCGCCTTCCTGCAAGGCCAGTGGTTGCAAGGCTTCGAAGCGGGCATCGCTTGCAAAACCCGGATTGCTCACGCGACTGCGTGGCACAGTGCCAGATGGTTTCTCTAAAGCTCGTGCAAGGCTAATGAATTGATCTTTGACCGCGCGGTACGGGTTGTACGGCACAGCGCAATTGATGAAGTTGCCGCGGTAAAGTCCTTCTTGCGTATGCGGCGTAAAGCCCGCCAGTCGGCTGGCACCACTCAAAAACGCAATGCAGGCGCTGATGCGGGCAAACAGCTCGCAGTCGATCACGGCATCCACGCCAGCACGGCGTAAATCACGAATGACGCGGTACAAGCTCGTGACTAAATTGACAAGAGAGGAGTCGTCAATGGCGTGCATGTGCTCGGGTTTGGCAAAACCAAGTAAGCGCACAATTTCTTGATTCTTACCTAGCTGCACCACGTGCAAGTCAGCGGCTGGATAACGCTCTTTTAAATAACCAATCATGGGCTGCGCCAGCACCATCGAACCCATCTCGGAGAGCATCAAAATGGCAATCGCCTTGGGTTCGAATTTAGGCTCAAATTTTGTAGTGTCGCCCTCGGTCTCTCGTGGTTTAAAACTAGCAAGCAAGGACAGCCCCGCGCAAAGCATTTGCCCTGCATATCGATCGACGAAGCGCTGCGTATTGATATTCATTTTTTACGTTTAAATTTTTGCCAAAGCCATGCTGCACAACCAAAAACCAGTGTCGGCGACAGCACCACATCGAAGCCATTTTTAGCGGGATAAAGCGCAAGCCACGCGCAGCAAAGAACTAGTGCAATCATACCCAGCAGCGCGTCCTGTAGCCGATACAACAGCGAGGCCACTGCCACCACGGCGCACGCAAACCAAAGCGGTTCACGTCCCCATCCGTAGATGTTGAGATGAAGGCCAGTGAGCAAATCAACTAGAAGCGCAACATAGAGCGCGAACAATAAGAAAACAGACTTCATTGCGTCGCCTCCTTGGTTTCAACTTGTAGCACCACGTGCCGAATAAACCGCTTTTGATAGGTGTAGCTGACGTGCAGTTTGTCACCCACCAACGTGGCACTGGGATAAGAGTATTCGTTGAACTCCACACCGTCCAAAGTCGGCGGTTCGTACTCTAGCGTCGCGAGTCGCTTAAAACCACGCAGTCCGTTATTTGAAGCTTCAATCACCAAGCGGTGCCTCCCCGAGGTTTGCGGGTTGTGAATGAGCAAGGTCTGCCCAAGAGCGCCTGAACTCACGCGCACAGCTGTCGGCGACGAGTCGGGATTAATCACAAAATCTGCGCCCACCTCGCTTATTTCGCCTTGACTAAGCGATACGTTTTCCCAAGACGTGCCGCCGTCCTTGGTTTGCACAAAACGTAGTTTTTTATCATCCGAGTTGTCGCGCAGATAAGCAATAGCATCTTGCTGGGAGGTGACCACGACTGTGGGCTGCAGCGATTTGAGATTACCCGCCATACGCACCACAGCATCGCGGGACTGCACCAATTCGCCATCTTGATTAAGACGGATAGCAACGGGATATTTAATACCGATTTCAAAATAAGCGGGCAACAACACGCCGCCATCTGTCATGGGGACAGGCACACCTCTGACCAAGTGGCTCAAATTAAAAAGGGGGGATAAAGACAGAAAACCCACGGGCTTGAAAGCCTCACCCTGATTGCCCTGCACCAGATGCAAGATGCGCGAAGCTGCCCAGCCGCCCAGCCCCGTTGCCACGACATACAAATGCGTGCGCCCTTGCGCGTCTATCCATGCCACGGGGTTACCCAAGCGGCGAATCCAACCGCCAGCGCCCATGGCCTCAAAAGCCGCATGGCGATTGACCGCCACGCTAGGCGTGCTCCAGACGCCCGTCCCATGTGGTCTAGCGGCCATCAAGATTTGAACATCTTCGCCACTCTCGCGCGAGCCCGCAAACCAAAAGGCGCGAAGCTGATCTTTGTCATTCAATAAAAACGAGGCATGGGCAGCAGGCGTATCCGCTGGCATGGGGATGTCTTGGCGAGAAATTTCGCGCAAAACAATAGGCTGGGAAGCCATATCCAATATGGCCTGCGGAGCATCCATCTTAAATTTTTGAGAGGCTATTTCAGGCTGCGAAGCCTGCCGCCAACTACCTAATCCGATAGCCAATACGGCCAGCGCAGCAAAGCCAATGCGCGGCGCAAGCTTCAATTTAAGCCGTCCCGCCTACGGTCATGCCCTCGATACGCAGCGTCGGTTGACCCACGCCCACGGGCACGCTTTGGCCTTCTTTGCCGCACACGCCCACGCCCGTGTCTAGGCGCATATCGTTGCCAATCATGGTGATTTTTTTCAGTGACTCAGGCCCCGAACCAATGATGGTGGCGCCCTTCACGGGGTATTGAATCTTACCGTTTTCCACCCAAAACGCCTCAGAAGCGGAGAACACATATTTGCCCGACGTGATATCCACTTGCCCGCCGCCAAAGTTGGTGGCATAAAGACCGCGCTTCAAACTCTTCACAATCTCGGCTGGGTCTTTGTCGCCGCCCAGCATGTAAGTGTTCGTCATGCGCGGCATGGGCACGTGGGCGTAGCTCTCGCGGCGGCCATTGCCTGTGGGCGCAACGCCCATGAGACGTGCATTCAAGTTGTCTTGGATGTAGCCGCGCAAGATGCCGTCTTCAATCAGTACATTCTTTTGCGTGCGATTACCTTCGTCGTCGATATTGAGCGAGCCACGGCGGTCTTTAATCGTGCCATCGTCCAGCACCGTCACGCCCTTGGCCGCCACGCGCTTGCCAATCATGCCCGCAAAGGCACTCGATCCCTTGCGGTTGAAATCGCCCTCCAACCCATGCCCCACAGCCTCGTGCAGCAAAACACCTGGCCAACCAGGCCCCAGCACCACGGTCATTTCGCCTGCGGGGGCAGGACGTGCTTGTAGGTTCATCAGCGCGGCATTCACAGCGCTAGTCACGTACTCTTCGATGATCGCGTCGTCAAAATAGCCAAGACCAAAGCGTCCGCCGCCGCCGCCCGTGCCCGTCTCGCGCCGCACCTTGCCTGCAATGGTTTGCTCGGCAATCACCGTCACTGAGAGGCGCACCAATGGGCGCACGTCAGCAGAGCGCTGCCCGTTGGAGCGAGCGATGTAAATGATTTCGTGCTCGGCGGCGATGCCCGCCATCACTTGCTTGATGCGGGGGTCTTTGCTGCGCGCCAGCTTTTCGACTTTTTCTAGCAAAGCCACTTTCTCTGCGCTGCCTTGCGATGCAATGGGATCGTCCATTCCATATAGCTTGCGCGGCAAAAGCAGCTTGGAAGCCTTGGCTGATATGGCTTTGCCCACGCGCACCTTGCCATCCTTGCCCTGCGCCCCTATCGCACGCACCACGCTGGCGGCATCCATTAAAGATGCAAGCGAGATGTCGTCCGAATACGCAAACGCTGTCTTTTCGCCACTGACAGCGCGAACACCCACGCCTTGGTCAATCGAAAAATTGCCCGTCTTGACAATGCCCTCTTCCAAACTCCAGCCCTCAGAGCGCGTCGTTTGGAAGTACAAATCCGCGTCATCCACCGCGTTTTGCTGGATATGCGAGAGAACGGAGGTCAGCGAAGCGTCGGTCAAACCGAATGGCGCAAGTAGCGCAGCCTGCGCCAAAGAGAAATGTGGGGTCATGGGGGGATTGTAGGAGGGGCAGGTCAAATAGAATTGGCAAATGCTCCGCGTCCAATCCGAACTCCAATCCGCCCTCCAATCCACACTCGATAAGCTGCTAACTGATGCAGGTCTTATTGCCAACATTGCAGCTCAATTTGAGTCACCCAAAGTTGCCGCGCACGGCGATTTGGCCATTACGTCTGCCATGCAGCTATCGAAGACTCTGAAGGCTAACCCTCGTGCCTTAGGCGACGCGATGAAAGCCGCCTTGGAAGCAACGCCCGCCTTTGCCAAGTGGGCAGAGCCACTAGAAATTGCAGGCCCTGGCTTTATCAATATCCGATTGAAACCCGCTGCCAAGCAAACCACGGTCACGGACATCTTGCAAAGCCAAGCGGGGTATGGCGTTCAAGCCAGCGATGCTTCGCAGACCAATGCTGACAAGGCCCCTCAAAAATTGCTCGTGGAATTTGTCTCCGCCAACCCCACAGGTCCGCTCCACGTAGGGCACGGACGGCAAGCCGCGCTAGGTGACGCGATTTGCAACTTGTTTGCCACGCAAGGCGTATCCGTTTACCGCGAGTTTTATTACAACGACGCGGGCGTGCAGATTGAAACGCTGACTAAATCGACCCAGCTTCGCGCCAAAGGATTTAAGCCAAGTGATGCGTGCTGGCCTGTTGATCCTGCCGATCCTGCATCTAAAGCGTTTTACAACGGCGAGTACATCGCAGATATTGCACGCGACTACCTTGCTACGGGGCAAAGCGTAGACGACGCCGAGGCGATTCGCACCTTTGCCGTGGCGTATCTGCGCCATGAACAAGATTTGGATTTGGCAGCGTTTAGCGTCAAGTTCGATAATTTCTATCTCGAGTCCAGCCTCTACACATCGGGACGCGTGGACGCTACTGTCGCCAAAATCGTTGCGGCTGGCAAAACATACGAGCAAGACGGTGCGCTGTGGCTCAAGTCCACTGAGTACGGCGACGATAAAGATCGCGTGATGCGCAAGTCAAATCCTGAG
>JANPAS010000172.1:0-10270 GCA_031430035.1 Comamonadaceae bacterium | reverse complement strand
CCACCCCGACAAGATCGTTGAAAAAGTGGGTGCAGCGGATTACAAACTCGTGCATCACGCTAAAAACGGTCGCAGCGTGTACAGCTTTTGCATGTGCCCGGGCGGCACCGTGGTGGCGGCAACCTCCGAGGTGGGGCGCGTCGTGACCAATGGCATGAGCCAATACTCGCGCAATGAGCGCAATGCCAACGCGGGCATTGTGGTGGAAATTAAGCCAGCAGATTTTGGCACGGATGCGGCAAATCCTCTTGCGGGGATAGCGTTCCAAAGGCAGTTAGAGTCTGGCGCTTACCAATTGGGTGGTGAAAATTATTTTGCGCCTGCGCAGTTGGTGGGAGATTTTTTAAAAGGCCGAGCCAGTACGAAATTCGGTGATGTTGAACCGTCCTACAAGCCAGGTGTTCTATTGACAGACTTGACGGGAAGCCACGCTCCGTCTGCCCTGCCAGCTTATGCTATAGCCGCAATTCAAGAGGCGCTACCTGCGTTTGGCAAGCAAATCAAAGGCTTTGATCGATTTGACGCGCTGCTCACAGGTGTGGAAACACGTACCAGTTCGCCCATTCGGATTCGCCGCCATGTTGATAAACACGCACTCGCGTATCAGTCGATTAACACGATTGGACTATTCCCCGCAGGCGAGGGCGCAGGCTATGCGGGCGGCATCATGAGCGCAGCGATGGACGGGATTAAGGTGGCTGAGGCGCTGGCACTCGCTTTGGTTAAAGGCGAGAAGAGTTAAACCCCAAGTGCACGGCGCAGTTGCTTACCTGTCCACTGGTTGCCTTTTTTAAGAACTGCGACGAGCTCGCACATCTTGGCGTTGACGGGAGCTACTTTGCCATGCTTGGCGGCAAGCCTAACGACTGCACCGCATAAGTCATCAACCTCGGTAACGCGTCCACGCTGCACATCGTCCCACATGGATGAGCGCGCGGCTGGATCCATACGTAGCATTTTTGGCGCGAGGCGGGTGAAGATGAAGTTGGGTAATCTCAGGATGCGCGTCATCGCGCGGGGCGATGCAGCAGCAAGTTGTGCGGGCACAATGCCCTCGCAGGCCATAGCAGATAAGGCTTCGCGCTGAAGCGTTGCCAGTACGACGCGAAAATTTCTGTCTAGTAATTCATCCAGCAGCGGCACGTTGGACAGCGCATTAATGGGATTGTTGAGGTTGAGTAACAGCTTGCCCCACTGCACACTTTTCATGTCTTTTGTCACGCTGACTCTGATACCGGCGGTGTTAAACCGTGCAGCGATGTCGTTTGATTTTTCGCTAGCTTGCAGTTGCAATTTGCCAGCGGTGGCACGATGGACGTGAGAGCCCGTTTTCATCACGACGTTGTAGGGCACCATGCCTGCAAGCGCTGTCAGGTGAGGCGCAGCTGCCTTGATGCGAGCGACGTTCTCCACGCCGTTTTGCAGTGAGATGACGACCGTACCAGCAGCATCGCTAGGGTTGATGCAGGCGGCAATTTCAGCAGCAGCGCTGCTGGTTGCACCGCCTTTGACGCACAACAAAACAACGACATTGGCGCGCGCCTCTGGCGGCAATTGCGCATACGCTGTTTGGAAATCAGCGGCAAGATGAAGTTGGTGGCTTGGCACATCGGCGGCAAAGCCATCCAGATCAGTGACCCGCAAGCCCTTATCCAGCATGGCCTCTAGCTGGTACGACCTTGCCACCAAGCTAACCGATTCGCCTGCTGCGCCTAGGCGTCCACCGATATAGCTACCGATAGCACCGCTGCCAACAATGATGAAGTTCATGCGCTGCGTGCCAGATTAAGACTCGCCCCACATCTCGTTCGCTGTTTCAATCACTAAACGAAGTTTGCTGCGCTGCGCTTCGACAGCGATGTCGTTGCCGTGCACGGTGCTGGAGAAGCCACACTGCGGCGACAGCGCGAGTTGCTCCATTGGCGCGTATTTGGCGGCTTCTTCGATGCGGCGTTTGAGAGCGTCTTTGTTTTCCATGGTGCCAATTTTTGTTGTCACAAGGCCTAGAACCACGGTTTTGCCTTTTGGCAAATAACGCAGAGGGCGGAAGTCGCCGCTACGGTCGTCGTCGTACTCTAGAAAGTACGCGTCAATGTTCATCTCTGAGAGCAACGCCTCGGCTACGGGCTCGTAGTTGCCTGCTGCCGCATGTGTGCTCTTAAAGTTGCCACGGCACAGATGCATGGCAAGCGTCATGCCTTCGGGTTTTTGCGCCACGACAAGGTTGATGAATTTGGCATAGCGATGTGCCAATTCGTTGGGGTCGTCACCGCGGCTCTGGGCGGCAGCTCGCATGTTCACATCGCACAAATAGGCTAAGTTGGTATCGTCCATTTGTACGTAGTTGCAACCTGCTGCTGAGAGTGAGCGCAGCTCGTCACCATAAGCCTTGGCGACATCCTCGTAAAACGCTGGCTCTAGCTCAGGATAGGCGGTGCGGCTAATGCCTGCACGCCCGCCGCGAAAGTGCAGCATCGTGGGTGATGGAATGGTGACTTTAGGTGTGTGGCCTGCGCTCACTTGCGATTTGAGATATTGAAAGTCCGCCAATTGAATCTGCTTGGCATGCGTGACTTTACCCACCACGTGAATCGCAGGTGGTGCCAAATGCTCCACGCCATCCGCACCGATCGTGAGGGTGACTTCTCCCACTTTGACGCCGCCCAGTTTCTCTAAAAAATCGAGATGGAAGTACGTGCGACGAAACTCACCGTCGGTAATGGACTTCAATCCCACGCTTTGTTGGAACTGCACGATCTCAGTAATCGCTTTGTCTTCCACAAGGCGCAATGCTTCAGGGGTGATCTTGCCAGAAGCCTTATCTGCTCTGGCTTGCAGCAGGTATTGTGGGCGCAAAAAACTGCCAACGTGGTCGTAGCGTGCGGGTAGGTGCGGGGGAAGTTGTGCCATTTTGATGAGTCTCCTAATAAAAAAATAAATTTTAGTGTCCTGCGTAGTCCACGAGGGTAAAAAGCTTGAGCCCACTGTCCCGCAGGCGCTTAGAGCCACCCAGTTCGGGCAAGTCCACAATGGCTGCGCCTTCCATCACGGTCGCGCCTAGTTTTTCTAGTAGCTTTTTGCCTGCCATCATGGTGCCACCTGTGGCGATCAGGTCGTCAATCAGTAGCACCTTCTGCCCTTTAGTCACGGCATCGGTGTGAAGTTCTACCGTTGCACTGCCATATTCCAGCTCGTAAGTCTCTTCGATCGTGTCATATGGCAGTTTGCCTTTTTTGCGAATCGGCACAAAGCCGACATTAAGCTCATACGCGACCACCGAACCCAAAATGAAGCCACGTGCATCAAGGCCTGCCACTACATCGGGGCGTAGCGCAGGATCCATATAACGATGGACAAATGCGTCAATCAGTACGCGAAAAACTTTGGGTGTTTGCAATAGCGGCGTGATGTCGCGAAACTGTACGCCAGGTGCAGGCCAATTGGGCACAGTGCGGATGTGCTCTTTGAAATAATTTTGCAAATAGCGCGGCAATTCGCTAGCGTTTTCAGTGATGTCCATCTTCGTTCTCGTCGTAATAATTTCTAAGCAGTGCATAGCGCGCATTGCGCTGGTCTTGCACGGCGCGGATCACACGGCGCATGGGGACGCCAACTACCGCGAGTGCGTGGGAGGCCAGCATCAGTGAGCCTTCCAGCGCATCAGGTACCACTTCGGCTGCACCCGCGGCTTGTAGGGTTTCGATGTCGCGGTCGTCCCTTGTTCGCACAATCACGGGCACTTTGGGGGCGTGCTCGCGCATCCAAGCCAGCAATCGGAGTGCCGCAGGTGTATCGATAAACGTGATGACGATGGCGCGTGCGCGGTGAACCCCAAGCGCTTGCAGCGTCGCGGGGCGCGTGGCATCACCAAACACGGCAGAGCCTGTGTGTTCGATCAAATCGGGATCTAAATCAACCGCCATGGTGGGGATGTTTTCTGCTGCCAGCATGGCACTCAAATTTTGCCCACTACGCCCGTAGCCACACACGATAACGTGGTCTTTCATCTTGAGCGTTTTGGATGCCATTTGCGTGACTGAGAGGGATTGCGTGAGCCACTCGGTGCTCACAACTTTGAGCACCAACCAATTGCTGTGCATGATGATGAAAGGCGTTGCCAACATCGACACAACCATACTGGCCAAGATGGGGTTGAGTAGCTCGGGGGGCACCAGTTTTTGTTGACTTGCTAGTGTGAGCAGCACAAAGCCGAATTCGCCCGCCTGTGCCAGATAAAGCCCTGTGCGCAAGGAGGTGCTCTTGGTTGCTCCAAACAGAAATGCCAGTACCGCTACGAGTACGGCTTTAAAGATGACCGGTAGCAAACTTAATACCAGCACCAATGGCCACTGAGCTAGTACTAAACGCCAATCAAGCAGCATGCCAATGGTGATGAAGAAGAGGCCAAGCAGCACATCGTGGAAAGGGCGAATTTCAGCCTCCACTTGGTGCTTGAATTCAGTCTCCGAAATCAACATTCCAGCTACAAATGCACCTAGCGCTAGGCTCAGCCCTGCCCATTCAGTCAGCCACGCCAGCCCCAGTGTGATGAGCAAAATATTGAGCACAAATAGCTCTTCACTTTTTTTACGTGCCACTAACTTGAGCCAAGCGTGCATGACTTTTTGCCCGCCCACTAAAAGAACAGTGACAAGCAGCGCCCCCTTGACGCCTGCAATGAGCAAGGACTTGAGCAAGTCTTCTGTGGATGCCCCCAGCGCAGGAATCAATACCAAAAGCGGCACCACTGCAATGTCTTGAAACAGCAAAATGCCCATGACACGTCTGCCGTGTTCGCTTTGCAGCTCGGTGCGGTCGGCAAGTAGCTTGGCCACAATAGCGGTGCTACTCATGGCAAGCGCCGCCGACAGTGCGATAGAAGCTTGCCAAGTCATGTGCAGCGTACCAATCCACCAACTTGGGAAGAGAAATGTGAATCCTAAAGACACCACGGGCGCCACTAAAAGCGTGAGGAAAACTTGAGAGAGACCTAAGCCAAACACGTGACGGCGCATGGTTTGCAGCTTGGGGAGACTGAATTCCAGGCCAATGACAAACATTAAAAACACCACACCAAATTCAGCTAAATGTTGGATGGATTCGGATTTCCCTGCTAAAGCCAAAGCGTTAGGGCCGATGAGCACGCCCACGGTTAAGTAGCCCAGCATGGGTGGCAATTTGAGACTACGGAACACCACGACTCCCAGCACGGCAGCCAGTAGGTAGAGGAGTGTGAGTTCTAGTGCGGTCATGACCTTACTAAGTTGGCGAGCTCTACGGCCGACTTGACGCCGAGTTTTTCAAAAACTCTAGAGCGATGGACTTCGACGGTACGCACGCTAATAGAGAGCTCGTCTGCGATCAGCTTGTTGGGTAACCCATCCATCACGAGACGCATGACGGATTGTTCGCGTTCGGTGAGATCCGCTAATTTTTTATCAATGCCCATTTGGGCTTGCAGCCGTGTGATGGCTTGATTGGATTGATGCAGCGCGGCTTCAATTCGATCAACTAGTAGATTGTTAGAGAATGGTTTTTCACAAAAATCAAATGCGCCGCGCTTGACGGCATCAACCGCTGTGGGCACATCAGCGTGACCTGTCAAAAAAATGACGGGCATCGTTTGTGGCACACCGCGCGTGAGCAGTTCGCTAAAAAGTTCGAGTCCGCTCATGTGCGGCATGCGCACATCAAGTAACAAGCAGCTGGGGTATTTGTTGCTGTGCTTTGGCAGTGCGGCTAAAAAGGATTCGGCGCTGTCAAAGTTCTCGTTCGCCAAACGACGCGTGCGTAGCATCCAAGCCAAAGCTTCGCGCACACTGGCATCGTCGTCCACAATGTAGACGGTGGCATCAAGCAAGGACGGAGTGAGATGGTTCATGATGGGTCATTAGCTTAAAACTAAAGGTTGTGCCCGTGTGCGGCGGCTCGGTCATCGTAGTGTAGGTGAGGCTGCTGGCGTGCTGTTCAATGACGGTACGGCACAAACTCAACCCCAACCCCATCCCCTCTTCTTTGGTTGTGAAGAATGGCGTGAAGAGCCGGTGTGCGACGTCCTGAGCAAGGCCCGAGCCTTGATCGACGACTTGAAATTCAACAAGTGGGCTCTCGCCCAGTCGTTCACTCGCACTGGCTTTTGCTATCAGAGTGAGTCGGCGCTTGGCTGCTGGGGTTGCAGCCGAGTCCATAGCTTGCATACCGTTGCGTGCAAGGTTGATGATGACCTGTTCCACTAAAGTGGCATCGCACCACACACTGGGAAGATGAGGTTGGATTTGCATATCAATACGTACCCCTAGCTGTTTAGCTTGCAGGCCAATGAGTGGTAACACCGCATCCAGCAAGGTTTGCGGCTGGACAAAATTGCGCTCTGTTTCGCGGCGACGCACAAAGCCGTGTACGCTTTTGATGACTTGCCCTGCCCTTGCGGATTGGCTGGCAATGCGTTCCAGTGCAATTTTGAGTTCGTCTATATCTTGCTCACTGGGCATGCTGCTCGCATCACTGGGTAGCAGGTTAAGACTGCCTGATGCATAGCTGGCAATCGCCGCCAGCGGTTGATTCAGTTCATGGCTTAGCATGGATGCCATTTCCCCCAACGTGGCTAGGCGGGCGCTTTTTTGCAGGCGCTCTAGGCTTTGACGCGAGACCTCTTCTGCTTTGCGCTGTTGGATGATTTCTCGTGCTAGTTTTGCTTCTGTGCGCATGCGCCGCTTGGTGTCACGGTAGAGTAACCACAGCACACCTAGTAAAGCAAGCCCAAGCAGCACAGCAAGTGCCGTAGGTGTGTTAGCGAGCCAATAGGGAGCGCTTCGCCGGCTCTCCAGATGCAAAATCAATGCCATACCTTGCAAGTTAAGTACGGCTTGCACGGAAAATTTATTTCCCAATTTACCAGCAGTTCCTACGACGGCTAAGCGCGCACCATCCGCCTCGCGGAATGAAATTTCCTCTTGTCGTTTGATGCTGGCATCACCCCATTCTTTGAGGATGCGGTCTAGCGAATAGGTGACGACTAAGTAGCCTGTAAGTTTGTTGTTCTCTAGGCTGGGCATGCACATGTCAGTGACTTCAAAGCCTGTGCCGTCGCCTTGAGGCACAAAGTAGCTGATGCTGTAGGTGGGCTCTAAAGATCTCGCTGCGAGGGCGCAAGCGTGCATCACATCGACAGCAAAATTATGTCGTCCAAAAGACTCGAACACACCTTGTTTGGATATACGCGGCAAGAATGCAGTGTCGCGTGCTGCATCAATGTGAAGGGCAAGATTGCGTCTCTCGATTCGCAAAATCTCGGGCTGCTGTTCTAGAAACTCTTTTGCGGTCCATTGCCAGTTGGGTGTTTCGCGTTCAACCAATGCTTGTAGTCGCTGTGCGTTACGAGCCAACTTGGCGCGGATGTCGCTAGCTAAGTCGTTAGCCGTGATTTCTAGTTGATCTTCAAAGCGAGATTGTTCGTAGCGTCCGACCAGCCAAATCAATGAGGTGAACAGCACCGCAATCAACATCAGTAGTACAGCCCACAGCCAAGTACGCCGGTTTCTCGGCATCATGGTGGGGATTCTCATGGTGAAGCGGGTGTGACGGGTTGTGTTGTCGGGTTTTTCGACTGCGTGATTTTTGGTTCTTGCCAAGAGCCTTGAATGTTGTATTCCTTGGTGGCAGCAGCCACTAACGGACGGCGTAGCACCAACTGCGCCAGATAGGTCGCTGCGCCTACCACAGGGTTAATTAAGGTGGCCAGTAGGGAGACACCGCCGGCATTGATGTCGGGTAGTACTAAGACGTGTAGATTTTGTGTTTCTTTGGCTAGATCCAAACTACCATCCATCGATACCAAGGCCAGCACACTCTTCATTTGGAGATTTTTAGAGGTCAACACGCCATCGCTGATTTGAGCATCGCCACTCAGGCTATCAAAAGCAAAACCATCGGAAAACACATCCCTAAAGTCCAGTGTGAGCAATCTAGGCAAGGCCTGCAAACTCAGCACATTGAAAAAACGCCCAGCACGGCCAGGTTCAATTTTTAAGAACTGACCTTTGGCCATATCCATTTTGAGTTGTCCAGCTAATGTGGGAATGTTCATAGTCCAGGGTGAGCCTACCCATGTCACACGACCTTGCAGCACCCCTTTACCGTCTTTGAGCGTGCCAGGAAGGTCAAAGCGAGTTAGCAAGGCCCCTGAATCAATGACATCTAAATTGAACTGCACGTCTACACGCCTTTTATTGCCGACTTCGTTGTTGGGTAGCCACACGCCGGTGGCTTTCAGTGTGGCATCAGGGTTGGTAATATTTAATTTTTGTACGCGCCACTCTTGCGCAGAGCCATTGCCTAAATAGCCTTGCGAGCGCTGGTTCACAGCTAGCATCTCGACCCGACCTATTTTTTTACCAACCACTTCGAAGTCGTCTACCACCATATCGACAGCAGGAATACGATCGGGTGCAGTTTGCAGTAGTTGCTCAATTTGTGATTTACTGTTGGAATCGGGTACGACCAGCTTCGTCAAACGCAGATAAATTTGACCTGCTTGGTCATTGTTTTGCACACGGTACTCACCATACCCATTGAAGTCGCTGGCGTTGGCATTGAGGCGCCAAGTGCGTCCTGCCTTGCTAGCACCCAGCGCCACTTGCGTAAAACTGCGGTTGACAAATTTAAGCGTCTCGATTTGCGCGGCAATTTGGTTAGGAATATAACTGGCTGCAGCGCTGGTGTTTCCGCTTGAATTGACATCTAACTTATCCAACGCCAGCACAGAAACCCAAGCGCCTAGGTCGAATAAATCTACGCGTAGCATGGCACTCACACCTTGCTCAGGGAGTTGGAGTTCGCGTAGAGCGTTTGTGGCGCTGAGGCCAGCACTTGGAGCGGATGCCAGCACGACGCTGCCACGCCTCACTAAGGCTGGCTTGCTATCGTCCGCATTCATGTCGCGTACAAATTCTGCGGCCAGTAGATGCGAAAGCGTAATCAGCAAACGATCTTGATTGGCGCTAGTCTGGACTTGTTGCACACGAAGCGGCCAGCTGCTGGCTGCAGGTTTGGCGAGTGGGGCAGGAAGATCTAACTGTATGCCAACGAGCGTGGACTCGACGATTAAGCCTGCACTGCCTAAGCGCGGTTCAAATGAAAACGTATACGGCGCTTTCCCGTGTATGCGAGATGTCAGCTGATTGCGCAGTGGCATAGCGGGCCATGCAGTCAGGCCGTCGGCGCTGAGCGTGCCGCTTCCCATAATTTTTTGTGCATTGCCAGAGACTTTGATTTCACCACCGAGCATCATCGCTTGCAGGTTGCTTAGTTGAAAACCAGATTGTGTCAAGTTGATTTTTCCTTTGACACGCGTGAGTGGTGGCGTTGCAGCATTCAAAATAAAATCGTTCTCTAGCAATTGAATGCTGCCCGTTACCTTACTTTGCGCGGGCGCTGATAAGGGTATGGTCAATTGCAGAGTGCTGATGACATTCCCTGTTGCCGTGCTAGTTAAAAAAACATTTTTGGTAATAGTCTTGACTGGTTCAAAGCGAGCAATAGCTAGCGCATGGGTTAAGCTGCCTGCAAGTTCGGCGCGAACCTCTAAGACCGGTTTGTGAATATTCGCGATACGCCCAGACCCCTTGACAATAAGACCCGCTAGCTCACTATTGAGATTGTTTATATCAAGCTGCGTGCCATTTAAATCAAAGCTAAAACTGGTTTGCGCAAGATGTGCCCACGGGGCTTTGGGCACATCTGTTTTTTGTGGTACGGTCAATTGCGCGTCACTTACTTTGCCTGTGAGACGCAACTCGCCTATTTTATTAGTGGTAAATGAAGAGTCTTTTAGCAGGCCGCGTGCAAGGAAGCGCACATCGGTGGCGACTCCCTTTTGCACTGCATTTTGTAAGGTTTGACGCAGGGCAGGTGGCGCTTGATTGGGAACATAGCGATGTAGCGCTGCCAAATCGATACTCGCCATAGTGGCCATGACGTCTAGTTTGTCACCCTCTTTTTTCCAGGTCACATCTAAATCACCCGTTAAATCAGGGTTGGCTAACTTTGCCTCTAGCCGCGCTTGGAGTTTGTCGCTACGCACATCTTTGACTTGCAGCTTTAAACGCTCCATGTGGATGGATCGCGCAGCGTCTGGCACGGTGTCCTGCAGCAACGTTTGCCCTAAAGTCTTCGCGAGTTTGGCTAGGCTATCGAGCATCAATTGCTCACCTTCAATGTTGAAATTGCGGATAGGCCAATCGGTGCGCACTTTGATTTGACTTGCAAGTTC
>JANPAS010000171.1:0-9252 GCA_031430035.1 Comamonadaceae bacterium | reverse complement strand
TACTGCGGCGGTTGCGCCCACAGCGCCTTGCTGAAACTGCGTCCCGCCTATCAGTAAACATTTGCCATTTTTAAAATCAGCCGTAAAGTTCATCGGCTCAAGCGCCGCATGCGCCTCCATCGGTGTGTAGTACTCAGCCTTCACAACCTTAGCTGCACCCGCCAAAGCTTTTGCCACATCACCCACTGGCTTACCAATTGGCAACACTTTGCCCTCAGCAAGGGCTTTGCGCGTAGCAGCCATCATGGATTTATCGCTGAATGCGGCAACTGCGCCCTCATCCCACTCGACCTTGAGCACTTTGCGTGCCTGCGCTGCTTGCCAATAGCTATTGGCCACCACCGCGACACCATCGTTGATTTGCACCACGTCGATGACACCGGGCATAGCTTTCGCCGCTGCGCCATCAAAGCTTTTAACTTTGCCGCCAATCACGGGACATTGCTCAAGACTGGCGTAGACCATTCCAGGCAATTTCACATCGATGCCGAACTCTGCCGTGCCATTTGTTTTGGCTGGAGAATCCAAGCGTTTTGTTGACTTGCCCACAATTTTGAAATCTTTAGGATCTTTAATCATTGGCTTATCGGGCACCGTCTGGCGCGAAGCCGCTTCGGCCATTTCGCCGTAAGTTGCTTTTTTGCCTCCAGGCGCTGTCAACATGCCTTTATCGGCTTTGACTTTTTCCAAATCCACATCCCAGCGCGCAGCCGCTGCCGAGCGCAGCATCTCGCGCACCTGAGCACCTGCAATGCGAAGCTTCTCCCAGCCATCACGTACAGAGGTTGAGCCGCCCGTAATTTGCGCACCGAGCAGTGCATTCGTATACGCAGCACCTGGCGGTGCAATCGCGACCTTAATTTGCTTGATATCCACATTCAGCTCTTCGGCAATCAGCATCGGCATCGAGGTGTAGACCCCCTGCCCCATCTCAGAGCGAGCTGAAAGGAGCGTAATCGTGTTGTCGTCTGCAATGTGCACCCAAGCATTGGGCGTATGAATCATGGCTGCAGCTGCAGCCCGCTCTGGCAGGGCAACGCCAAGCATAAAACCGCTGGAGGCCAATGTGGATGCTGCTCCTGAGGCTTTGAGAAATCCGCGACGTGAAGTTCCAACTGTATTGAGTGTTGTCATGTTCGTTCTCCTTAAGCTTTGCGCATGGAAGCAGCCGCATCTTTGATCGCAGCCTTAATACGTGGATACGTGCCGCAGCGGCAAATGTTGCCGCTCATGGCGTTATCAATATCCGCATCACTTGGATTTTTGTTTTTAGCCAACAGCGCTGCTGCGCTCATCAATTGCCCCGATTGGCAATAGCCGCACTGCGGCACATCGTGCGCGATCCATGCCTTTTGTAGCGGGTGGTCGTTCTTTTTGGAGAGGCCTTCAATCGTGGATATTTTCCTACCCGCCACACTAGCCACAGGCGTTTGGCAAGACCGCACGGGGGCACCATCCAGATGCACGGTGCAAGCACCGCACAGCGCTGCACCGCAACCAAACTTGGTGCCCGTCATACCTAGCTCATCTCGAAGCACCCACAGCAAAGGCGTGCTGCCTTCTGATGCAGCCGTCATCAGCTTACCATTAACCTGAAATTGAACGCTCATGGGATGCTCCTTAATGTAAAAATTTAGTGTATGCCCTGCAATCCTTCCGTGCAAGTGCATCAGACTAGGATTTACCCTCGTTTGCTTGGTTTATGTCATTTCATTCTGAAAATGAGACAAATGGTTGCGCATAATTTGCCGCATGACAATGGCTACCTTTCCCTCTTCTTGGCTGGATCCCGCGTGACTAAAGCAATCATGACGCAGGAGATCACCGTCATTGTTCTAGCCGCAGGAAACGGCGCTAGATTTCGTGCAGCGGGCGGTGCGCAAGGCAAGCTGCAGTCGCCCTTCACCACCGAACGGGGGACTTATACGGTGCTCGCACACGTGCTCCACGCAGTAAAAACCAGTGGTTTAGCATGGCATATGGTTGAACCAGCGCACACGCAACACCTACCCATCCAGGGCATGGGAAGCAGCATCGCGACGGGTGTAGCGGCGACTCAAAACGCACAAGGTTGGTTGATTTTGCCCGCCGACCTTCCTCTCATACAACCCGAATCCCTGCGCCAATTAGCATCTGCCCTAGAAAAACATGATGTGGTCGTGCCCACGGTACAAGGTCAACGCGGTCATCCCGTTGGATTCTCCAACATATGCCTACCTGATTTATTGAAACTGCAAGGCGATCAGGGCGCAAAACACATCACCCATCTATACGATCTACACTTCGTTCCACTAGAAGACGTTGGCTGCATTTTGGATGTCGACACGCCAGAAGCGCTGTCTCTTGCACAGCAGTTCGCATATAGACACAAATCATGAAACAACAAGATCCCCTTAAAACAGCCCAAGACCTTTGCATGCATGGCATTGCACTGAGCCAGCAAGGTCAGCGCGAGGAGTCCCTAGCCGTCTATGCACAAATCATCGAATCGTTTGGTAAAAGACGAACTGAGCCTTTTCTCAAAGTACTGGCTACCGCCATGTTCAATACAGGTTCATGCTTGGCAGCGTTAAATCGAAACGAAGAATCCATGCTGGCATACGATGCATTAATTGCAAAGTTTGACAATCAAACGGACTCACATTTCGCCCTCTACGTAGTCAAAGCCTTGATGAATAAGGCCTACCGCCTCAATGCTTTGAGTCGAAACGATGAGGCAATTGCCACTTACGAGACCGTAATCGCACGTTTTGGCTCAAGCAAAGATCCCGAGACTATGCCTTACATCGATTCTGTAAAATCGTTTCTAACCGAGCGCCAAGCGGTGCTGGACGCTCGTGAGCAAACCGCTCGCGCATAAGGCGGCAAGGCTCAGTCCACGCGAGCCGAGTCCCGTGCAAACCCAAAGCTGTAGGTAGCCACTCGCATCAGGTTGCATCACCAGTGGCTGTCGGTTTTTTTGCACCACACGCACACCAACCCATGATGTTGAATCCGCACGAAGCCTTTCTAGATATGGCTTTCCGAGCCTTGGCAGCAGCGTCGCTAGCTTTTCAAAATTCTTGTCAATGTCTTTCTCACGTGGTGTCAGGTCAATCTCATCGCGTTGAAAAGTAGCGCCCGCCACCCAAGTGCTTGGCGTCTGAATGAAATGCCCCATGCCGTTAACGGGAGCATTACTGACGGATTCAACAAAATCATCACGAACGGACGACGCTCCCCACTCCACTTGCCCACGAATCGGTTGCAACGTGGCTTTAAGCGCAGGCAACAGTTCAGGCGTTTGATAGCCGCAAGCCACCACGACAACATCTGCATCCAACTCGCCAAAATTATTGATCCGACTATTAGTTTGCAATCGGATATCTGGATGTGCAAGCCACGCGGCAATCAATCGCTTCGGATTCACCCAACCAGCCGCGCCATGAAATAACTCCAGCACATACCCCGCAGGCCAATCTGTATAAGGTCTCCCAAGCACCGTGCTCTGCAAGTCAAGCGGGTCTTGGGGTTCAAGCCATGTACCTGGAAGTTTTTTGTCGCCACGAATACAGCGCTCCAAAACGCCCGTCATCGCCCAATCGACGCCTTCAACCATCAAACCCGCAGCGCTTAGGCGCTTAAGTTCACCCATCAGCACATGCACACCCTGCCGCAGCAAACGCGAATGGGGCGCATCATCAGCCGAAACACTAGGCGCAAACAAAGCAATCGGCACACCCGACGCACCAGATGCTGGCATCGCTGCTTGCTCGTAGACCGTCACGCTGTAGCCCGCATGGGCAAAGACGCTGGCGCAAGCAGCTCCTGCTAAACCAGCGCCAATGATGGTAATTTTTTTAAACTGCTGGCGGGACATAGCCCTGCGCCGCATCTGCGCCATCGCCAAAGAAATGGTTTTCCATTTGGCGTGCCAAATATTGACGAGCACGTGCGTCGGCCAAGTTCAAGCGGTTTTCGTTCACCAACATCGTTTGATGCTTAAGCCAAGCCGCCCATGCTTCCTTGCTCACCTGTTGCCAAATCTTTTTACCGAGTTCGCCTGGGTAAGGCGCAAAATCCATCCCTTCGGCTTCCTTACCCAATTTGATGCAATTAACCATGCGTGCCATATTCGTTTTTCCTTAGTTGATTTTTTAAAGTTTTTTAACCAGCACCTGGGATTTGCGATCCCAGTTGTATTTCTTCTTGCGTGCTTCGGGCAACCAATTGGCATCGACTGGCGCAAAGCCACGCTTGATAAACCAATGCGTGGTGCGAGTCGTCAGCACAAAAATGCTCTCAAAGCCTGCTGCCTTGGCGCGGTGTTCGATGCGTTTGAGGAGTCTCTCGCCATCTCCTTGATTTTGTACGCTGGGGGAAACCGTCAGCGCCGCCATCTCGGCCGTTTTTGCCTCGGGGTAGTAGTACAGCGCTGCGCAACCAAAGATCACGCCATCGTGCTCAATCACGGTGTAGTACTTAGCATCGCGCTCAATCTCGGTACGGTCACGCTTGACCAGCGTGCCATCGCGCTCAAACGGCTCGATGAGTTGCAAGATCGATCCCACATCATCAATAGTCGCTTCACGCAGGCTCTCTAATTTTTCGTCAATCACCATCGTGCCAATGCCGTCATGGACATAAATCTCAAGCAAGAGCGCACCATCTACGGCATAAGGCAAGATGTGGGAACGCTCCACCCCAGACTTGCAAGCTTTGACGCAGTGCTGCAAATAAAACGCCGTGTCCGTGGGCTGTGTTGCGTCAGGCAAAGCCGCCAATAGCTTTTCTGCATCAACTAGCGGCAGCTCAGTATCCACGGGGCTTGCAGCATCATTTTGGTCAGTGTGAATGCCATCAATCTCCGTCAAAAAGATCAGCTTATCGGCTTGCAGACCAATCGCCACGCTGGTTGCCACGTTTTCCATGGTGAGGTTAAACGCCTCGCCCGTGGGCGAAAAACCAAACGGCGACAAGAGCACGACAGCTCCCATGTCCAGCACTTGATTGATCGCGACGGTGTCCACCTTGCGCACCAAACCTGAGTGGATAAAGTCCACGCCGTCAATCAAACCGACAGGCCGTGCAGTTAAAAAATTGCCCGAAATCACACGAACCGTTGAGCCCGCCATTGGCGTATTCGGTAAGCCTTGACTAAACGCGGCTTCAATCTCGTAGCGCAGCTGTCCAGCAGCTTCTTGCGCACAATCCAGCGCAACCGAATCCGTAATCCGCATCCCGTGCGAATACTGCGGCGTGTGTCCTTTTGCAGCCAGCTGCTCATTCACTTGCGGCCTAAAGCCATGCACCAGCACAATCTTCACGCCCATGCTTTGAATCAAGGCGACGTCTTGCGCAATCAAGCTCAGTTTGCCGTCAGCAATCGCTTCACCGCAAACAGCCACCACAAACGTCTTGCCGCGATGCGTATGGATGTAGGGCGCGACGGAGCGAAACCAGGGGACGAAATTGGCGTTGGCGTTGGTGGTCATGCTGGGATGGACGGAGATAAACCCGCGCTGAAAGGATTACCAAAATAACGCGAATGCGTATTACGAATCGTCGCTTCGCTGTCGGCTTCAAGCATGACGATTTCTAGCTTCAAGCCGCCAGGTAGACGTGACAGTTCGATTTCACGCTTCAAAGCGTATGCTTGTGCAAGAGCTCTGTCACTTTCTGGATAAGTCAAAAGCGACAAAAGCTTTTGCTGCTCGCGGCTGTATTCAATGTAGTAAATCATTTTTTTCTCTTGAAATCATTAAGTAGTTCCATCCAGATGGCGTACTCTTCCAGCATGTTTTTATAAGCCTCATCGTATCGAAGAATTAATTCATCATCTTTCGCAACTGGGTCGGAAGAAATCTTTCCCATTAGTGAACCTAATTGGTCAAACTTCCAAAAAGTGTTAGCTGATCCAAATAACACTGTTAATGCGACTTTTTCACCAACGCCATATTTTAAATTTTGTCCAAACACATCTGCAATAGCTTCTGAAAGTAAAGCCCACTGATGCTGCAATTTAGTTCTCACTTGAATCTCAATTCGTCGTTCATTAGCCTTTACAACCAAATGCTTTGCACGGTATCCATGACTTGGCTTAGCCACTCGGTCATAGAGTTTTGCATCTGGATATGCTTTTAGCAATTTTTCAACTAGCTCGTCCTGCTCCGTCAAATTACGAACCGTCACCCGGCATCCACCAATATCTTGCATTGAAGATAACTGCTTCACACCATCTCGTTTGAGCTTTGCAACGATTGAAAGCGTCGTCTTTAAAGATCGTGCAGTCACTTCCAATCCTGATATCTCACGAACCGTATCCGCGACAGCTTTAGCCGCATCAAAAAAACTACTCCGATAGCTGGACAGCATCGTCACATCCTCGTCGCTAGGACTACCCGCTTTCAAGCGCTCACCCAGTTTATCAATCTGGTTATTGCTAAAGGTTGGCGGGGTGCTTTTCATAAGCTTTGTATTATCAGCGCGCCCATGCTCAATATCACTTTCCCCGAAAACTTACCCGTCAGCGAACGTCGCTCTGAGATTGAGGACGCGCTGCGTGCCTCACAGGTGCTGATTTTGTGCGGTGAAACGGGCTCGGGCAAGACGACACAATTGCCCAAAATTGTGCTGGGGCTCAAGCAAGCGAAAGCCGCACGGGAAGCAAAAGAACTAAATGAGCAGGCCGCTAGGCCACGTCCAGTAAGGGCTGCAAGCCATCAGCCTGCGCGTGCGAAGATCATCGCTCATACGCAACCACGCCGCATTGCTGCCTCGTCCGTTGCCAAGCGCATTGCGGAAGAGTTGCACACACCGCTTGGCGAAGTGGTCGGATTTAAAGTTCGCTTTGCCGACAAGCTGTCTAAAAACACGCAAATCAAGCTGATGACGGACGGCATCTTGCTGGCCGAGACGCAAACCGATCCCGACCTCTTGGCTTACGACTGCATCATCATTGACGAAGCGCACGAGCGCAGTTTGAACATTGATTTTTTGCTGGGCTATTTACGCCAACTCCTGCCGCGTCGCCCTGACCTCACCATCATCGTGACCTCGGCCACCATTGACGCAGACCGCTTTGCCAAGCATTTCGCCAGCACCCGCGGCCCTGCACCCATCATTACGGTGTCGGGACGCACCTTTCCTGTTGAGCAGCGCTATCGGCCGTTTGACGAATCACGTGATTTTGATGTGAATGACGCGATAGCCGATGCGCTGGACGAACTCTGGCGCAATCCATCCGATCAAGGCGATGTGCTCATCTTTTTGCCGGGCGAGCGCGAAATTCGCGAGGCAACCGATCACCTGCGCAAACACCTTGCACATTCGCCCGTATTGCGCTCTGCTGAAGTTCTGCCACTGTTTGCGCGGCTCACACCTGCTGAACAGGACAAAATTTTTTCATCGCACAGCACACGCCGCGTGGTGCTAACGACCAACGTTGCCGAGACTTCACTCACTGTGCCTGGCATTCGCTACGTCATCGACGCGGGCACTGCACGGGTCAAGCGTTACAGCTATCGCAACAAGGTCGAGCAGCTTTTAGTTGAGCCCATCAGCCAAGCAGCCGCCAACCAACGTGCGGGACGCTGCGGGCGTGTCGCCAATGGCATTTGTATTCGCCTCTATTCCGATTTGGACTTTGCAGGCCGTGCGCCGTTTACCGATCCCGAAATTTTGCGCTCCTCGCTTGCAGGCGTCATCTTGCGCATGAAGTCCTTGCATCTTGGGGGGGTGGAAGATTTCCCATTTTTAGAAGCCCCGAGCGGACGCGCGATTGCTGACGGGTATCAATTGCTGAATGAACTCGGTGCCGTGGACGAAGCCAATGCCATCACACCGCTAGGCATGCAGCTCGCCAAGCTTCCACTTGACCCGCGCCTAGGACGAATGCTCTTGGAAGCCAATACCCGTGGGGCTTTGGACGAGGTGCTCGTGATTGCAAGTGCAATTTCCGTGCAAGATGTGCGCGATCGTCCGATGGACAAGCAGACGCAAGCCGACCAAGCGCACGCTAAGTTTGACGATGAAAAAAGCGAGTTTGTGGGCTATCTCAAACTGTGGAAATGGTTAGACGAGCAAACAGGCTCGCGCCGTCAGCAAGAGACGGCACTCAAAGCCAATTTCATCTCAGCCAGACGTGTGCGTGAGTGGCGCGACATCTATCAACAGTTGCAATCGGCAGTTAAAGAGCACGGCTACAAATCCGCTGCCACATCCACCCAGTTACCCGCTACGTTTGAGCAATTGCACATGAGTTTGATGGCAGGATTGCTGGGTAATATCGGCTGCAAATCAGACGAAGAAGATTGGTACTTGGGCGCACGAGGCATCAAGTTTTATCCGCATCCTGGACGCAACTTATCTAAGAAACCGGGGCGCTGGATCATGTGCTCGGAGTTGGTAGAAACCACGCGCCTCTTTGGGCGCGGCATCGCCAATATTGACCCGCAGTGGATTGAAAAAGTGGCCGATCATTTGCTCAAAAAACAATTGCTCGATCCGCACTGGGAAAAGAAAGCGGGGCAAGTCATGGCGCTGGAACGTGCCACGCTTTATGGTCTTTTGGTCTATCACAACCGCCGTGTCGATTTTTCCAAAATTGACCCGTCGGGCGCTCGGGAAGTCTTTATCCGCGAGGCTTTGGTTGGCGGCAACTGGGAAACACCTCTACCCTTTTTGCAAGCCAATATCAAAATGATTGCGAAGGTGGAGGAGCTGGAGCACAAGTCACGCCGCCAAGATGTACTGGTAGATGACGAGCTGATTTTTGCGTTTTACGACCAGCACATTCCGCAAGATGTGTGCAGCGGTCACACGTTTGAAAAATGGTTTAAACAGACAGTCAAAACCAATCCCAAGTTACTCTTGCTGTCCCGCGAAGAGCTGATGCGCCACGAGGCAGCGGGCATCACCACCGATCAGTTCCCCAAGATGATTCGCCTTGGCGGCGTCGATTGCAAAGCCACGTATTTGCACGAGCCAAGTCACGCCAGTGATGGGCTCACGGTAGAGATCCCGATTTTTGCACTCAATCAAGTCAGCGAGGATCGCTGCGAATGGTTAGTACCAGGCATGCTGAAAGACAAAATTTGGGCGCTGCTCAAAAGCCTGCCGCAGCGTCCACGGTCGCGTTTTGTGCCACTGCCCGCAAGCTCGGAGCGCTTATCTGGCATGCTCTGCGAGCCGATTAGCTGGGCGCACGGTGGGTTGCTAGATGCCTTACTCAAAAGAACTCGCGACGAGACAAGCCTAGACATCAAGCGCAAC
>JANPAS010000170.1:0-8308 GCA_031430035.1 Comamonadaceae bacterium | reverse complement strand
CCTGCTGTGAAAACAAGACTAGAAGAAATGGGCGGAGAAGTCAGAGGCAGCACACCCGAAGAGATGAAAACCATGGTCGCCAATCAAACCCAAAAATGGATTCAAGTGGTGAGTGAAGCCAAGATTCCTAAGCAATAAATTTTGACTCGATTTATAGGAGATACACATGTCATTAATTGAAATTCGCAAGCGCAGCTTGACTATCGAAACGCAGTATCACGAGGGTGGGCCTGTGATGGACGTGCCTCTTAAGCTGGCCGCAGCATGCGCCGTGATTAAAAACCCCTACGCTGGGCGCTACGAGCTCGACCTCATGCCCTTTATGGCCGAGCTGCGCAGCTTGGGAACACTATTGGCGCAAGAGTTGGTGGACACCCTTGGCAAAGACAAGGTAGAGGTCTATAGCAAGGCGGCTATCGTCGGTGTGAATGGTGAGCTGGAGCATGGGGCGGTGTGGCACGAGGCAGGCGGCTGGGCCATGCGTAGCGTGCTGGGCGAACCTAAAGCGATGGTGCCTGCGGCCAAGGCGGTTGCGGCAACGGGCTATCGTTTGATGGTGCCGTTGCACTACATCCATGCCTCGTATGTACGTAGTCACTACAACACGATGGAAGTTGGCATTCAGGATGCGCCACGCCCGAATGAAATTTTGTTTGCGCTGGTGATGGGTACTGGCGGACGCGTGCACTCACGTTTAGGCGGACTGACAAAAGAGAACATTTCTGTGCACGACGGTCAGCGATAAATAGAAGACAAGTTAGAAGGAGATGGCAGCATGAAGAAGATCAAATTTTCAGTCACACACGTTGTATGGCCCATGTTGGCTAGCGTGTTACTGATTTCAGGCTGTGCGACATTAGTTACACCGTCTGAGCCTTTAAGTGCAGCCAAGGCGGGCACATTGGCGCAATGCACGCGTTTAAGTAGTGCGTTTAGCTTTCCAAGTACAAGGCTGGAGTCCGTGGCGCTGGTTAATGACCCTAAACAACTGTTTGCTGGCGCAGCTTTGGGTGAGTACTGCCTCATCAAAGGAAAGATGCATGAACGCGTCAGCCCTCTCGATGGACAAGCCTATGCGATTGGTTTTGAAATGCGCCTTCCTCAAGCGTGGAGCGGCCGCTTTTTGTACCAAGGAAACGGCGGCACTGACGGCGTGATTGCTCCCGCTGACGGCGGCTTTGCGCAGGGCTCGGGTGGCCTGCTCAAAAACGCTCTGCAAATGGGGTTTGCAATTATCAGTTCCGACGCAGGACATACGGCGGCCCAAAATCCTTTGTTTGGGCTAGATCCACAGGCGAGGCTGGACTACGGCTATCAGGCGGTGGGAAAGCTCACGCCCATGGCCAAAGCCGTGATTCAAGCCGCCTATGGCCGCCAGCCAGACCGCTCTTACATCGCGGGGACCTCAAATGGCGGTCGGCATGCCATGGTTGCGGCCTCGCGTTACACCGAGCACTACGATGGCTTTTTGGCCAATGCACCAGGCATTCATTTGCAGCTATCGGCGGCTACCAATTTGTCAAACGTGAAACGCTGGGATAGGGTCGCAACCACTAAGCGCGTCAATAATCAGGCAGATTTTGAGTCAGCGCTGCCCAAGTCAGAGCGCCAGCTTATTGCAAATGCCATATTGACCAAATGCGATGCCTTAGACGGCATAGTCGATGGCCTTGTGCAAGATATCACGGCGTGTCGCAAAGCCTTTGACATCAACAAGGATGTACCCACCTGCAAAGGCGAACGTGATGGCAGAACCTGTTTAAGCGCAGTACAAAAAGAAGTGGTGGCGCTTGCCTTTGCCAGCCCTAAATTCAGCAATGGCGAGCCGTTTTACAGTAGCTTTCCGTTTGATCCAGGAATTGTTCAAAGTGGCTGGGCTGAGTGGAAATTTCGCAGCTCAGTGGGTAATGCACGTAACCCTGTTTCTGTCGGTTTTATGTTTTCCTCTCCGCCCTCTCGTCAAATAACGATGGCAACCGATAACTACCAGTCAGCTGCTTTTGCACTGGGTTTTAATGTGGACATTGAAGTGCCCAAGCTATCAGCAACCAGCGGCATTTACCAAGAGAGTGCTATGTCGTTCATGTCGCCGCCCGACGCCACACGGCTTAATGCGCTACGCGCCAAAGGCGGCAAGATGCTGGTGGTACACGGCGTGGCCGATCCTATTTTTTCAGCGGACGATATTGCAGATTGGTTTGTGGCGCTGGACGCCAACCATCAAGGGCAAGCCGCTAGCTTTGCAAGACTTTTCTTTGTGCCCGGTATGGGGCATTCACGGGGCGGGCCTGCGACAGATCAGTTTGATGCACTCAGTGCTTTGGTGCAGTGGGTAGAGCGCGGCGTGGCGCCTGATCGCATCCATGCCACGGCTAGAGGGGCAGGCAACCGAGGCGGTGTCAATACAGAGCTACCTGCTGATTGGACGGCTAACAGATCGCGTCCACTGTGCGTCTATCCAAAGGTAGCCAGATACAAATCGGGTGATTCAGAGCTGGCTGATAGCTTTATTTGCAATTAAGACCCTCGATACGTCGAATAACTCCAAGGGCTGACCAAGAGCGGTACGTGGTAGTGCTGCTCGGGGTTGGCAATGCCAAAATCCAGACTGACTTGATTTAAAAAATGGGGCTCAGGCAGTGCCGTGCCACGCGCATTAAAGTAGCCAGCGACATCAAATACCAAACGATACGTGCCAACTTGGAGTTCTTGCGTTGTTAAGAGCAGGCCATCAGGATTTCGTCCATCTGCATTTAAGGCGAAGGCCTTGATTAATTTGTTTGTTGAATCGTGTGTGGCGTAGAGTTGAACCGCCATGCCGCTAGCTGGGCAGCCGTGCATGGTATCGAGTACGTGTGTGGAAAGTCCCATAATGCTTCCTTTGATTGAATCTTAAAAGTGTATACAATTTTGCCATGACTACAAAAGCCGCAGACTCTGTGCCTGACAAAGGCATCTCTAGCACTGACCACATTGTGCAGGCTTTGACTCGCGCCATCATCGAGCATCGACTCGTGCCTGGTGAAAAGCTCAAAGAGCAGCGTATCGCGGATCAGTTCGGCGTGTCGCGCACCTTAGTGCGCCAAGCGCTGTATCAGCTATCGCAAAAGCATTTGATCCGCATCGAGCAATCACGCGGCGCCTTTGTCTCTGCGCCTTCCAGCCGAGAGGCACGTGAGGTGTTCGCCGTGCGAATGATGCTGGAGTCGGCCATGGTGGAGACGCTGGTAGGCAGCTTGACCGCTGCCAAACTCAAAGCCTTGCGCGAGCATATTGCTGCCGAGGCTGAAGCGGTGGACGGCACGGACGCGGCGTCGCGTGTTGAACTGCTGGGTGATTTTCACGTCTTGATTGCGGAGCTGATTGGCAACAACGTGCTGGCGCAGGCGCTGCAAGATTTGATTTCGCGCTGCTCGTTAATTACGCTGCTCTATCAATCAGACCGCGCTGCGGTGCATTCGCACGATGAGCATGTGGCGCTGGTGGAGGCGATTGCGGCAAAAAATAAAAGCTTGGCCATTAAGTTAATGAACGAGCATTTGGCTAGTGTTTTGGGTGGTTTGGATTTGAAAGATTGATGTTGATGTACGACAGCACGGCTGCCTATCCACGAGACCTTGCTGGCTATGGCCGCACAGTGCCGCATGCGCAGTGGCCGAACAAGGCACGCATCGCAGTTCAGTTTGTTTTGAACTATGAAGAGGGCGGCGAAAACTCGGTGCTGCATGGTGACGCGGGCTCGGAGCAATTTTTATCGGAAATGTTCAACCCGCCCAGCTTTCCAGATCGCCATATCAGCATGGAAGGCATTTACGAATATGGCGCGCGCGCTGGCGTGTGGCGCATCTTGCGCGAGTTTGAACGCCGCAATCTGCCGCTGACGGTCTTTGGCGTGGCGACGGCGCTAGAGCGCTCGCCCGATGTGACAAAAGCGTTTGTGGAACTCGGTCACGAAATCGCTTGTCACGGCTACAAATGGATTCACTATCAAAACGTGGATGAAGCGACTGAGCGCGAGCATATGCAGCAGGCGATGGAGATCATCGAACGCCTAACAAATCAAAAGCCGCAGGGCTGGTACACGGGGCGCGATAGCCCCAATACGAGACGCTTGGTCGCTGACTATGCAGAAGGTGGGCACACGTTTAGCTATGACAGCGACTATTACGGTGACGATTTACCGTTTTGGATGAAAGTTAAGAAGACCAATGGGGATATGGCTTCCCAGCTCATCGTGCCCTACACGCTGGACTGCAACGACATGCGTTTTGCATTGCCACAAGGCTATTCGCATGCTGATCCGTTCTTTCAATATTTGAAGGATACGTTTGATGCGCTGTATGCGGAAGGCGACCCTGCGGGTTTGAACGCGCCCAAGATGATGAGCATCGGGATGCACTGCCGACTGCTTGGCAGGCCAGGCCGTATCACGGCGCTGCAAAAGTTTTTAGATCACATCACGAATCACGACCACGTGTGGGTGGCTCGGCGTATTGATATCGCCAATCATTGGAGAGAGATGCATCCATGTTAGCCCTACCAAACTTAGACGGCCTCTACGAGCATTCACCTTGGGTGGTTGAAGTGGCGCTAGCCCATAACCCACAAGGCTTCCCGAGTCTCGCCGCCTTGAAGGCCGCACTGGCTATGGCCGTGCAGAGTTCAAGCAAAGAGAAAAAATTAACCCTCATTCGCGCCCATCCCGAGCTTGCGGGCAAGGCGATGGTTGACAAAACGCTGACCAGCGAATCTACCAATGAGCAAGGTAAGGCGGGGCTGACTAACTGCACGCCAGAAGAGTTCGCCAAGATTCAAAAGTTGAACGCGGACTACAACGCCAAATTTGGCTGGCCGTTTATTTTGGCAGTGCGTGGTGCGCGTGGTACTGGGCTAACCAAAATGCAAATCATTGCTACGTTTGAGCGTCGCTTGGCTTATCCAGCAGACTATGAGATGGCGGAATGCTTGCGCCAAATCAACCGTATTGCAGAGATCCGATTGGATGATAAATTTGGCGTGCAGCCCTTGCTGGGTAACGAACTCTGGGATTGGCATGAGGAGTTGGCCGCCTTTAGCGACCCAGAATTTAAAGCGATGGATCAGCTGACGGTGACGTATCTCACTAAGGCACACTTAGCTTGCGCGGCGCTCATTCAGCGGCAAATGCTGGACTCTGGCTTTGACGATGTGCGCATCGATGCGGTAGGCAATGTGGTTGGCATTTACAAATCCGATCAAGCAGATGCGAAAACGCTGCTGACGGGCTCGCACTACGACACGGTGCGCAATGGCGGTAAGTACGACGGCAGGCTTGGTATTTATGCTCCCATGATGTGTGTGCGTGAATTGCACAAAGCAGGCAAGCGCTTGCCATTTCATTTGGAAGTCGTTGGGTTTGCCGAAGAAGAAGGCCAACGTTACAAAGCAACTTTTTTAGGTTCGGGGGCACTCACGGGACACTTCGATCTCGCGTGGTTAGATCAAACAGATAGCGATGGCGTGAGCATGCGCCAAGCCATGCTGGATGAGGGTTTGCCAGCTAGTCTGGATGAAATTGCAAAGCTGAAACGCGATCCTAAAAATTATCTCGGATTTGTTGAAGTGCATATCGAGCAAGGCCCTGTTTTGAACGAGCTAAATTTACCGCTCGGTGTTGTCACCTCAATCAACGGTAGCGTGCGCTATTTGTGCAGAGTAGATGGCATGGCGAGTCACGCAGGTACAACACCGATGAACCGCCGTAAAGACGCGGCGGTAGCGGTGGCAGAAATGATGTTGGCTGTAGAGCGCTGCGCCAAGGCCGAGCCTGAGCTAGTGGCAACGGTGGGACAACTGCATGTGCCAAGTGGTTCTATCAATGTTGTGCCGGGCGCTTGCACGTTTAGCATTGACCTCAGAGCGCCGGTAGATGCAAAAAGAGACCTGCTGGAGGCCAATATCAACAAGGCTTTGCGGGCGATTGCCGAATCGCGCGGTGTCAATCTAGTGATGGATCGCATCCTCGCGGCATCGGCTGCACCAAGCGACCCCGCGTGGCAAGCCCGCTGGGAGGGGGCGGTGCAAAGCCTAGGACTGCCCGTGTACCGCATGAACAGCGGCGCAGGGCACGACGCCATGAAGCTGCACACCATCATGCCGCAAGCGATGCTGTTTGTGCGCGGCGAAAACGCTGGTATTTCACACAACCCGCTGGAGTCCACGACCAGCCACGATATGGATTTGGCTGCGCAGGCATTCACACATTTGTTGAACGGAATTTGAGATGTTGGATGACGCACAAAACCAAGCGCTAGATCAATGGATTGACGATCATTTTGACGAACAGGTTCGTTTTTTGCAGGCCTTGATTCAAGTACCCACGGATACGCCACCTGGCAACAATGCGCCGCATGCAGATCGCACGGCAGAGCTGCTGAAAGATTTTGGTTTCGACGCTAAAAAATTTGTCATGCCTGAGGGTAAGGTGAAAAAGAATGGACTGGAGTCCATCACCAATTTGATTGTGCGCAGGCGGTACGGGGATGCGGGCAATGGCGGAAAAACCATTGCCCTGAACGCTCACGGCGATGTGGTGCCGCCAGGCGAGGGTTGGACACACGATCCGTATGGTGGTGAGATTGTGGACGGCAAAATCTATGGTCGCGCTGCCGCTGTGAGTAAGTGCGATTTTTCAACTTACAGCTTTGCGGTTCGCGCCTTAGAGGCCGTGGCTAAACCAAACCAAGGCGCCGTGGAGCTTCACTTTACCTACGACGAAGAGTTTGGTGGCGAACTGGGGCCAGGCTGGTTACTCGCCAATGGACACACGCAGCCTGACCTCATGATTGCAGCCGGTTTTAGCTATCAAGTGATCACGGCGCACAACGGTTGTTTGCAGCTAGAAGTCACTGTACATGGCAAGATGGCGCACGCGGCGATTCCAGACTCGGGCGTGGACGCGCTGCAAGGCGCGAACGCTTTAATGACAGTGCTCTATGCGCAAAACGAGGACTTGAAAAAGATTCGCTCAAACGTAGTCGGCATCACGCATCCGTATCTCAATATAGGCCTGATTGCGGGCGGCACGAACACCAATGTGATTCCAGGCAAGGTGGTGATTAAGCTCGATCGCCGCATGATTCCAGAGGAAGATCCAGGTACGGTTGAAGCCGATTTGCGGCAATTAATTGCAGATGCCGTCGCCGCTTGCAATGCTCGCGGCCTAGGCGTGCGAGCCGACATTAAACGCCTTTTGCTGTGCAACGCCATGTATCCGTTAGCGGGGAATAAGCCTTTGGTTGATGCCCTGCAAAAGCACGGCGAAGCGGTGTTTGGCGAGCCGATTCCTGCGCTGGGCACGCCGCTGTACACCGATGTGCGCCTGTATGTAGAACGCGGTATTCCAGGCGTGATGTATGGCGCGGGACCCCGTACGGTGCTGGAGTCCAATGCCAAGCGCGCGGACGAATATTTGGTGCTGGAAGACTTGCGCCGTGCCACCAAGGTGGTGGCGCGGGCGCTACGTGATTTGTTGGTTTAGCCTCTTTAAGCCGTAGGCGTTTGTCCAATTTCAAAATTGGACATTTTCTCTAGCGCCTGCACCATCGCAGAGTGATCCCATGCCGCACCGCCATGCGCTACGCAAGCACTAAACAGTTGCTGCGCGGTCGATGTGGCGGGCAACGCCAAACCTAAAGACTTGGCGGAGCTGAGCGCTAGATTCAAATCTTTTTGATGCAGTGCAATGCGAAAGCCTGGGTTGAACGTGCGCTTGACCATGCGCTCGCCGTGGACTTCTAAGATGCGCGATGTCGCCAAGCCGCCCATCAGTGCTTCACGCACTTTGGCAGGATCAGCACCTGCGCGGGCTGCAAACAGCAAGCCTTCTGCAACAGCGTTGATGGTGAGCGCCACCACAATTTGATTCGCCACTTTACAGGTTTGACCATCGCCACTATTGCCAACGCGGGTGATGTTTTTGCCCATGGCTTCAAACACGGGTTTGGCGCGTTCAAACGCCTCAGGTTTGCCGCCCACCATGATGGACAGTGTGGCATTTTTTGCGCCAACTTCGCCGCCCGAAACCGGCGCATCCAAATAGTCGCAACCCAGCAGCTCAATCTTTTGCGCAAATTCTTTGGTGTCCACTGGCGAAATCGAGGACATATCAACCACCAGCTTGCCTGCGCTGAGGCCACTGGCAATGCCTTTGTCGCCAAATAAGACCTTCGCAACATCGGGTGTGTCGGGCAGCATGGTCAAGATGATGTCGGCGTGTCTGGCGACATCTTGCGCGTCCACACATACGGTAGCCGCATCCGCAATTTCG
>JANPAS010000169.1:0-7683 GCA_031430035.1 Comamonadaceae bacterium | reverse complement strand
TACGGCGGCGGACGTGACCGCGCTGTGTAAGCAGCACAACCCCGTCGCCATCATCGTGCGCTACGGACGTATTGACGCGCCGCAAATGGAGGCTGCGCCTGCACTCAAGGTGATCTCTAAGCACGGCAGCGGTATTGACACCATTGACTCTACGGCAGCGGGGCAGCGCGGTATCGTCGTGGTCGCTGCGACGGCGGTGAATGCGGATGCCGTTGCCGAGCACAGCTTGGCGCTGTTGTTGGCGGCAGCAAAGTCCGTCGTGACGCTGAACGAGCGTATGCACGCAGGTTTTTGGGATAAATCAACCCATAAAAGTTTGGAACTACGTGGAAAGACCATCGGCCTTGTAGGCCTTGGTGCGATTGGTCTGCGCTTTGCCATGCTCTGCAAAGCCCTAGGGATGAGGGTTGTGGGGCATGACCCTTACATACATACGAATGCGGCAAATGCCGAGCGCTGCGCCGCAGCAGGCGTCGAGGTGGTGGATTTGAAGGCGGTGCTGGCGTCTGCGGATGTGCTCTCGCTGCATTGCCCGCTCACGCCCGAGAACAAAGGCTTCATTAATCACCAAACGCTTGAGCATTGCAAACGCGGCGTGATTTTTATCAATACCGCACGGGGCGGTTTGGTGAATGAGGAGGCGCTCTTAGCAGCCGTGCAAAGCGGGCAAGTGGGCACAGCCGCGCTGGACAGTTTTGCGGTGGAGCCATTCAGTGCGCCGCATCCATTTCAAAACCAAGCGGGCTTTATTTTGAGTCCACATATTGGCGGCGTCACCAGTGATGCTTACATCAACATGGGCGTGGCAGCAGCCCAAAACATTCTTATTAACTTGAAAGGCCAACCATGAATTTGAAAGCTATATCCACTATGGTCTGCGGACTTGCCTTGCTGGTAAGTGCCGTCCCATCTGGCGCGCAGACCTACCCTGCCCGCCCCATCAAGCTGGTCGTGCCCTTCCCGCCAGGCGGCGGAACGGACGTGATTGCACGCGAAATTGCTAATAAGGTCGCTAGCACTAACGGCTGGAGCATCGTGGTGGATAACAAGCCTGGCTCAGGCGGCAATTTGGGCGTGGATGTTGCCGCCAAAGCGCAACCCGATGGCTATACGCTGGTGCTGGGGCAAACCAGCAACTTGGCGATTAACCCCTCGCTCTACAGCAAGCTACCGTACAACGTGGAGAAGGATTTGGTGCCCGTTGTGTATGTAGCGACATCGGCTTTGGCCATCGTCGTAGCAGCCAATTCGCCCTTTAAGACCATGCAAGAAGTGGTCGCCGCATCCAAGGCAAAGCCTGAGTCCATTAACTACGGCAGTTCGGGCAGCGGCACGGTGTCGCATTTGGCGATTGAGCTTTTTCAGCGCACGGCCGACGTGAAATTGACGCATGTGCCCTACCGAGGTGCGGCGCAAGGATTGACAGATTTATTTGGCGGACAAATTCAAACTTACGTCTCATCCGTTCCTACCCTCATTGGGCATATCAAAAATGGCAAGATGCGGGCGCTGGCGGTCACATCGAAGGGGCGCAGTGACGACTTGCCCACCGTGCCTTCGATTGCCGAGCTGGGGTACAAAGATTTTGACGCGACCACGTGGTTTGGCGTACTGGGTCCTGCTGGTATGCCCAAAGACGTGATTGCCAAACTGAACGCCGCGTTCAACAAAGCGCTGCAAGACCCCGCCGTGAAAGAAAAGCTAGCAGGTCAAGGGGCGGATGTGACGGGCGGAACGCCCGAACAGTTTGGCGCTTACATCAAGGCCGAGACCGCGCGCTGGAGCAAAATCGTTAAAGAGTCGGGTGCAAAAGTCGATTAAAGAAATCAAGGAGTCAGCCATGTTTTTCAAAATGCCTATCCGCAAAGCCTTATCTACTATGGCCTGCGGGCTTGCCTTGCTCGCAAGCGCCACTCATAGCGGCGCGCAGAGCACCTCTACCGCAAAGCCAGCCGTGCTGGTTGTGCCCTACGGCGCTGGCGGCAGCACCGACATCATGGCTCGCGTGATGGCGCAATACCTGCCGCAAGTGTCCAACGGCGCTGCAATTGTGGAAAACCGCACGGGCGGTGGCGGACTCGTGGGGTGGGGCTCGGTCGCTCGCGCTACGCCGGATGGCACAACGGTTTTGACGAATGAAATCTCATTCCCTATTTCAGCCGCGCTTTTGCCTTCCATGCCGTTTGACCCCAAGACCGCGTTTGCGCATATCACCATCGCCGCATCTGTGCCGCACGTGTTGGTGGTGCATCCCAGCGTGCCTGCTAAGACGCTCAAAGAGTTTGTAGCCTACGCTCGCGCCAATCCTGGCAAGCTCAATTACGGCTCGGGCGGCAATGGCACGAACACGCACATGGGCGCAGAATTGTTTAAAAACTTGTCGGGTATTTTTTCCACGCACATTCCGTATCGCGGTGGTGGTCCTGCGCTGGTGGGCGTGCTTGCAGGTGATGTGCAGTGGATGACGACGGCATTGCCAGGCGCACTCCCGCACATTAAATCGGGCAAAGTGCGTGCGCTGATGGTGACCGCTAATGAGCGCAGTAGCGTGGCTCCAGAAATTCCGTCCGCTAAAGAATCAGGTCTCGATATGGACATGCCGTTTTGGCTAGGTTTTTCTGTGCCAAGCGCCACGCCTGCTGCCGTGCAAGCCAAACTGCACAAAGACATGACGGCGGTGCTGGCCATGCCTGAGGTCAAAAAGCGCCTTGGCGAGATGGGGTTTAGCGTGATTGCGAGTTCTAGTTCGGATGCTAAAAAATTGGTCGAGAGCGATATGGGCAGGTGGAGCAAGCTCATCAAAACAGCTGGCATTAAAGCGGACTGAGCCAAAGTAAAAACCACCATGTTCTATCTCAATACCCCCAAAGTCCGCGAGCTGGACGTTTGGTCTTCCATGCCTGTCGAGTTCCGCAAAACGGGCGTGAGGTCTGTGTGGGCGGATGCCAACCAAGGTGGCAAAGCGATTGATTCGTTTTTGGAAGGCCCTGTGTTTGACGGCGCGGGCAACTTGTACGTGACGGATATTCCGTTTGGGCGCATTTTCAAAATGACCCCGCAAGGCGGATGGAGCTTGGTTGCCGAGTACGACGGTGAGCCGAACGGCATGAAGTTTTTGGATGCCACCCTCCAACCTGAAGTGCTGCTGATTACCGATTACAAAAACGGCCTTGTCACGCTGGACAGCAAGACGGGTAAGGTCACGCCATTCTTGGCAAGGCGTAACACCGAGTCGTTTAAAGGCGTGAACGATTTAACGATTGCCAAAAATGGCGACATCTATTTCACCGATCAAGGGCAAACAGGGTTGCACGACCCGACAGGTCGTGTCTATCGTTATGCGCCGCAAAGTGGCAAGCTAGATTTGCTGCTAAACAACGTGCCAAGCCCCAACGGCATTGTGTTGTCGCCTGACGAGAAGTTTTTGTTTGTCGCCTGCACACGCGGCAACTGTGTGTGGCGCATGCCTTTGCAAGCAGACGGCAGCGTTTCCAAAACGGGGCAGTTTTTCACCAGCTATGGCACCAGCGGCCCCGATGGTTTGGCGATGGACGAGCGCGGGCGCTTGCTGGTTGCGAACCCTGGCCTCGGCTACGTGTGGGTTGTCAATCCGCGCGGCGAAGTGGATGAAGTGCTGCACGCGCCCAAAGTGGAGGGCAAGCTGGCTGCGGTGTCACTCACCAATCTAGCCTTTGGCGGCGCAGATAACAAAACGATTTATTGCACGGATTCGAGTAATGGGCGGATTCTTACCGCTCGGATGGATGTGGCTGGGGTGCTGCGTTAAGCGGTGTCCGTGCAATCACCACGGCGCTAACCTTTCCCGCACCCGCTCTGTAGATCGGCTCGGCAGCGGCAACTAGCGTTGAGCCCGTAGTCGTCACATCATCAATTAGAAGGACATGCTTGCCTCTGCAGGCCATATGGGATGTGGCTTGCAGGGCAAATGCGTTGGCAATATTTCGTTGTCTAGCTGCTTTATCTAAGGTGCGCTGTGGCAATGTGTCGCGAGTTTTGATGAGCGCGTGAGCCGCCAATTTATCTTTTGCCACATGCTTTGCAAGCTCAAAAGCCTGATTAAATCCGCGCTCTTCTAGCCGCTCAGGCGACAGAGGTAGCGGAATCACGACATCAGCGCTAGCAATCAGTGTGCGAATGCGCTCATCGCGCAGCATGAGTCCTGCAAAAAGCCTTGCGAGTCCTGGCTCGGGTGCAAATTTATAGCGACTGATCAGCGCTGACCATGGCGCATCAAAATCCACGGCTGCGAGGCAATCACCCAGACCATGCGGCACGGCAAACCGCGGCGCTTTGGCATGTTTGCTGACGCAACGTCTGCAAACGCCCGTCACGCCCTCGAATGACGCGGACGGCCATTTTTTGCAGATAACGCATTCAAAGGGGATGGAGAGCAATAACCGCGAGATAAAGGACATGCCTCAATATACTAGGCTGATGGCTGACGATTCCACCTCCGATTTTGACCCGCATATAGACGCAGTTGCCGCTGCGCGCTGGGCGCAGATGCCCGTCCGCCAAGCGCCCTGGCTACACGAGGAGGTGGGCAAGCGCATGGCCGAGCGGCTGGATTACATCAAGTTGCCGACTAAAGATTGGACGAATTGGTCTTGGCTTCGTGGCGGTACGCCTAAGCATCCTACGATGCAGACTTCGCTCTGGCAAAAATTGAACCCGTTCGGACTGAGCTTGTCGAAGTCGAGTTTTAAGCCACCACCTGATTTATCGCAAGACATGATTTGGTCCAACATGCAATTGCATATGGAGGCTGCTCCAAAGCGAATGATTGAAGAGTGGCATGCCGCGCTCAAAACCGATGGTTTTGTGCTGTTTTCATGCTTTGGCCCCGATACCTTGATGGAACTTCGCGCGGCATACGAGCGCCGCGGCTGGTCTGCACCCCTGCACACCATGACGGATATGCACGATTGGGGCGATCGGTTGGTGGCACAAGGCTTTGCTGAGCCTGTGATGGATATGGAGCGTCTTGTTTTGACGTTTGCTACGCCCGAGCGTGCCGTGCAAGAGCTGCGTGAGCTGGGGCGAAACTTAAATCCAGCCAGAGGAGCAGGCCCGCAGGCCATATCCAGTAAGGGCTGGCGGGCATTGTTATTGAAAACTTTGGATGAATGCCGAAATAATGAGGGGCAAATCGCGCTGACGTTTGAGCTGATTTATGGCCATGCGATGAAGCCCAAACCGAGGGTTAAGTTGTCGCCGCACAGCGCGATTAGCCTTCAAACGATGCGGGAAATGCTACATAAGCCATCACTTATATAATGAAATCCGCTAAAATCCGAGGTTGCTAAAAATTATGAAGAATTTATCGATGAAGAATTTCCTCTATCTACTCAGTATGCTTCTCGGAGCCAGCGCCCATGCCGTCAGTGATTTGCCTGGTGGCCCTGCGGTCAACCAACTCAACTTTCATCCGCCAGTGACGCAACTGTCGATCGATCAGCACTTGCTACACAACGGCATGATGATCGCTTGTATTGTCATTTTTGTTGCTGTGTTCGGTGTGATGTTCTATTCCATCTTGAAGCACCGCAAGTCGCTGGGACATAAGGCTGCGAACTTCCACGAGTCGGTAACGGTCGAAATTATTTGGACGATTGTTCCGTTTGTCATCGTCATCGCGATGGGCTTGGCGGCTACCAAAACTTTGGTGTACTCCAAAGACACGACGAATGCTGATTTGACGGTTAAAGCCACGGGTTACCAGTGGAAATGGGGCTACGACTACATCAAAGGCGAGGGCGAAGGCCTTGGTTTTATTTCGACGCTGGACAACAGCCATCGCGAGCTGTCGAATGCAGGCTCAAAAAATCTTGCAGATTACCCCGATAACTACCTCTTTAAGGTCGATAACCCGCTGGTTGTACCTGTTGGCAAAAAAATCCGCGTGATTACGACCGCTAACGATGTGATTCACGCCTTTGCTGTGCCATCGTTTGGTATCAAACAAGATGCGATTCCCGGTTTTGTGCGCGATACGTGGTTTAAAACCGACAAGATCGGTGACTATTACGGCCAATGCCAAGAACTCTGCGGCAAAGAGCACGCGTACATGCCGATTCATATTAAGGTGGTGAGCGCCACTGACTACACCGCATGGGTGGCAGTGAAGCAAAAAGAGGCCGCTGCCAAGTTGGATGACCCAAGCAAGGTGTGGGCGCTAGACGATATGGTTAAGCGCGGCGAAAAAGTTTACGCTAGCAATTGCGCGGCTTGTCACCAAGCCAGCGGCAAGGGCGCGGGCCCCATCAAGGCGCTCGACGGTGCGGCGGTTGTATTGGACGCAGACAAGAACAAGCAAATCAAAATTTTGCTGAATGGTCAAAACAATAACGCGATGCCTGCTTGGAAGCAGTTATCGGATACCGACATTGCTGCCGTGATTACCTATACCAAGAACAACTGGTCAAACAAAACGGGTCAACTGGTTCAGCCATCCGAAGTTTTGGCAGCACGTAAATAAGCGAGAAGAATACTATGAGCACTTCACACGACATGGCACACGCAGCGCACGCTGGTCACGATTCGCACGGTCACGACGATCATCACGACCACAAGCCTGAAGGTTGGCGTCGTTGGGTCTATGCGACCAACCACAAAGACATCGGTACGCTGTACCTATTGTTCGCCTTTACGATGCTGATGATTGGCGGCGTTTTGGCGCTATTGATTCGCTTGGAGCTTTTCCAGCCAGGTTTGCAATTTGTCAATCCAGAGCTGTTTAACCAGTTCACGACGATGCACGGACTCATTATGGTGTTCGGCGCGATCATGCCGGCCTTTGTGGGTTTTGCTAACTGGATGATTCCACTGCAAATTGGCGCAGCCGATATGGCCTTTGCCCGCATGAACAACTTTAGCTTTTGGTTAATGATTCCTGCTGCGGTCACACTCGTGCTCAGCTTCTTTATGCCGGGTGGCGCTCCTGCCGCTGGTTGGACGCTCTATGCACCTCTGACCCTGCAAATGGGCCCTTCCATGGATGCGGGTATTTTTGCCATGCACGTGCTGGGCGCCTCGTCCATCATGGGATCGATCAACATTGTGGTCACGATTTTGAATATGCGCGCACCTGGCATGACGATGATGAAAATGCCGATGTTCGTGTGGACATGGCTCATTACCGCTTACTTGCTCATCGCAGTGATGCCCGTGCTTGCTGGTGCGATCACGATGACGCTGACGGATCGTCATTTCGGCACGACCTTCTTTAATCCTGCGGGCGGCGGCGACCCAGTGATGTACCAACACATCTTTTGGTTCTTTGGCCACCCCGAGGTGTACATCATGATCTTGCCTGCGTTTGGCATCATCAGTCATGTGGTGCCTACTTTTGCGCGTAAGAAGTTATTTGGCTACGCCTCGATGGTGTACGCCACGTCGTCGATTGCGATTTTGTCTTTCATCGTGTGGGCGCACCACATGTACACCACGGGCATGCCCGTGACAGGACAGCTGTTCTTCATGTACGCCACGATGTTAATTTCTGTTCCGACAGGCGTGAAGGTGTTTAACTGGGTCGCCACGATGTGGAAGGGCTCGATGACGTTTGAAACCCCCATGCTGTTTGCGGTGGGTTTCATCTTCGTGTTCACCATTGGCGGTTTCACAGGTTTGATTTTGTCGCTCGCCCCAATTGACTTGCAA
>JANPAS010000168.1:0-3459 GCA_031430035.1 Comamonadaceae bacterium | reverse complement strand
CGACGGACCGCCTTCCTTGGTTGTGGTGATGGCGACCGTCTGCCCACTTTGCAGCTTGGTATTGAGTGGCACGAGCACGCCGTCTACTGTGGCACCTCGGCAGCGGTGGCCAATCGTGCTGTGCAGTTGATACGCAAAATCGACAGGCGTTGCGCCTTGCGGCAAATCGATGATGGCGGCTTCGGGCGTGAGCACATAAATGCGGTCTTGCAGCACAGATGTGTCGAGCTTTGAGCCCCCCTCTGCACTTTCACTTGACACCTCACGCTCCCAATCGAGCAGCGCCCTGAGCATCGCAATCTTGCGGTCATAGTCCCCGCCCGCTTGCACGCCGCTGTAACCCTTTGCACCCGCCTCTTTGTATGCCCAGTGCGCCGCCACGCCTTGCTCCGCGTGTGCATGCATCTGCTGCGTGCGAATTTGAATCTCAATGGGACGATTCGCACCGCCCGAAAAATCATCCCGTACCACCGTGTGCAGCGACTGATAGCCGTTTGATTTCGGCTTAGCAATGTAGTCGTCGTACTCCTCCGTCATGGGGGCAAAGCGAGTGTGGATAAGGGCTAGCGCGGCGTAGCAATCATTGACGGAATCCACCAGCACGCGCATCGCACGTACATCGAACACGCGCTCAAACGGCAGGTTTTTACCGCGCATTTTTTTAACAATGCTATAAATATGCTTAGGCCTTGCGTCGACCGTGCATTTGATTTTTTGCGCTTGCAAATCTGCCGCCAACTGCACGCGCAGTGCTTCGGTTTTGGTGATTCTGTCGCTTCGTTTTTCCTCTAAGAGCGAGGCAATCTGTTTGTACGTTTGCGGCTCTAAAAATCGAAAACTGAGGTCTTCCAACTCCCACTTAATTTGGCCAATTCCGAGGCGATTAGCGAGAGGCGCAAACACATCGAGCGTTTCACGCGCCAAGTCCAGCGGCGGGGCCGATTTAGCTGCCGCGTAAAACCTGAGCGTCTGAAGGCGAGACGCCAAACGAAGGAGCACCACTCGCAAATCGCGCCCAAACGCCAGCAGCATCTTGCGGATGTTTTCCGTTTGCGACTTCGCCAGCACCCCATCGTCCGTGCTTTTGCGCGAGCGATCTTGCAACTCAATCAACTGCCGCGTTTCAACAGTTAATCGCGCTACGCTCTCGCCAAAATTTTTAGTGAGCACTTCCAGCGGCTTATTCAGCGAATCCACCGCGTAGAGCAAATAACACGCGGCTTGCAGCTCGTCCGAGCTATCTAGCTGCGCGGCAATCGCAGCGACGGCGGCCGCGTGATCCAGCGCAGCTTCGCCAGAGGCCAGCCGCACATCGCTAATCAGGACAGCGGCGAAATCGCGGGCGCGCAAGGTAAGTTCAGTATCTATTGCCATAGCAAGATTATGGTTTGAATCCAATTGGAAACTATCCGCGTATTAAGAGATGGAAGCTTTCCATTCATCATTTTTTCATCTATTTTTAGGAGTTTTCATGAAAACAATCGCGACGACACTCACCACGGCACTCACGACAGCCCTACTCACCGCTTGCGGCAGCATGTCTATGTCGCCGCCTTACTCACAAGCGGCACTGCCCGCCAGCGTCCAAGTGCCTGCGGGTCACGCGGTTGCTTGGGAGACGGTCGGTGTCGGCAGCATCACTTATCAATGCGATGCCAAACGCGACATGGCAAACCAATTTGAATGGCGCTTTGTCGGCCCCGATGCCAAATTAAACGATCGCCAAGGCAAGCAAGTTGGCAAATACTTTGGCCCTCCTGCCACATGGGAGAGCATGGATGGCTCCAAACTCACGGGCGTGCAGTTAGCTGTTGCACCCAGCAGCGCTGGCAATATCCCCTTGCAACTGGTCAAAGCCAATCCTGCGATGGGCAGCGGCGGTATGAACGGAGTCAGCTACATCCAGCGCGTGGCGACACAAGGCGGCGTTGCGCCCACAATCCCATGCGACATGGCAGCGGTTGGCAGCAAGCAAGTGGTGAACTACCAAGCGGATTACATTTTTTATAAGCCGCAGTAGTCCACTACCTTATTTAATCCTGCTTAATCCCCAGCCGCTCGATAATGACTTTCCACTTTTTTGTCTCAGCGGTGAGGGTGTTGGCAAAGCTCTCGCTTGATCCCCCCACCACTTCTAAGCCAGCAGCCGTGAGCCGTGCGCGAACGGCTTCGTCTTTCAGTACGGCATCAAACTCGCGGTTCATGCGTTCCACCACAGCTTTGGGCGTGGCGCTGGGAACGAGAATGCCATTCCAAGCTAGTGCTTCAAATTGGGCGAGCTCTTTAATACCACTCTCACGTACGGTTGGAATGTCTGGATAAATCGAAAACCGCTTAGGCGAGCTGACTGCCAACGCCCGCATCTTGCCCGCTTTCACCTGCGGAATGATGATGGTCGGAATGGTAAAAATCATCTGCGTATCGTTAGCTGCCACAGAAAATGTCGCAGGCGGCGAGCCGTTGTACGGGATGTGCGTGGCGAAGATATTGGCTTCTGATTTGAAGAGTTCCATCGCCAAATGCGAGCTAGAACCCACGCCCACCGATGCGTAATTGAACTTGGCAGGATTAGCGCGTAGATAAGTCACCAATTCCTGCGTCGTCTTTACCGGCAAGCTTGCGTTGACCGCCAAGATGTTGGGCTGGCTGGTCGTCATGATGACGGGGGTTAAGTCTTTGGCAGGGTCATACGGCAGTTTGCTGATGAACTGCGTAAACGCCAAAGGGCCATTGAACGACAGCACAAAGGTGTGACCATCAGGCGCGGCTTTGGCAGCCATGTTGGTCGCAATCGTGCCGCTGCCGCCTGCCACGTTTTCCACAACCACGGCTTGCCCAATGCGGGGGCTGAGCTTCTCGCCCATGCTTCTCGCAATCACATCGAGTGAACTTCCCGCTGGCGCAGCCACTAAAAACCGTAATGGCTTGCTAGGCCAAGCGGGCTGGGCGCTCTGGGCATAAGCAGGCTGCAGGCCAATACCCACAAGGGCTACAACGATGGTGCTTATTAATTTTTTCATATTCAATCCTATTTAATCGATTAAAAATTCGACAACGACATCATGCTGGTCTTTGGCTACAAAAGTAGGCGCATGTCCCACGCCAGCAAACTCAACCAAGCGAGCAGGTACGGGCATTTTTTTACCTCGCTCGCACATGCTAGCGGCTGTCGTGATAGAGAGTAAGTCACTCTCTAGGCCACGTGTAATAAGGGTTTCAGCAGTGATGTCTTCATAGAGCTGCCACAAAAATGCTTCGCCCGCAGTCGTCGATTCACGGCTAGCCATTTTAAAAAGCTGCGCAATCGCAGGGTCGTACGCAAAGGTGTATTTGCCATCGGCGCATTTTTTTAATTGATGGCGCGAGAGCTCTAACCATGCCTCAGGGCTATGCGGGCCAAAGCTACTGGAGGTTTGCCAAATGGCATCCGCGCCTTGCTGTTCGATCTCAAAAATGCCA
>JANPAS010000167.1:0-6611 GCA_031430035.1 Comamonadaceae bacterium | reverse complement strand
ACATCAATCACCGCCACGCGCGAAGCCGCATCGGGAAAGGCGTGTAGCGCGGCACTACGCAGAGCAGAAGCTAGCGGCGCATGGGCAATGATGAGGATGCTGTTCATTTTCTAAAGGTCTATTCAAGCCAGATTATCACCGCTAGGCATGTCCTAAAATTTGATCTGAATTAAATGTAAACCACAAGGAAAAATATGGGCAACCGACTCTCACAAATCGCCACGCGCACGGGCGACGACGGCACGACTGGATTAGGGGATAACACGCGTATCCCCAAATCCTCGCCACGCGTCTGCGCCATGGGTGACGTAGACGAGCTCAATAGTCACATCGGACTGCTCTTGTGCGAAGCCTTACCAGACGGGGTGCGTGAACTGCTCGTGGACATTCAACACCAACTCTTCAACCTAGGCGGCGAGCTCTCCATCCCAGGCTTTCAGCTGCTCAAAGAAGAAGCCGTGATCCAACTAGATGAGGCACTGGCACACTACAACGAAACGCTACCGAAATTGCAAGAATTCATCTTGCCTGCGGGCAACCGCGCTGCCAGCCAAGCCCACATCTGCCGCACCGTGGCGCGCCGCGCAGAGCGCTGGGTTGTGCTGCTGGGCGAGACTGAGCCCATCAACGCAGCGCCGCGCCATTACCTCAACCGGCTCAGCGACTTACTGTTTGTGTTGTCTCGCGTTTTAAACCGTATGAATGGCGGGGACGATGTGTATTGGAAGAGTGAGCGAATGGCGCAAGCGGGTCGGTAAAAATAATTGAAAACTGTATAAAATATCAGCTATATTGGAGGCCATCATGGCAAAAGACTCTCGCATCGAATGGACGCATCACACTTTCAACCCCTGGTGGGGCTGTGTGAAAGTGTCTGCTGCCTGCGACAACTGTTACGCAGAAGCTTGGGCAAAACGTTTAGGAGCTGACGTTTGGGGCGTGGAAACGGATCGTCGGTTTTTTGGGGACGCTCACTGGAAAGAGCCTTTGAAATGGGATGCAGAGGCAAAAGCTGAAGGGACAAGGCGGCGCGTGTTTTGTGCCTCCATGGGTGATGTATTTGAAAAAAATCCTGTCCTCGCACCGCATCGACAACGACTCCTAGACTTGATTGCAGCAACACCCAACTTAGATTGGCTGCTACTCACAAAACGCATCTCCGTCGTACGCAAATTACTGCCAAAAGGCTATGAATTTCCTGCTAATGTTTGGCTCGGCGCTACCGTAGAAAACCAAGAAGTTGCCGACAAGATGATTAAGTATTTACTTGAATTCAAATCGCCATCTGTTCGGTTCTTATCATGCGAGCCCCTATTGAGCGCCATTAATTTAGAGCCCTACCTTGTTCCCAACGCCAATGGCACGAAGATAGATTGGGTCATCACTGGAGGTGAGTCTGGCGCAGGCTCACGCCCCATGAATCCTGCTTGGCCTGCTGATATACAAAAGCAATGCGCAGAAGCAAAAGTGCCTTTTCACTTCAAGCAATGGGGGCACTGGGCACCAATAGAGTTAGTCCGCGATGTCATGACCAAAAGCACCCGTATCGAATCAATGGAGTCCGATAAATACGTCACAGTGTCTTTAGCTGCAATCGGCAAAGGTAAGGCTGGGCGCAGCTTGGCGGGTAAACATTGGGATCAATTTCCAAAAACTCGGAAGAGGCGGATCACCGCCTAACACACTAAAAGATGACAACTCAAAATATCATTCCTGATGCGTATATTGGTCGTGAACAAGCTTTAATCAAGCATCATGTTCTCGAAAAATATTTGGAGAAACTAACGGCAATCCTTGCCGTCAGTAATCCAGTTTTTGAGTTTACTTATATCGATTGTTTTGCAGGGCCTTGGCAAGCAAGCGAGGCAGAAATGCACACGACATCTATTGCAATTTCGCTACGAGTTTTAGAGAAGTGCAAAAAAACAATTGAAGCACGCGGCGGACGAGCAGTTATTCGCGCACTCTATGTTGAACAAAGCGATTCTGCTTATCCGTATTTAGAAAAATACTTGTCTCAGCACACACCAGCTGGTATCACAACAAAGTCTATTCACGGTGAGTTTGTTGAATCAAAGCAAATAATTTTGGATTGGGTCGGAGACACAGGCCAGGCCTTTTTCTTTATTGATCCAAAGGGATGGAAAGAAGTTAAGGTCAACGTACTGTCGCAGTTCTTAAAACGCCCACGCTCAGAGTTCGTTATAAACTTCATGTACGACTTCATTAATCGGACTGTCTCTATGGAGCGTTTTGCAACAGAAATGCAAGACTTGCTTGGAGAACCGCTCGCTCAAGAGCTATTAGCAGATGATCGTGAGATGTTCATATTGAACACTTACCGCAAAAACTTAAAGGCTCAAGTACCAAATCAGCGAATTAATTACCCTGTCCGTTCGGCTTACGTAAAAATTCTTGACCCAGAAAAAGAGCGTACCAAATATCATTTGGTGTACGTAACGACCCACCCCAAAGGCGTTATCAAGTTCATGGAGACCTGTGAGGGTGCTGAGATATTGCAGCGCAATGTTCGTGCGCAAATTCGCGACGACAAAAAAGCAGAGAAGACAAGAATGAATGATTTGTTTTCTGACGATGAGCCTTATGTTGATGACTCCAAAACCAAATTGGCAGAACCAGAAATTGATAGCTTTTGGATCAAGCATATTGGAGTAGAACGACGCTACGATGAGGCAACGTTCGCAGATATTCTTGAAAAAAACACATGGTCGCCCTCACAACTTCAAACTTCATTACTTCGTTTAATTGACGATCAGCGAATAGAAAATTTAGACTCAATAGGGCGAAGATACAAAAAGCCCTTGCACTATGACGTGCGTGGCGGCGAGCGTTTGCGCGTCATCTCCCAGTGACCCCCATCATCTTAGATACCAACATCGTTTTAGATCTATTCGTCTACAGCGATCCTCGGCAAGCCATACTGGATAAGGCTTTGCAGGCATGCAGCCTGCAATGGCTTGCTACATCTGCCATGCGGGCCGAGTTGGCTCGGGTGCTTGATTACCCGCAGGTTGCCAAACGACGGCTTGTGAACAAACAGTCCTCGGACGACGTTTTGGCGCAAATGGACTCGCTCGCCACCTACGTCGATGCCGCCCCCAAAGCGCCCTACACCTGCAAAGACCCAGATGATCAAATTTTTATCGATCTGGCTTGTCAGCATCGATGCGTGCTTCTTAGTAAAGACAAAGCTGTGTTGGCCATGCGCTCACGCTTAGCTCGGCTCGGAACAGTCATCGCGCATCACTACACTGAGACCTCATGACCGAACCCACCGCACACAAACTCTCCCCTATGCCCAAGAACGAGAAACGCTTGCTCTACATCTTGGCAGGCATTCAGCTGACGCACATTGTCGATTTCATGATCATGATGCCCATTGGCCCCATGTTGATTCGTGAAATGGGCATCAGCCCCGATCAATTTGGCTTACTCGTCTCCTCCTATTCGCTCACAGCGGCAGCGGCAGGCTTGATATGCGCCATGTTTATTGACCGCTTTGAGCGCAAGCGTGCGCTCCTCACGCTCTACGCTTTATTTGCACTTGCAACGCTGGCTTGCGCCTTAGCGCCTGGCTATTACGGCTTACTTGTCGCACGCTCGCTAGCTGGGGCGTTTGGTGGTGTGATGGGCGCTTTGGTCGGCACCGTCGTGGGCGATCAAATCCCGCCCGAGCGCCGCGGCAGAGCTGGCGGCTACATGTCTGCGTCATTCTCTATTGCCACTGTCGCAGGCGTACCGCTTGGGCTTTGGCTAGCAAACCACACGCCTGTATTGGGATGGCGCGCACCTTTTGTATTTGTCGCTTTGCTTTGCGTAGGCTTGGGGTGGGCGGCCTACAAGTGGCTACGCACGGGCGCTACCAGCCATGATGTCCTGCAGGCCAATACAGACATGGCTTCCCAAGGCAATGCCCTGCACGGCGCATGGCTACGTATTCGTGCTGTTTTAGCGGATCCCATTCACCGCTGGTCGATGCTATTTGGCGGCTTAATGATGTTCTCCATGTTCTCCATCATTCCGTTCATCACCATTTTTGCTACGGGCACAGTCAAGTTTCCAGAAACGATGTTGCCCTTGATGTACCTCATTGGCGGCGGCTGCACGCTGATTACCAGTCGCTGGGTTGGCAAGCAAACCGATCGCTTAGGTAAACGCAAAAGCTTCCTTATATTTGGCTCGCTGGCCATCATTCCCATGCTTTTGGTGACGCACATGCCCCCAGCGCCCGTTTGGGTTTATTTGCTCGTCAGCACCTTGTTTTTTGTCATGTCCAGCGCGCGCATGATTCCCATGATGGCGCTCATTAATGGCGCGGCTCATCCGCCTTTGCGCGGCACATTTATGAGCCTCTCGGCATCATTTCAGCAAGCCGCCATGGGACTGGGCGCATTCATAGCAGGACACATTGTGAGCGTGGACGCTAGCGGTGTGATGCACCACTACAACATCGCTGGCTATATTGCTGCCGCTGCCATACTGGCTGCGCTGTGGGTGTCTGGCAAGGTGCGGCAGCGGGGCTAGCTATTTAGCTTTGCCCAGCGATACATCCATGATCATTTTGCTCAGCAAATACATGCGAGGCTCAATCGAATCAATCAAGATGTACTCGGCATCATTGGAGTGCGCACCAAACCCGCGTGCGCCAAAGCGCTCCAGAACGGCATTTTGAGTTTTCAGCGCTGCAAAAGCCGCATCCGTGCCACCGCCTTCGGCTTGTACGCTAAACACGAGATCCATACCTAAATCGTCTTTGTACAGTTTTTGCGCATAGTTGGCCATTGCCACGCCAGCAGGACTGGCTTGCAGCGGCGGCCTGCGGCGTTCAAAATTGAATGTCACCTTGGTATCTGGGATCAACTTGTTAGTGATACGCGCGGCTACTTTGGGCTCAATACTCTCAAAGTCTGCCACACGCAAAACACGCACATCCGCTGCCGCTGTCGCTTTGGCAGGAATCGAATTGCGCACAGTGCCCGCTTGTGCAATCGTCCAGTTAAATTTCACCCCGGTAGCAGCATCCGACAAATCGCGCATTTGCAAAATTTGATGCGATAGCTCGTACAGCGCATTGCGTCCCAGCTCTGGCGCACCACCTGCATGCGAGGCTTTGCCTGTCACCTCCATAGTCACCGCGCCAATACCCGCAGTCACCAGTGAGATGCGGTCGGATGCGGCTAGGGATGCTTCGCAAGAAAACGTCACATCGTGCTCTGCACCCAGCTTGGTGAGCATGTTGCGCGAAGCGGGCGAGCTAATTTCTTCGTCGCCATTAATCAAGACCGTCACCAAGCCATAGTCTTTAAAGTTATTGGCCTTCAAAACCGCCAGCGTGTGCAAAATCATGGCAATGCCTTGCTTGTCGTCTGCAATGCCAAGGCCATAGGCTCGGTTGCCATCCACACGAAACGGCTGCTGCGCCAACATGCCACGCTGATACACCGTGTCCATGTGGGCAATCAGCAAAATCTTCTTTGTTCCTGTCCCCGCAAATTGCGCATGCACCATACGGCCGGGCTTTGCGGGCGTATCAAACATTTTGTAAGTGTCTGCGCCTGGCTCAATCAATTCGACTTTTCCGCCCAAATCTTTCAACTTGCTGGCAATCAAGTCCGAGATTTTGTCCAGTCCCTCGCGGTCGCCGCTGCCCGACTCAATCGACACCAAGGATTTAAGTGTCTCTAAGTAGGGCGCTTTTTCTTTTTGGACCACGGACATGACAGAAGCGTCAGGCGCGGCAAAAGCCAGTAACGGCAACGCAAGTAACGCAGTGGTCAAATGTTTTGTGAATTGTTTCATTTTATTTTCCTTGTGTAATATCCATAATTAAACGACTAGACAAGTACAACCGACGCGGAATCGCGCCAATATCCGCGTATTCCTCCTGATTGCTGTGATAGCCAAACCCTGGCAACCCAAGCGCCTCGATCACAGGCTTGCCAGACTGCGAGGCATAACCCGCATCCGTGCCGCCGCCCGTGACAGGTACGACAAAGATGCGTCCGCCGACTTCTTTATAAATCTCCACCGCTTTTGCCACCAAGGCTTTGCCCGCCGCATCCGCCACAAAAGATGGGCGTGAATCGGGAATGGTCACTGTGATTTCGCTACCCGCCAATTTGGGTTTGGCTGCTCGTTCGCGCAATTTGGCAATGGTCTCGTCGCGTAGCACAGGGTCAACATAGCGCAGCGTTGCGGTCAAGCTGGCAGCGTCAGGAACGATATTGGCAACCGTACCGCCCGTGCCAATCGTCCAGTTAAAACGCAGAGCTTTGGCTTGGTTATCTAGCCCCGCCGTGGACATCACATAGTCCGACATTTCTACCAGTGCGTTCACACCCTTCTCAGGTTCAGCACCCGCATGAGCAGACTTGCCTTTGAAGTCCACACGCACATTGATCCCGCCCGAGGCCGCCAAAATCATGGCTTCCGCAGGCACGGACGATGTGGGCTCATACGACAAAACCACATCATGCTCGCTGGCCAATTTTCGAATCAAGGCGCGTGAGCCGAAGGAGCCCGTTTCCTCATCCGTATTGAACATCATGGTGATTTGCGCAAAATCTTTAAATCCTTGCGCTTGCAGCAAG
>JANPAS010000166.1:0-1620 GCA_031430035.1 Comamonadaceae bacterium | reverse complement strand
CCGTCGACTTGGACGAACAACTCGGCGTTTTCAACGTCGCCAGCTTGTGCGGCTGGTGTAATCGGGCCAATTGGTGAGGCGTGGTCGAATGATTTACCGATGCACCATGGGCGACCCAGCTTCTTTTGCTCGCCTTGCAAGTCGCGGCGGGTCATGTCTAAACCGACGGCGTAGCCATAAATGTGCTTTTTTGCATCTGCCGCTTTGATGTTTTTACCGCCTGTACCAATGCAAGCGACGAGTTCGATTTCGTGCTGAAAATCTTTGGTTAGCGTGGGGTAGGGCAGATTTGCTGTTTCGCCTGCATTAGCAACCACCACGGTATTAGCTGGTTTGATGAAGAAAAATGGTGGCTCGCGGCCCGTGAAGCCCATTTCTTGCGCGTGCTCCACATAATTACGACCTACGCAGTAAATGCGTTGCACAGGGAAACGCGCTGTTGTGCCGACGACGGGGACGGACACTTGCTCTAAAGCGGGGATAACGTATTGAGTCATTCGGAGAGTCTTTCTTCTTTGTGTATGCCCAGCGCTTGATGCACCGGACGGTCTGAGTAACTGAACAGCACACAGCCGCTTGTCGAAGAAAAGCGGACAGTGTGCCACGATGGAATCACAAAATGGTCGCGCGGTGAAAAGTCAAATTGTACGATTGTGTTTCCATTGACACCGTTGTGCTCGATCTGTACTGAACCTGAGCCTTCAACCACGCTGAAAATCGCGCCATCGGTTTGGCGATACGGCAAACCTACGAAGCCAGCGGGGATGCGCTGCATGAAAGTCGCCATAGTTGGCATAGGCGATCCACCGGTTAGTGGGTTGATGTAACGCAGCTTCACGCCGTCCCACGCATCAATAGGCTGGGTTTTCTCTAAAGTATGTAGCGCTTCGCGGCTTTTCTCGTACGGATAGCTAAAAATCGGCGATGTTTGCCCAAGTGGCGAATCGTAAGTTCGCACTGGTGCCATGTTGTAGCCAAATTTGGCAAAACTTGCGCCTTCTGGTTGGGTCACTTGCTGTGATTTCTCGGTTGCATTTTCCGCAAAACCAGCATCTAAATAGCGAATCAGCGGAATATCCAAGCCGTCTAACCAAACCACAGGCTCTTTAGAGTCGGAGCCGTGCGAATCAGGAGTGCCCACGTGTCCGTGGTCATGCCAAGTCATACTAGGCGTGATGATGAAATCGCCCGGGTGCATGGTGGTGCGTTCGCCGTTCACGGCTGTGTAAGCACCTGCCCCTTCGACGATAAAACGCAAAGCACTTTGGGTGTGGCGGTGGCTGGGGGCAACTTCGCCGGGCATGATGAGCTGCAAACCCGCGTAGAGCGCTTGCGTGATGGCGGATTGACCTTTTAAGGCTGGATTTTCCAAAATCAGTACGCGGCGCACGGCCTCTTCAGCGGTGATAACTTCACCAGCACGCATCAAATACGGCCGGATTTGCTCATACTTCCAGTGCGCAGCCACGCACGGCGTGTTGGGCTGCTTAGGCACGAGCGCATGCAGTTCGCGCCATAACGGCGTCAAATGGTGGGGTGCCATGTCGCTATACAGCTGTTCTCGCATATTGTTTGTATTCATGGGTGCGTATGATACGTTCACTTATCATATGCATACTT
>JANPAS010000165.1:0-10418 GCA_031430035.1 Comamonadaceae bacterium | reverse complement strand
AATATGCTGTGTGCTACCAATACCCGAGCTAGCGTATTGATAGGTGTTCGGTTTGGCGCGGATGTCAGCGATCAGCTCGGCAACATCTTTCGCTTTGACTGAAGAGCCGACCACTAAAACATTCGGCACAGCCATGACCATGCCGATGGGCGTGATGTCTTTTTGCGCGTCGTAACTGAGTTTGAGCAAATGAGGTGCTATCGCTTGTCCCGTGGTGGTTGCAACTAGTAATGTGTAACCATCGGGTACGGCTTTGGCGGTGATTTCAGCGGCGATCGTGTTGGATGCGCCCGCTCTGTTTTCAACCACAACGGGCTGCTTGAGACTAGCGCTCATCTTTTCTGCCAGCACGCGGGCAATGATGTCCGTGCCGCCACCAGGTGATGCTCCGACCATGATTTTGATAGGCTTGGTTGGAAATGACTGCGCAGTTGCAAATTGGACGAAGCCAATCGTAGCAAGGGCTAAAGAGAAGATAAGTTTCATTTTGAAGCTCCCATTTTTGTTGCAACTAAAAGCGCGTTGGTCATGGCCTGTGTGGTGGCAGAACCCGTTCCTGCTAAATCATACGCTGTACCGTGGGCTGGCGTGGTAATCGGAATCGGCAGCCCGCCGTGTACTGTCACGCCGCGCTCAAAGCCCATCAGCTTGATAGCAATTTGTCCTTGGTCGTGGTACATGGTCACTACGGCTTGATAAACGCCTTCGCGTGCTTTGATAAATAAAGTGTCGGCAGGGAAGGGGCCGCGTGCATCTATGCCCTTAGCTTTTAGTTTTTCTACGGCTGGAGTGATGGTGTCAATTTCTTCGCGTCCGCACGTACCACCATCGCCGCCATGTGGATTGAACGCCGCCACAGCAATCACGGGTTTGGGAATGCCATAGGCCACAAGGGCTTTGTGAATAAGGGCTGCAGCCGCATCGATGCGATCCGCAGTGATGTATTGCGCAGCATCTTTGAGCGGGACGTGCGAGGACACACGCGCTGTCCATAAGTCACCTAGCGTATTGAACTCGCAATAAAAATCGGTAATACCAAGGTAATTGGCAAAGTGCGAGGCTTCGTCGTCAAACGCAAGGCCGCCCAGCTTCATGGCTTGCTTATTGAGTGGTGCAAAGCAGATCGCTTGAATTTGGTTTGCGGTGGCGGCATCTAAGCAAAATTCAAGCGTTTGCAAAATAGCACGGCCCGCGTGGGCATTGGCTTTGCCAAGGGGAACATCTTCTTCTTTTAGCAGCGGGAGCTCTAAAAATGAGAGGGCGTGGGTGTTGCTGGTAGCAGCTTGATCGAAGCTTGTAATCGTTGTCGTGGGGATAGATACGCCAGCGAACTGCTGCGCACGATCCCAAATCCAGCGGTCACCCACGATGACCCAAGCGGTGCGATCTGGTACGGGTGTCGTGCTCAGTGCTTTGGCGAGTAACTCGGGACCAACGCCAGCGGCATCGCCTAGAGTCAGTGCAACTGTCGTTATTTTTTCTGCTTGATTAATCTCCACGAACCACTCCTTCACGCCTTGGATCAGCGCCACCAAAAAAACTTGCTGCTGTTTTTTGTATGCCTTGCAAGCCGCTGGTCATGTCGACTTCTCGGACTTCGTGACCGCGAGCTTTAAGGGCTTCGATGGTTGCTGCAGAAAAGCGTTTTTCCTCTAAAACGGTCGGGCCATTTAAGCTGCCAAAGTTGGGCAAGTTGATAGCATCTTGTGCGTTCAATCCCCAATTCAGAATTCCGTACAGAGTCTTCGCCGTGTAGTGGATGATGAGCGCACCACCTGGGCTACCAACGCTCGCAACGATTTGGCCTGTGGCTTTGTCGAATACCAGCGTAGGACTCATCGATGAGCGTGGACGCTTGTTAGGTTGAACGCGGTTGGCAATGGGCTTGCCCTCGGCATCTGTGGGTGCAAAACTGAAATCGGTCAGTTCATTATTCAGCAAGAACCCACCCGTGAGTCCCTTGCCCCGATTGACCATCAGGCGAGAGCCCCAGGCCGCCTCGATGGTGGTAGTCATGGCCAGTGCGTTGCCGAATCCATCGATGATGCTGATGTGACTGGTGCCGTATTCAGTTTGATTGGCCATAGGCGCATAGACTGACTTTGCACCCGCTGGCACGCCGGGTTTGGCAACTTTCATCGACTGCTCGCCAATCAGTCTGGCGCGGGATGCGAGGTAATCTGGCGCTACCAGGCTTTTCCAATCGCCAGCTGGGGCGGCGACGAAATCGGGATCAGCAACGTACTGCGCACGATCAGCAAAGGCTAGGCGAGAGGCCTCCGTATATTGATGCAGAAAATCTGTATCAAGTGTTTTGGATGCGGACTTCGTCACCCCCAAAATTTGAGCTACCGCGATTGCCCCTGAGCTGGGCGGCGGCATGCCGCAAATCACATATTGTTTTTGGCTAGCTGTGTAATCTGTGCAAAACGCTTCGCGCACTTTAGGTTGGTAGCTTGCTAAATCAGCCATTGACAGCTTGCCTGGATTGGTCGGATGCGACTGCACTTTAGCCACTGTCGCCTGTGCGATTTCGCCCTCGTGTAGTGCCCTCGAGCCGTTTGCTGCAATCAGTTTTAGAACCTCAGCGTACTCAGGGTTTTTGAGGACGTGCCCCACTGGCCAAGGTTTGCCAGCGGCATCGTAAAAATAGTTTGCTGCAACCGCGTCTTTTTTTAGATGAACTTCACTTGTTAGCAGCGTATTCATGCGCGGACTGACTTTGAAGCCATTGCTTGCCAATTCAATAGCTGGCTGCATGAGGGCGCTCCACGCCAGCTTGCCGTGCTGTTTGTGCGCCAGCTCGAGCATACGCACGGTGCCGGTTGCGCCTACTGACTTACCACCGACCACGGCGTCGATAAATGTCATGGGTTTACCATCTGCTTTTAAGAACATGTCCTCGGTAGCCAATGCAGGCGCGGTCTCGCGGCCATCAAAGGCCTGCAGACCACGCTGGCCGTGATGTAACAAAAACGCGCCGCCGCCAATGCCGCTGGATTGTGGTTCAACCAGCCCCAGTACCATTTGAACAGCAATGGCAGCATCGACGGCACTACCACCTGCTTTAAGCACTTGGTAGCCTGCGTCAGTGGCCAGTGGATTGGCAGCAGCCACGGCGAATGTGGCGGTTGCCCAGCCTTTTTTTGTCGTGAAGCCTGACGCACCTTCTGGTTGCTGAATATCGCTGGGAGTCTGATAGGCAAAAGCCTGTGGGGTGGGACTGTAATTAGCGCAGCCGTTTAAAACGAGAAGAACGGCTAGTGAGAGGCGAGTTTTCATGGAGTGGCTCCTAAATTTTCCATGGCGTTGGCTAGGCCATCTCGTGCCAAGGTGGGAGGGGCGTAGGGCGCAAGGCTGTACTCGATGCCGCCATCAGGCGTAGGCGAGACGCGTGCGCTGTGCTGGCCTGCACGCGCTAAGGCAATGAACCAAGCCAGCGGGGCGCAGTCCTTTGGCGTGGGCATCGACGTGCTGTCTGCCAGCAGGTGTGTGAATGCAGATGCTTGCACAGCGTCATCGCCTAAGGTCGTCGTCAAGTCAGTAAGCGACGGATCGCTCCATGCACGAAGCCACGTTTGAATGTGTGTGCCAATCGCAGCGTGACGAACCGCTTCGTTTTGCATCCAGTCGGTGTAATGAAACGCTCGCCAATCGACCGCCAAAGCAACACCGCCAAGCTGTTTAATTGCATCCAGATAGTGCTGCAAAGCCATATTAGACGTGGCCTCCAAGCCACACACCAGTGATAAATTATTGACTCGATTGGCAAGCAACTGCGCTTGCTGCACTTGAATCTTGGCATGCAGTAATTCATCGCGTTCGCTACGCAGCGTAGATACTTCCACCGCCAAGCGCACTTCGGTGCGTAGCATCTCTAAATCCCAGGGCTTGGTGATGTAGCGATAAATTTCACCTGCATTGATAGCCACAATAGCCTCGCCTAGCTCGGAGTACGCCGTGGTCAAGATGCGCAGAATTTTTGGATGATGATCGCGTGCATAGCGAAGCAGCTCGTTGCCACTGGCGCCCGGCATGCGTTGATCGGAAATCAGGACGCAAATTTCATCGCCTTGAGCTTGCAAAATTTGAATGCCCTCGGCAACCGACAAGGCGGTGAGAACGCGGTAATTGGGGCTGATGAGACGGTCAAAGTACTTGAGTGCCATGGCTTCGTCATCAACATACAAAATAGTTGCTTGAGTCATCTTCAGTCCTTTTTACTATATGGAAAATGCAAGGTCACAGATGTGCCTGCTTTTGTCGAATTAACGCTGATATTGCCATTTAAAGACAGCATGATTTTTTTACAAAAAATCAACCCCATACCACTACCACCCGCAACGACCTCATTGCTTGCAGACGGACGACTCGTCAAGATGCGTGTCAGTACCGCTGGAGGAATTCCAGGGCCGTTATCGATGATGCGTATGCTGTGACCGAGCATCAATGTGGGTGCTTTACTGTCAATCAGCTGTATTTGAATCAAAGGTTTTTGCGTGTAATTTTGCAGCGCTTGTATGGCATTTTGCATAATGCTGGTGAGGCATAGATAAACTAAGTTCTGCTTAGTCGAAATGACAAAATCGTCTTTAATATCAAGTTGAATCCAGCTCTGCCGCTCACCCTGAGGCAACGACATTTCAGTGCAAAGCAAATGAACTAGCCGCGCCGCTTGAATGGGACTTGTCTCCGTTGCCGCAAAAGCCGTATGTGTGGACTGCGTAAACCCTGCCATCAGATTTTGACATGCCAATAAATTGCGCTGTGAGGCTTGAAGCGCAGGCAAAACACTCTTCAAGTGATGCGGTATTTGCTGAGAGGCATCGACTTCAGTTAATGTACTTTGAATCATGTTTAAGCATGAAGCTATCACCGTGAGCGGCGCATAAAACTCTGCCGCAATAAACCCCAAAGAGTCACGCATGCCACCAATGCTGTTTTCCATATGGTCACGCGACGTTAATGACTGTTGAAACATAGCCAAAGCCTCTTTTAAAGAGCGCCGCATCAATTTGTCATCCCAAGGTTTTTCTAATACTTTAAAAACCAATTGTTGATTAATTGCTTGGATGACCAAATCCTTATCAGCATAAGCGCTGACCAGAATTTTGACAATCCACGGGTGTGTTTGGTTGAGTGTTCGTAGCAACTCAAGTCCATCCCGCTCAGGCATACGAAAATCGCTGACAACAACAGCGATATCGTCGCCAAAAAGTTGCATCGTGGTCAATGCAGCTTCAGCTGAGTTTGCGCAATAAACTGTGTAGTCTTTGCTAAAACTTTTTTCAAACCATTTGGTCGACATGGGCTCATCGTCAACAAACAGTATCGCTTTGGCATGTCGATTTTTCGGTGTCATGTACTATTTCCTACGGGTAAATCAAATGCAAATTCGGTCCATTCTCTCTCCGAACTTGTCACCGTTAACTCGCTACCGTGGCGTTGAATAATGGCATAGCTAACGGCAAGCCCGAGCCCCAATCCATGACCCACATCGCGCGTCGTAAAGAAGGGTTCAAATACACGAGTCAAATTTTCAGGTTTGATACCCGTGCCATTGTCTCGCACAGTGACAAATAGTCTAGCGCTGCCATCCGCTGCGCTTGGTGCATGCCATGCTTTGATGTGAATCAGTGGCTGCGCGCAACCAGATTTTTTAAGTGCGAGTGCTGCGTTAGTTGCCAAGTTAATGAGCACGCCAATCATGGCGGGCTCATCACCTAAAACATGCGTATCAATGGGCAAATCTTGCTCAATCGCAATGTCTTTTAGCTCAAAACCTGACAGTCGCAGACCAGATCGCAAAGCGTTTTCAAAAAGGAATACCCGACTCGTATCTTCACCTGGTTTTTGATAAGCAAAAGTCTTTAAATCCGTCACGATGTCGCGCACACGCGTCATCCCCTCTTTGGCGTCGGCAAGGCTTTCTTTGAGCATCATGTTCGATTTGATTTCAGGCTCTAATTCGGCCATGCCAATGGCCATCATGCTGTAGTTGACAGGGTTGTTGAGCTCATGCAACAAGCCAGCAGATAAAGTGCCTAAAGCTGACATTTTTTCTTGCTGAATCATGTGACCTTTGATGTCCGCAAGGTTGCGATTGCTTTGCTCTAAAGAGGTGTTTTTAAAAGCCAAACTCTTTTTGAGTTGAAAGGCCTCCCAGCGCCAAATTTCGTTGTAAATAGCAATCGCAACAGAAATGAGTGAGAAAAATAATATAAAAATGGAATTACCTAAATAGGTATCCAAGTTGATAGGTGATGGGTTATGAACGATACAGGCGGCGGCATACGTGGCAAGCGTGAACGCGCCAAACAAAAATGCTTCAAAGATTGAAATGGGTAAGATAAATGCCAGCCCTGCCAAGGCAAAGGTGAGACCCACAAAATAGATGGATTTTTCCGCTCCCGTGAGACAGATCATGTACGCAATCATGATTTGCGGAATACTCATCCAGAAGTAAATCAGATACTTGACGTAGCGAACACCCAGCCGTGTCTCCGATGCCAAGAGGGATATCAAAATAATCGCAGCCGCAAATAAACGAATCAGAAAAAAATCTGCTACCTGCGAGGGGTAATTGAAATAGTCTAGGCCAATGCCAGACACAATGAGGCCAGCCGTGATAAAGCAGGCTCGGCGGTTGTAAAACAACATGTAGGCTTGCAGCTCAGACAAATAGCCCGCATCTTTGCGATACGAAATAAATTGTGAAATTTGATCGCGCAGCATACTAAATGCGATACGTTGACTCTAAGAAAACGTTTACGCCAGTGGTATCCGTAAAGCAATCAATGTCTTGGTAATTCTCAGGGAGAATTTTGTACATGTCAGCTTCATTTCGGTAGATAAGGTGCCATTCCAAGAAGTGTTCCATCCAATTTTTTTCAGGATTACTGCTATGAACGTTGGTGACAAGAATTTTGGCTTGGTTTCTGAGGCAAGACGTAAAGTATTCAATGAGCCGTGTGCAAACCTTATCGGACAAGTAGTCAAACAAACCTGCGCAGTAGATGTAATCGTACTTTTCAGATTCTTCGACGATCAGATTCTTGGTCGCGCGTTTGAGTAGTAAATGTACCGATTCATGCCTCGTACTGATCGTGACAGCTAGAGCTTTTTGAAGAACAATCTTGTCAAGTTTTTCTTTGGTGTGTTTTAGGGTCTCTTCGCTGAAATCTAGCAGTACAAACTCGACGTTGCTGATTGAGTCCGTTTCATTTAGCAGCCGCTCTAACTCAATGGCGGGTCCGCAGCCAATAGTGAGAATGCGGAATTTTTTGGTCGTATCTTGCCGTGCATGGATGGCACGATTGAGGCGCTCCACCAAAATCACAATTCGATTTCGGTGCGCCTCTGCCACTTTGGCTTGCAAAAACATGAAGTTCACAAGTTGAAAGTACGAGCTGGGTCCTTGCCTAGGATCGCTGATGATTTGATTCACCATTTCATAGTCGCCGGCATAGCCGAGTGGTTTGGCAAAAGTACGATAAACAAAGGGCGCTCGCAAGATAAGCGGGTGAATCGCCGTTTGCGCATAGCTACGGTGACTGGCGGCGCGCTCTAAATCGACTAGGCTGGCTTGATCTTCAAAATTTTCAAGATATGACTTGCCTTTTTCCATGAGAGGAACGGCAATATCAAAAAACACATCCTCTCGTATGCGTCCTAAGCTATCTTTAGGCAGGCCGCTGTTGATGTCGATTTGGTCAATCCAGCGATTGATTTCGGCAAAATAGGAGCGCATTTCGTTAATAACGATTTGGTACTCTTTGTTTATTTTGAATCGAGTATCCCACTCTTGAACAAAATTTTGCGCCTCTGTTTTCACCCGATCCAAGTCTTGATGAATCGCATGGAATTCGCTCCACTCATCGATTAGGGTGACTGAGACAATTGCCATTAACCCTGTATTGACCAAGCCGTTGATAAACGCCTTGCCTTGGTAGATGACCTGCTCGGCACCAGCCCGAATCGTGAGTTCGGACAACACTTCGCTGACCTGCACGATGGAATAGGGGTTATAGACCTCCATCACGAGGGAACGCCGCTGGATATTGGTCAGCGTCCCTCTGGCTGTTTCGCCTTGGCTATTTTTAAACGAAATAACAGGATCGATCGGGCGAATGGGCTTCATTGAAAGGCGCTGGGCTAATTAACGTGGAGCCAAGCGAATAGCACCATCCAAGCGAATCACTTCGCCGTTGAGCATGTCGTTTTCGATGATGTGCTTGGCCAGTTTGGCGTAATCGGTTGGTGTACCCAAACGGCTTGGGAACGGCACGGCTGCAGCGAGCGCGTCTTGCACGTCTTGCGGCATGCCAAACATCATGGGAGTGCCAAAAATGCCAGGCGCAATGGTCATATTGCGAATGCCACTGCGAGCCAGATCACGTGCAATAGGGAGCGTCATGCCAACCACGCCGCCTTTGGTCGCGCTATAGGCTGCTTGACCGATTTGGCCGTCATACGCTGCAACCGATGCGGTATTGACAATCACACCGCGTTCGCCCGTGGCTTCTGGCGTATTGCTCGACATGGCATGCGCTGCAAGGCGGATCATGTTGAAGGTACCGACCAAGTTGACGTTGATGACACGCATATAAGTGTCAAGTGCGTGCGGCCCGTCTTTGCCAACAGTTTTTTCGCCAATAGCAATGCCCGCGCAGTTGATGAGTCCCATTAGCTTGCCCATGCTGACGGCTTTGGCGATCACGGCTTTGCCATCTTCTTCGCTGCTGACGTTGCACTTCACAAACGCGCCGCCTAGCTCCTTAGCGATGGCTTCGCCCTTTTCGGCTTGCATATCGGCTATGACGACCGTAGCGCCGTTTGCTGCCAGCATACGCGCTGTACCTTCTCCCAGACCGGATGCGCCGCCTGTGACGATAAAAACTTTGTTTGCAATATCCATGTTCAAGTCCTTTGGTAAACGATAAAAAATTCAACCTATGATTATGAGATGCTTCTTAAAAAAATTACCAGTGAAAACGTAAAAAACATACAGCGTTTGGCGACGGTACTGGGTATGTTTTCTTTTTTATTACTTGTGGGCTGTGGCTCAATGCCCTCCACTGGACCCGCACCAAGTGTTGATTCTGTACCGACCAAAATGCCTGTCAAATTAGGACTAGCTCTGGGAGGCGGTGCAGCGCGTGGCTTTGCGCATATTGGTGTGATTCAAGTATTGGAAGAGAACGGCATCAAGCCCGACCTAGTTGTGGGCACTTCAGCAGGAAGCCTAGTTGCAAGCATTTATGCTACAGGTAAGGATGGCAAGGCTTTGCAAAAAATAGCCGAAGAGATGGATGAGTCCACCATTACAGACTGGACGCTGCCATTTTTTAATCGTGGCGGTGTACTGCGCGGCGACGCTTATGCCAAATACGTTGGGGCGCAAGTCAACCAAAAACTGATTGAGCAAGCTGGCATACCGCTTGGTATTGTGGCAACAGATTTGCAAACGGGACATGGCGTGCTCTTTCGACGCGGCGACATTGCCACAGCCGTGAGGGCATCTAGCTCGGTACCCGGCATCTTTCCGCCCGTCAAAATAGCAGGCGTGGACTATGTGGATGGCGGTCTCGCCTCGCCAGTGCCCGTGCGTTTTGCAAGGCAGATGGGCGCTACGATTGTGATTGCCATTGATATTTCTGCTGCACCTGACGGCGAATCGTCTGATGGGACGCTCAGTATCTTGCTCAAGACTTTCAGCATCATGGCGAAAAGCATTAACGACTTTGAACTCAAAAACGCCGATGTGATGGTGCGCCCCGCGCTAGTGGGCGTAGGCAGCTCCGATTTCACGGCCAAAAAACGCGCTATCGACGCTGGTCGTGCCGCCATGCTGGCCGAGTTGCCTAAGCTGAAGGCGCTATTGGTGCAATGATTTTTAATGCGAGTGACTATGTTACTATACAAATTAATTTTCGTATAGTAATTTTAAAAACTCGTATCACACCATGTACGCAACTTTGTCACTAGGCGCTCAAACCGCTTACGCTGAATTATTTGACCAAACGACAAGTCTTGAATTGTCTGGCTTTTCCAAACTGCGCGGCGCTTTTCATGTGCGGAAATTGCGAGGCCATGAATATGTTTATTTTGGTTTTCGCGACACAGATGATGTTGGGCGCATGGCCTACGTTGGCCCCAATAACGAGCGAGTGCAAGCGTTGATTGTTGCCAGTGTCGCTGGTGCCAAGCCCCAGCAATTACAGCCGCTCGTGCGATCCGCTGCGGCGCTGGGCGTGATGTCCGCTATTGATAAGCATTACAAAATTATTCAGCGCTTATCGGATTACGGATTTTTTAAAGCAGGCGGATTGCTGATTGGAACGCACGCTTTCATTGCCATGGGCAATATGCTGGGTGTGCGCTGGACAGGCGGTGATAAGACGCTGGATGTTGACTTC
>JANPAS010000164.1:0-2844 GCA_031430035.1 Comamonadaceae bacterium | reverse complement strand
CAGAGTCAAAAATGCTGGAAGCCCCAGTACGCTATTTACGATTACGCCTGAGCATTCGCTCTCAGACGCGATGAAGCTTTTGGAGCTGAATGATATTGGTTCCTTGATTGTCATGTCGCAAGGTAAGGTCAGTGGGATGCTCACATTTCGCGAAGTGATTAGTGCGATTGTTAAAAATAACGGCGTGGTGGGTAGCGTTACCGTCGATGACGCGATGGATAAATCCATGCTTATGTTCACATCTGAGACCGAGTTAGATGAGGTGCGCCGCATGATGCTCACGCATCATGCGCGTTACATGCCCGTGGTGGATGCACAAGTCCTCAAGGCGTCATTAGCTTCTACGATGTCGCGAAAACCATTGTCGATAGCCAAAACTTTGAAAACCAAATGCTTAAAGCCTACATCCGCGATTGGCCAGCCGAAGAAGAAAAAACGGGTTAGCCAGCCGCCCGTTTAGCCTTTACCCGCTAAGCCTAGCCGCTCGATCGTGGCTTTTTCACTGGCATAAGTGTCACGCGCAAACTTGGTGTAGTCAGCCGTGTTCATGTAAATCACGGTTTGATCAAATTTTTCAAACACGGCCTGCACAGCAGGATCATCCAGCGTCCGCTTAAACGCATCGTGAATCGTTTTCGTCACATTCGCATCCATGCCTTTAGGGCCGCAAACGCCAAATGGTGAGTCTGATACGGTTTGATAACCCAGCTCATCGAGGGTAGGAATGTTTGACCAGCGTTTGGTACGTTTGCTGCCGTAGGTAGCCAGTAATCTGAGCTTGCCTGATGCCACGTGCGGCGCCCAGCCCGTCGCGTCGCTAGCGGCCATGATGTGGCCTCCCAAAATAGCTTGCATATTCTCCGCGTTACCTTTGAACGGCACATGAGTGAGTTTGATACCCGCACGCTGCGCAAACTCTTCCACGGCCAAGTGCGGGCTTGTGCCATTGCCAGTTGAGCCGTAAGTAAATTTTTCTGGATTGGCTTTGGCGTAGATCACTAAATCTTTGATGCTTTTGATAGGTGAATCCGCAGGCACGACAAAGCCGAACGTATAGCCAGTCAGGCAAGCAATCCAAGTGAAATCAGTCAAAGTGTTGAATTGTGTTTTTTGCATGTGCGGTATGCGAAAAACAGCTTGCGGTAATTGCGAAAGCGTGTAACCGTCAGGCTTTGCGTTGACGAGTTCGTTAGCGCCGAGCGTGCCGCCTGCACCGCCTTTATTTTCAATAATGATGGGTTGTCCCAAAATCTTGCTGGCGCTCTCTGCAATGACTCGCATCACGGCATCGGTTGAGCCGCCCGCTTGCCAAGGGCAAATGTATTTGATAGGGCGATTGGGGTAGGGCGCGGTTTGCGCGAGTGCTGGCGATGCGGGCAGGGCGATCGCGCCCAACGTGGCGGCTGCATTAGCCAGTAACGTGCGCCGAGTGGTGAGTGCTTGTGTCATGGTGTTGTCTCCAAATAATGTAAAAATTAAAAACGCTCATATCCCATTAAGAATCGCCATTGTCCAACTTCTAAACCCGACAACGGGATGCGTCCGACGCGGATGCGTCTCATGGCTTCAATCTCTAGACCGACGTGCTGGCACTGGGCAGCAATACTGCCTGGCGCATAGCCTTTGATGGCAAAGCGTAGCCCTGTGATTTTGTCGGTTTGTTTGCTGATGGCGACTTTCATTGGGGGTCGATTGAGTCCTCTGAGCTGCTGTTCCGAAGCTTCACCCGCTACATCCACAATGATTTCGTGCTCGTTAAGTGCGTTGTCTTGAATCAACTTCCGCTTAATCGGGAAGTCCTGCGTAAACACCACCAAACCGCTTGCGCCCGTCTCCAGTGGCGTGACGCACACTTGTTCTTTGAGATGACGCTGCAAAAGCCGTATGCCTGAGCGGTCAATGCTGGCGCGGCTTGCCAGCGTGATGCCCTCAATAGCCTTATCCGATGTGCCTTCCGCAGCCACGCCAGACGGTTTGTGCCACAAAATCGTCATCGGCAAGATCGGTGCAAGCTTGGCTTGCGAGTCCAGCTCTAACCGCTCGCTGCCATCACCTTTCACTCGGTGCTGCGGGCTTTCAATGACTACGCCATTGACGCGGACATAACCGCCTTCGATGTATTGTTCCGCTTGGGCGCGTGATAGGTTGTGCGTTGTCGCCAAGTGCTTGGCAAGTCTGATGGGTTCATTTTTTATAACTTCGGTCATCGGTACAGTTTAAAGTATGGGCATGACCTCGTCCGCTAAATCGCTCAGTTTGACCGCATTCCTCACACTTTTACTCATCGCATTCATGATGGGCACGAACCACGTGGCGGCAAGGCTGGCCTTCAATAGCGGGCTTGATGTCGCTACAGCGGTGCTCGTGCGGAGTGCTGTCACGGCAATAGTGGTTGCCGTCATCGTGATGTGGGCGGACTTAAGTTGGCGCATTGATAGCAAACAAAAGCGCGGCTTGTTGTTTGTGGGGCTACTCATTGGTGCGCAAAGCCAATTACTGTATGGCGCGGTATCACGCTTACCAGTTGCGCTGGCTTTGATTGCCTTCAATACCTATCCGTTATGGACGGCATTATGGGAGCGCCTTGTTTACGGCAAATCTCCCGACAAAGCCGTCTTGCAAGCGTTACCTATTCTTTTGCTGGGTTTGTGCCTCGCGCTAGATGTGCTGGGCGCGGCGTCGGGTTTAGGTGCTGGTGCGCACGCGGCGCAAATAGGCGCAGGCGTGGCTTTTGGATTAGCTGCAGGCGCAGTTTTTGGGCTATCCATGGTGGTGATGCAGCACGAGACGATCGGTATGGACGGACGCGTACGCACGGTTAATACTCTGGTGATTGCGAGCGTG
>JANPAS010000163.1:0-14584 GCA_031430035.1 Comamonadaceae bacterium | reverse complement strand
AGTTCTGACTCCAAAAAAACCAAATCATCGTCATTCGCTTTTGGCACATAGAGTGGATGAATTCCCAGCGCATACACATCGCCGTGCTTGTGTGCAAGTGCTCTCACTGTTTCAAAATTAGCGCGTTCCACAGCTGGAATCACACATAAACCCACGCCCGCAAGCCTTGCAGCCGAACGCACCGCATCCCGGTCCGCATCAAATTCAGGCGCATCAAGATGGCAGTGACTATCAATCCACACTTTTTATTCCCTCTCCCCTTGCGGGAGAGGGCTAGGGTGAGGGGTTTGCATCCTCACAAGCTTCCCAGGCCGTTTATCCGTCATCTCTCCATTCCGAATCACGCACTGACCTGCCACCCAAGTGCCCGCATAGCCTTCGGCTTTTTGCACAAAGCGCTTACCGCCAGCAGGTAAATCGCGTACAAGTTTGGGGATACCCAGTGAGAGCTTGTCAGGATCAATCACGTTGATGTCAGCACGCATGCCGACTTGCAAGATGCCACGATCTTTGAGTCCTAAGTACTGCGCTTGCTTTTGCGTCATTTGATGAATTACCGTGGGAAGCGTCATTTTCCGCATCCAGTGCGTCAACATGAAGGTGGAGAAGCTTGCATCGCACACCGTACCCACATGCGCACCAGCGTCCGAGAGACCTAGCAGTGCGCGTGGATGCGTCAGCATCTGGTGCACCACGTCCAAGTTGCCTTCGTTGTAATTGAAGATGGGGAAATAAATCAGGTTGCCACCATCGCCCTCGCACAGATAGTCATAGATGGCTTCCATCGCCGTGATGCCACTTTGTTTAGCTCGGGCATAAAAACTGTCCTTCACGTGCGGTTCGTAATTCACCTTGCCGTCCATCACGAGTGGAAACATCCGTGCACTGATGCGCTCGATTTGTGATCGCAAAATATCAACCAACGGCGGCACGGACGTCTTGCCATCCGCCAATTTGACCGCAGGCTCAGAGAGCATACGCAGCTTGGTTTGCGCCTCACGCATCGCTGCAGCCCTCTCGGGTAGAGGCTTCGCGGCAATCTCTTGGTAAGCAGGACATCCCATGAATAAATGAAATGACGCATCCAACCCCGTAATCACGCCAATACCGCGAGCTGCCGTCTGCAAATAAATCGGCAGACCTTGCCCAGAAGCCTTATCTGATAAGGCTTCCACGCGTTTTTGCATTTCCAGATATTGCTCACCGCCCGGGTCGCGCTGCAGCCATGTCATCGAGAGCGGCTTGCCAGACGCTTCGGCCATCGCGACGACCAATTCAAACTCGGCATCAAACGTCGCTCCACTTTCCGAATTCGTGCGCAGCACATCAAAGTCGCTGACTAGCTGCACCACGCCGTGATTGAAGTTTTTAAGCACACCCGCTAGCGCTGTGAGTTCTGCACGGCTCGACTCCGATGCAGGCGTTGCTTCGCCTTTGCTGGTACGGTGGTTGTCGCTACGGCCTGTGGAAAACCCCACAGCACCTGCCCGCAAAGCCATATCCAGCAAGGCCTGCATGGCATCAATATCGTCTGTGGTTGCCACCTCACCCGCTTTGGCGCGATCTCCCATCACAAACATTCTGAGTGGATCGTGCGGAACCTGCACCAAATAATCCAAACTACGCGGCGTCTTTTCTAGTGCCGTCATGTACTCGGGGAAGCTTTGCCAATCCCATTTCACCCCTTCAGCTAGCGCTGCGCCAGGAATGTCCTCTACGCCCTCCATCAGCTCAATCAAGCGCTGCTCTTCGCCCTTCTGCACAGGTGCAAAACCCACGCCGCAATTACCCATCACGAGCGTGGTGACGCCGTGATAAATACTGGGCACAAACGCATCGTCCCACGTCGCTTGCCCGTCGTAATGGGTATGCAAATCGATAAAGCCTGGAGTGACCCATGCGCCATTTGCGTCAACGATTTCATTGGCCGAATCAGAAATGCTACCAATGGCAGTAATGCGGCCATCTTTCACACCAACGTCGGCAACACGCGGCTGGGCGCCCGTGCCGTCAACAACAAGTCCACCTTTAATAATCAAATCCAACATGACTAGCTCCTCCTTGTTTGCATATCTTCACGCCGCCAATAAAACGCACAGCTTATTCCGCTCACGATATGCCAAATGCCCCACAAACTGGCAATCACCACCATCCCTAAGTCACTATTAAATTGCACCGCAATGATGCCTAGCGCCAGACCCGAGTTCTGCATGCCACCTTCAATCATGATGGCGCGTTTGTCCACTTCAGGCACACGCATCGCCTTGGATGTGATCCAGCCCGTAAAGAGTCCAAAGGCGTTATGCGCGATCACGAGTCCTAGCGTGGGCAGCAGTGCCAACGTGAGCTGCTGACGCTCGCGTAGCAGGCCCAGCACAACAAATGCTAAGAGAGCAAAGAGCGCAATGTTCCCCATGGGTTTACGAATTTTTTTAGTCAAGTCTGGAAATCGATGCGCAAAAAATAGACCTAAGCTGAGTGGCACAGCCAACAAAAACAAGAGAGAGACCCAAATACTGGATGCATCAATCGACAGTGTTTTGAGCCACCCAGCAGTGGCAGGATTGGCGGCCATCATCCAAGCGAAATTAAACGGGGTGAGAAACAGCGCCAAGATGCTTGCCACAGCAGAAATACTGACCGAGAGCGCCGTATTGCCGCGTCCGAAATGCGTCACAAAGTTCGACAAACTACCGCCAGGACAGCTGGCGACCAAAATCATCGCCGCTTCGATATTAGGCGGCAAATCAAGCCAGAGCGTTGCAAGCCATGTGCCGACTGGCAGCAAGATGAATTGAGGGATCAGCCCAGCGACTACGCTTTTGGGTCCCTCCAACACGCGTTTGAAATCGTCAACCCGTAATTCCAGTGCAACCGAAAAGACCATCAAGGCCAAAACCAGACTTAAAACGAGTTGTGTCGTGCTCATCATTTCTCCTTGTTATTACTCTTGTTTTTGTTTGCCCCTATGCAATAGGGGAAATGTCGCACAGCGACAAAGGGGTCTGACCCCCCTGTCACTGCGTGACATCCCCCCTACTTCGCAGGGGAGAACTTAGTGGAAAGACACGATCACATCTAGCCGCCAGCGCCTCATCGTGCGTCACCAGTACAAAGGCTGTGCCCTGCGCTTTAGCCAGTGCCAGCATCATCTCAAAAATGCCATCTGCTGTTCGTCTGTCTAAATTACCCGTTGGCTCGTCGGCCAATACACATGAGGGTTTGCAGACCAATGATCTGGCAATAGCCACCCGCTGGCGCTCGCCGCCCGATAGCTCTGCGGGCCTATGCTCCATACGGCCTGCAAGGCCAACCTCTTTCAAAATCTGCGCGGCTTGCTCTCTTGCTTCGCTTCTATTCATCCGCCGAATCCACAGCGGCATGGCTACGTTATCGAGCGCCGAAAACTCAGGCAGTAGATGGTGAAACTGATAGACAAATCCTAAATGCTGATTGCGCCACGAACCTTGTTCGGATTGACTCATCGAAGTCCAATCCGTCCCGACGAGCGACACGCTGCCGCTGGTCGGCGCATCCAAGCCGCCCAGCAAATGAAGGAGCGTGCTCTTGCCCGAACCTGACGCACCCACGATGGCGAGCGTCTCGCCTTTTGCCACAGTTAAATCTAAGTTTTGCAGCACGGTTACGTCGAGCACGCCATCGTGAAAACGCTTGCTGAGGTTTCGAGCAGACAGTATGGGAGAAACATCACTCATATCGCAAGGCCTCCGCAGGATTGACGCGACTGGCGCGCCAGCTAGGATAAAGCGTTGCAACAAAAGCAAGCACTAACGCAATCACCGTAATCGGCACAATGTCCGCGCTTTGCGGATCGCTGGGCATACGGCTAATCAGGTAAATATCGCGCGGTAAAAAGCTGGCATTGAAGAGTTTCTCTATCGCGGGCACGATGATGCCCACGTTGTACGCCACGAGCAGCCCTAGACCAAGTCCAGCCAGCGTTCCCACCACGCCCACCGCCGCGCCTTGGACCACGAAGATACCCATGATGGAGCGCGGCGTTGCGCCAAGGGTTCGCAAGATGGCAATGTCGGCTCGCTTATCCGTCACCGTCATCACCAGCGTACTGACTAAATTGAAAGCCGCCACCGCCACGATGAGCGTGAGGATGATGAACATCATGGTTTTTTCGACCTGCACAGCGGCAAACCACGTGCGATTTTGCTTCGTCCAGTCCCTCACATAGAGGCTGGGCAAGCGCTGCGAGAGCTCGTTGCCAACGGCAATGGCTTCGTGCAAGTCACGCAGTTTGACTCGAACGCCCGTTGCACCCTCTAATCTGAATATCTTTGCCGCATCCGCTACGTGAATCATCGCAAGGCTAGAGTCGTACTCGTAATGCCCTGAGCTAAATGTGCCCACCACCTTCATTTGTTTGAGGCGCGGCGTAATGCCCGCAGGCGTGACTTGCCCGCTTGGCGCAATCAAGGTGACCGAGTCGCCCGTCATAACGCCTAGGTTTCTAGCCAAGTCTCGCCCCAGCACCACGCCAAACTCACCCTCGCGCAGATTTTGAAATGCTTGTTTGGTTTGCGCGTTCACCACATCGCTGACTTGGGTTTCCAAATCGGGTTCAATGCCGCGCACCAGCACACCTTTCATATCCTCGCCCCGCGCCAGCAGGGCTTGCGCGGTAATGAATGGCGCAGCGCCAATGACAGCGGGGTTTTGTTTAATCGTCGCTATGGTGCTTGGCACATTCTGCAAAGCGCCGCCGTCGTTTGCAATCACCTCGATGTGGGACACCACACCCAGCATGCGGTCGCGCACTTCTTTTTGGAAGCCATTCATCACTGACAGCACGATGATGAGCGCCGCCACGCCAAGGCCAATCCCCAGCATCGACACGCCCGAAATAAACGAGATAAAGCCATTGCGCCGCGTGCCTCGCCCAGCGCGTGTGTAGCGCCAGCCAAGCAGCCACTCGTACGGGATTTCAAATGTTTTAGAAAATAAGGTCATAGCGGACAATTGTGGCATGGCTTACAACACACATTTCCTGATTCCCTTCGCCTCTAGCCTAGACCCCGCGTGCCAAGCCGCCATCAAAATGCTGCAGCTGCCAAACCTGACACGCTTCCTCAAGCAAGCCGACATCGCGCGGACAGATCAAGGCGACGAATTTGACTTCATCCCGCCGCACGAGCGAGCGATTGCGGCATCCGTTCGGGCTGAGCTTGTCGATGCCCCCTTGGTTGTTGTCACGCCCTGCCATTGGTCAGTTGGCATTGACAACATCCGCATGGATAACCCTGACGATCTGCAGCTAACGGACACAGAATCACGCGCTTTGTTTACCACTGTGCAGCCTTATTTCTCTGAGGACGGAATTGAACTCACCTACGACTCACCACTGCGTTGGTTGGCGCAAAGCCAGACGTTGCAAGGCCTTCAGCTTGCCTCGCTAGACCGAGTGATTGGTCGAAATGTCGATGTCTGGCAGCCGCAGTCGAGTGCGAGCAAAGCGATCAGGCGCTTGCAAAACGAGATGCAAATGCTGCTTTATACGCATCCGCTTAACGAGGCACGAGAAGCACGTGGTTTGCCCACCGTGAATTCGTTTTGGCTCAGTCGCCAAGTTTGCACACCCACGGATAGCCATTTTTTTGTTGACCTCTCCTTGCGTGAATCCGCACTGCAAAGCGATTGGCATAGTTGGCTGGAGCGCTGGCAGGCCATAGACAACAAGCTTTCGCAAGCAATATCGCCCACAAGCCAATCTGGACAAGCCCTAGAGATCACCCTCTGCGGGGAGCGCCACTCAGTATGGCTTGCAGCGCATCGACCTATTGGAATGATGCAAAAAATCAAACGACTCTTTCAGGCAAAACCAACCGTGCAATCGGTTTTGGAGTCGCTATGAGTCGCCCTATTCGCATCAGCACTCGCGACATTCCGCCGCGCACTGTGTGGGCACTGGAGCAATCAGGGCTACCACCGCTACTGGCAAAGTTGTATGCCGCAAGGGGTGTTCAAACCCGTGAGGAGCTAGACGACTCACTCGCCAAACTCTTGCCGCCAAGCGGAATGCTGGGCATCGACGTTGCCGCTAAGTTGCTGGCTGATGCGATTTCCAAGCAATTGCGCATTTGCATCGTGGCCGACTACGACTGCGATGGTGCAACCGCCTGTGCGGTGGCTATCCGAGGCCTAGGGCTACTGGGCGCACAGCATGTGGATTACCTAGTGCCAAATCGCGCGTTAGATGGTTACGGGCTAACGCCAAAAATCGCCGAGCGTGTTGCGGATACAGGCGCAAACGTGCTCATGACGGTGGACAACGGCATCGCCAGTAGCACGGGTGTCGCTCGCGGTAAGGAACTTGGGCTCACCGTCATCGTGACCGATCACCATTTGCCCGTAGCCGAGACGCCGCTTGCCGACGCCATCGTCAACCCAAACCAGCATGGCTGCACATTTGCTAGCAAAGCCATGGCGGGTGTGGGTGTGATGTTTTATACGCTCTTGGCTACAAGGTCTGAAATGCGCGAGCGTGGTTTATACGAAACCAGCCCGCAGCCCAAGCTGCAACCTCGACTAGATGGGCTCTTGCCGTTAGTCGCTATGGGGACGGTCGCGGACGTAGTGAAGCTGGATGCGAACAATCGGCGACTCGTCTCGCAAGGTCTTCGGCGCATTCGCGCAGGTCACTTACCTATCGGTATGGCCGCGCTGTTTGCCGTTGCAGGGCGTAAATCTTTTGCTGCCACCACCGCAGATTTTGGTTTTGCACTTGCCCCGCGCATCAACGCGGCTGGACGTTTATCCGATATGCGGTTGGGCATTGAATGCTTAACGACTGACGATACCGCACGCGCGAACGAGCTTGCCAAGATGCTGGACAGCATCAACCGCGAGCGGCGCGACATTGAAGGCGGGATGCGTGATCAGGCGCTAGAGATTGCGGCCTCTTTGTTGGATGCCTCTGAAGAGCCACCGAGTGCCATCAGTGTTTTTGATCCCGACTTCCACGAAGGCGTGGTGGGCATCGTCGCCTCGCGCCTCAAAGACCAGTGGCATAGACCCACCTTTGTTTTCGCCCCTAGCGGCGCTTTAAACGCCGCTGGTGAGCCTGTAGCCGAGCTAAAAGGCTCTGGCCGCTCCATTGCAGGTTTTCACCTGCGTGATGCGCTGGATTTAGTGGCTAAGCGGCATCCAGATTTATTACTTCGCTTTGGCGGACACGCCATGGCGGCAGGCTGCACGATTGATGAGGACAGCTTCGAGCTATTTGATGCCGCGCTTCAGCAAGTGGCGAGCGACTGGCTGGATCAAGAGACTTTGCAAAGGCGTTTGCTCACCGATGGCTCGCTTCCCGCTACCGAGTGCCGCGTCGATGTTGCCGAAAGCCTCAATCGCGAGGTGTGGGGGCAAGGATTTGCCGCGCCCGTGTTTATGGATACCGTCGAAGTGGTCAGTCAGCGCATCGTGGGTGATAAGCACCTAGCCCTCAAGCTCAAACACCAAGGCCTTGCCGTTGAGGGAATTTGGTTTAATCGCATAGAACCGCTAGAGGCCACATCCACATTGGCCTACAGGCTAGAGGCAGACGAGTGGCAAGGCAATAAGCGCGTCAAATGGATGATTGAAGCGGCGGCATAAGCTGAGCCGCCGATTGGCAGCGATTAGCTAAACAGCGCAGCAATCTTCTTTTTCGATTTGATATTGGGTGAAGCGCCAGCCCTTGCGGAGGCCACATAGGTATTAGCCTGCGGGGCTGTACTGCCAGAGAGCAGCTCAGCGCTTGGCTCCTGATAAGGTTGCGTAAAAAACGGATCAATTGGCTTTTGCGGCGCAGGGCGCGCATAAGTTCTTGGCGCGTAGCCTGTGCGATCTTCGCGTGCAGCTCGGTGACCGCGCTTTTCTTCATCGTCCCAGACACGGTGCCCCGAATTAAAGTGACCTTGCTTGCGGATATCGGGTTGATCACCAGCAAATTCAATCGGCAGCAAATCAATTTTTTGCTTGGTGAGTTTCTCAATATCACCCATCAAACGCATGTCGTTGTTGCCGCCGACAAAGCTGACGGCAATGCCACTCGCGCCCGCACGGCCTGTACGGCCAATGCGGTGGATATAGTCTTCTGCATTAAACGGGATGTCGTAATTAAACACGCAAGGCACGTCTTTGATGTCGAGTCCACGCGCAGCGACGTCGGTCGCAACTAATAGATCGACTTCGCCTTTTTTGAATGCATCGAGTGCCTTTAAGCGCTCGTCTTGCGACTTGTCACCATGCAGCGCTGTAGCTTTAAAGCCTGCTTGTTCCAAGCTACGCGCCAAGCGTGCACAGCCCAATTTGCTGTTCACAAAGACGAACGATTGCTTAATTTGCTTTTCACGTAGCAACTGAATCAGTGCACGGCGTTTGTCATCGTCCTTGACGCTATAAAAGCTTTGCTCAATCGTGGATGCGGTCTCATTAGGACGCGCCACCTCAATCGTGACGGGGTTTTGCAGATAACTGGCGGAAAGACGTCTGATCTCAGGGGAGAAAGTCGCAGAGAACAATAGCGTGGTGCGAGTTTTGGGCAGAAAGCTCAGGATGCGCTCTAAATCTGGAAGGAAGCCGATGTCGAGCATGCGGTCAGCTTCGTCCAGCACCACGTATTCGACTTGTGCGAGCGAAACGTTTTTCGCTTCGATGTGATCCAGCAATCGGCCTGGCGTGGCAACTAACACTTCCACGCCTTTTTTTAGCTCAATCGTTTGCGGCTTCATGTCCATGCCGCCAAAGACGACAGCAGAGCGCAGCTGCGTGTACTTGGCGTAAGCCTTAACTTGCCCCGCCACTTGATCGGCAAGTTCGCGGGTTGGCAGCAGCACTAGCGCACGCACGGGGTGACGCGCTGGCGAGGTCGAGGCGCTTTCGTGCTTGAGCATGCGCTGCAAGAGTGGCAGCGTGAACGCCGCCGTCTTGCCTGTGCCCGTTTGGGCTGCACCCATCACGTCGCCACCCGCAATCACCACAGGGATGGCCTGCGCTTGAATGGGGGTCATGGTTTCGTAGCCCATCTCGGCTACAGCGCGCATCAGGTTAGGCGCAAGATTTAATTCAGAAAACGAAAGGGAAGGAGATAAAGACATTAAAAAAGTAAGTAGGGATCAAAGGTCCCGCGTATTAAAAGTGTCGCAGCGCTGGATGCTGCCACTTTGTAGTCCTGTCGTAAACCAGCGGACTCTTTGAGCGCTAGTCCCGTGCGTAAAGCTTTCGGGGCGTATCGTGCCGGTGGAGGCACGCTGCAGCGCGTCATCGCCTATTTTAGTCGCTGCGTTCATCGCGTCCTGAACGTCTTGCTGGGTGATCTGAAATTGACTCTTGACGTGGTAGCCCCAAACGCCAGCTAAGCAGTCGGCTTGCAGCTCTAAACGCACCGAGAGTGCGTTTTGCTGTGCCTCGCTGATGCGGCCACGCTGCGCGTCGACTTTGTCACTAATCCCCAGTAAATGCTGCACGTGATGCCCCACTTCGTGCGCAATCACGTAAGCCTGCGCAAACTCGCCAGGCGCGCCAAGGCGATTTTTGAGAGTTTCGTAAAAAGCCAGATCAATATAGACTTTTTTATCGGCAGGGCAATAAAACGGCCCCATGGCTGCTTGACCTTGGCCGCAAGCGGTTGGGTACGAACCACGGAAAAGCACCAATTTAGGCGCTTGGTATTGCGAGCCGGCTGCTTTGAATTGAGCGCCCCAAACGTCCTCAGTGGTACCAAGCACTTCCCGCACTTTTTTGCTGGCCTCGTCATTGATTGGCGCTGAATGCTGCTGTATCTGCGGCACAGGTACGCCGCCGCCACTCAAAAATCCTAAAACTGTTAGTGGATTGATACCTAAAAAGTAAGAAGCCACTAGCGCAATAACGATCGTTCCGATCCCCATTCGGCCACTCAGCAAGCCACCAATCAGTCCGCCGCCGCCCATGCTGCCGCCAGAGCTACCGCTTGAGCCGCGTACGTCTTCGACATTGTCAGATTCGCGGTTATTGCCCCATTGCATGGTGTGCTCCCTTAAATAGATTTAAGTTTTTGGCAGCGTCACGCCGACTTGCCCTTGGTACTTGCCACCCCGGTCTTTATACGAAGTCTCGCAAATTTTGCTTGCTTCAAAGAACAGCACTTGAGCGCAACCCTCACCTGCATAAATTTTGGCAGGAAGCGGTGTGGTGTTAGAAAACTCTAGTGTCACGTAGCCTTCCCACTCGGGCTCGAATGGCGTTACGTTCACAATGATGCCGCAGCGTGCGTAGGTGCTTTTACCCAAGCAAACCGTGAGCAAATGGCGCGGAATGCGGAAATATTCCATCGTTCGCGCTAAGGCAAAGCTATTGGGCGGAATGATGCAGTAATCGCCTTCAAAATCCACAAAACTTTTTTCATCAAAGTTTTTAGGATCAACCACCGTGCTGTGGATATTGGTGAAGACTTTGAACTCACGCGCACAGCGGATGTCGTAGCCATAGCTGGATGTGCCATAGCTGATGACGCGCTTGCCATCGACTTGTTTAACCTGCGTAGGGCTAAACGGTTCAATCATGCCTTTGGCGGCAAGTTCGTTGATTTGGGTGTCGCAAAGAATACTCATATAGGGATTGTAGGAGACAGAAAAAAGAGCACCGAAGTGCTCTTAAAGGATTGCTGGTTGAGGTTAGCCGCCGTACAGATACTTAGGCAACCAAAGCGTGAGGCCTGGCCAGATGTACATAAATACCATGCACAAGATCACGATCAGCATATACGGCATCATGCCCGCAAAGATTTGATTAATCGTCACATGCGCTGGCGATACCCCTTTCAAATAGAAAGCTGACATTGCAACAGGTGGCGACAAGAACGCCGCTTGCAAGTTCACAAATACCAGCACGCCCCACAGCATCGGGTCGATGCCAAAGTGCGGCAAGAGTGGCAAGAAGATAGGCACGAAGATCACGATGATCTCAGTCCATTCAAGCGGCCAACCGAGCACAAAGATGATGGCTTGCGAGAGCAGCATGAACTGAATGGGCGTCAGATTCATGCTCAGCACCCACTGTTCAATCAAGTTTTGTCCGCCTAAGAGAGCAAACACTGCCGAAAAGAGAGCCGACCCCACAAACAGCCAGCAAACCATGGAGGTGGTTTTAGCCGTTAAGAAGACCGCTTCTTTGATTTTTTGAAAGTCGAGTGACTTAGCCTGCCACGCCATCAAGAACGCACCCGCAGCACCGACCGCAGCCGATTCGGTTGCGGTCGTGAGGCCAAACAAGATCACGCCCAAAACAATCAGGGTCAGCAGCATGAGCGGCATGACCGAGCTAATCAGCATGGTCAAAATCTCGTATTGCTCGTCGTTGAAGTTTTTGTAGTACCACAGCAGCAACAAGAAGACTAAGCCGCAAGCAATCCAAAAACCTGTGTAAAAGCCATCGGGCACAGCTTCAGTTTTAGCTTCTTGCGTGTTTTCACCTACACCCATTTGCTGCAGCGGCTCGTCAGCACTGGCTGGCACTTTGACAGGATCAGCGCCTGGAGGCTCTTGCACACCGCCTGAGACTTTAGTAGTCGCCACTTCAGCGCCTGGCGGCTCCTGCACGCCGCCTGAAACAGCTTCTTTAGCCTCTTCTTTCACGGCCTCTTTTGCAGTTGCATTGGGATCAGCCAATACTGGCGCTGCAGGCTTTGCATCATTAGACGCTTTGGCACTCACTGCCGCTTTGGCCGCATTGTTGTCCGATTGCGAATGAATCGTCACGTACCACCAAGTCGCGCCCAAGCAAATCACAGCCATCAAAATAGGGACGAGTGAGCGTAGAAACGCACGGAATAGTTGGTAGAAAGACACACCCGATTTAGTTGGTGCAACCAGTGCCATCGCCAATGCTGGCAGCATAAAGCGAGAGTAATTTTGCGACACTCTAGCCACCCAAGGCGAAATGGGCGCTTTCATTTGCTCAGGTGGCAATTTAGGAGCAACCTTTGGATCAATCATGCACCAACCGATGACATAGACCAAATAGAGAAACGCTAAGAAGAAACCTGGGAACATAGCGGCTGCGTAGAGCTTAACGACCGATTGGCCAGCCACAGCGGCATACACAATAATCATCACGGACGGAGGAATCAAAATCCCCAGTGTTCCGCCAGCCGTAATCACACCGGCAGCCAAGCGCGTGTCATAGCCCGCGTTCAACATCGGACGCATCGCAATGACGCCCATCAACACCACCACGGCGCCGACCAAACCCGATGCAATACCCCAAAAAGTGCAAATCACAAGCGTGGTAATCGCAAGCGAGCCGGGCAAATGTCGAAACGCTAACTGCACGCTGTGGAACATTTTGTCCACGAGTGCCCCGCGCTCCATGATGTATCCCATCAAGACAAATAGCGGAATAGAGAGCAAGACATCGTTATTCATCGCCCCAAAGGTGCGCTGCACCATCAAGGTAAAGATTTTGTTAGATAAAAAAGAGGCATTTGGATCGTAAAAAGCCACGAATCCAAACATCATCCCAAGGCCCATCAACGTGAACGCCGTAGGAAAGCCCATCATGATGACCACCACGATGAGACAAAGCATCGTCAGTCCAAGTGCAGCATTACTCATATTCTTAACCCTTCAAATTCTTAGAGCTTTCGATGGCAAGCGCTTTCGCCTCATCATCGACAGACTCGCTACTCGACAGCTGCTGCGCAACCACATCGGACTCTTGAACGTCTTTGAGACGAGGCGTCCAAGCGCCAGTTTGAATACAAACCACGCAGCGCACAATTTCAGCCAAGCCTTGCATCAGCACCATTGCGCCTGCAAAAGGAATCATGAACTTAAACGGGTAAACGGGCAGCGGATCAGCATTAAACGTTTGTTCGTTAATGGCCAAAGACTCACTAAAAAATGTCCAGCCAGCCCAAGTCAGCGCTGCAATGCCTGGCAGGAAGAAGACCACGTAAAGAATCAAATCAATCGTCGCCTGCTTACGCGGAGGAAAATTGCCATACAAAAAATCTCCACGCACATGGCCATCATGCGCTAGTGTGTAAGCACCGCCCATCATGAATAGTGCGCCGTAGAGCATATTGCTAGCATCAAACACCCATGCAGTCGGCGCATTCAGCGCATAGCGCTTAAACACCTCGACTACTACGAGCAGCATCAACACCACGATGAGCCAAGCAAAAGCTTTGCCCACCCACGTGCTGATCGCATCAGCCGTGTGAAGTAATTTTTGTACGTTCATATTTTTAAAACACATGTGGAAATAAATAAACCAGCCATCCCATTAGGAGTGGCTGGTTATTTTCGTTGAAGCAAGCGTACGTGCTTCTACGTAATACCCTACGCAGGAGACACGTCCGCGACGCTTAAGTTACGCTTTTTTACCTGAGAAATAATGGTTGTAAGCCATTTTGAAGTCCACCATGTAGTCGTTTTGCCATTTGCTGGCGCGTGATGCGTACGCTTTCTGTGAATCAAGTACCTTTTTAAACAATGGATTTTCCCCGCCTTTTTTAGCGATGATTTTGTCCCAAGATGCTAATTGCGCCTTCAAGATAGCGTCAGGCGTTTTGAAAAACTTAATCCCTTGCTTTTTAAGTTCTTCATAGTCTTTGGAGTTGCGGTCAATGGCTTTCCAGCTCATGTCCGCACTAGAACCTTGAACTGCAACGTCAATAATGGCGCGCAACTCAGCAGGCAACGCATTGAGTTTCGTTTTATTAAACAAAATTTCAAATTGCTCGCCCGACTGGTGGAACGATTGCAGCATGCAGTTTTTAGTCACATCTGGGAATCCCAAAATACGATCCGAAGTTGCATTGTTGAACTCAGCAGCATCGATCAAACCGCGGTCTAGCGCGGCAATAATTTCGCCGCCTGGTAGCGGATTCACTGCTGCGCCCATGTCGGTGTACATATCAACAGCCAAACCAACGGTACGGAACTTCACACCCTTCATTTGCGCCACGTTAGACACTGGCTTTTTGAACCAGCCAAAGGGCTGAGTTGGCATTGGACCGTACAGGTAAGACACCACATCCATGCCAATGGATTTATAGATTTCTTCGAGTAACGCTTTACCGCCGCCGTAGTTGTGCCATGCCAATACCATATTTGGGTCCATGCCGAATGCTGGGCCAGAACCCCACAAAGCCAATGCATTTTGCTTGCCATAGTGATAAGCCACCACGCCATGACCACCGTCCAAAGTACCCTTGTTCACAGCATCTAACAACTGGAAAGCTGGAACAACTGCACCCGATGGCAGCACTTCAATCTTGAGCTTGCCACCAGACATCGCATTCACGCGACCCGCGAAGTCGTTCGCGTATTCATGAAAGATATCCTTGGCAGGCCAAGTGGACTGGAAACGCAGAGTCGTCGTCGTTTGCGCCGTCGAAATCATCGGTGCAGCAAGTGCTGCGGTGCCCACTGCAGCAGCAGTTGCACCCTTCAGCATTCCGCGGCGAGTAGAAGTTTTTGTTGTGATATCAGCCATGAAAATTCTCCATTAGTAAAAAAGATGGTGCTTCAAAATTCAACTTGCCATTGGAGCGGAAATTTAAACCTCTAAGACTAGGGCTTTCCCTATA
>JANPAS010000162.1:0-36861 GCA_031430035.1 Comamonadaceae bacterium | reverse complement strand
AATAAACTCGTCATCTACGCGCCGAATGACTGGGAGCAAGAGCATAAAACTGACGACGCGGGAAAAGTCAAAGTGATGCTGCCTTGGCAGGGTCAATACGTTTTAGAAGTCATCTACAAAGAAGCATTGGGTGGTGAGTTTGAAGGTAAAAAATTTGATGCTGTGCGTCACCGCTCTATCTTGACGGTGGTACAACCGAAAGGCATCAGCCCCAAAGGAACAGGCGGTGGTGCATCGGGTGCTGGGGTGATGGGACAGAACATGGGCATGATGAACTAATTTTTGAGCCATGAATTATCAAAAATTTATCTACTGGTTGCGTACAAGCCACGGCTGGATTGGTCTATGGGGTGCTGTGCTCGGCTTACTATTTGGTTTTAGCGGTATTTGGTTGAATCACCGTAACATTCTCAAACTGCCAGTTGCACATGTGCGCACCAACGCTCAAATTGCATTACCAGACCCCGCCCCAGCTAACACTCAAGAAATGAACGTTTGGCTACAAAAAACATTAGCTTTGAGTCAACCAGCTAATTCAATGCGGGTTGAGCATGCAAAGCCTCTGCCTTGGGGCGACAAAGCCATGCAACCCGAGCGCTGGGTATTTAACTTTGGCGGTCCAAACAGCATTATTCAAGCCGACTATTGGAGCGGCAACCGTTCGGTGGGAATAACAACAACGGCCAACGGCGTTATCGGCACACTTAACAGTTTGCATAAGGGTACTGGAATGAGTATTCCATGGATTTTGCTGGTGGACACATTGGCTGGCAGCATGATCTTTTTATCGATTTCGGGTGTATTGCTCTGGGTACAAACTAATCGCAGACGGGCGATCGGTGCGTCCATATTTACCGCCTCCAGTAGCTTGGCCTTGGTGCTTGCTTACTTACGTTTGGTATGAAACTGAACCGTAACGCCATCATTGCAGCAGTCCTATTGCTGCTTCATGCAGGCCTTATTGCCGCGCTGCAAAGCGGCTTACTCATGCGTGCAGCTGATATCGTCATTCCTGCTGAAGTACTGGTATCCCTCCCGGAACCTCTTGCACAGCAAAAAAAACCTGTCCAATTGCCAGTACCAACACCGCCGCACCCTGCACCCAAGCTGCAGGCAGTAGTGGATAAGACACCCCCTGCACCCAGCGCCCCTACGGGCACCGTTGCCCCGCCCGCACCCGTGCCAGCAGCTGCAACACCTGTAGCCGCTACGGTAGCCGTAGCGCAGCCCACCGTGCAATTGCCCTCTAGCGACGCCGACTATTTGCAAAACCCAAAGCCTGCCTATCCAGCCATGAGTCGGCGTTTAAACGAACAAGGGCGTAGCGTGATCAAGGTATTGATTGGTATTGATGGCGTGCCGAAGCAAGCAGATATCGCCAAATCTAGCGGTTTTGACAGACTTGATCAGGCAGCACTCAGTACCGTCATGCGCTGGCATTTTGTACCTGGCAAACGGGCTGGCGTGCCAGAGGCCATGTGGTTTAACGTCCCCTTCAATTGGGTGCTTGGTTAATTATTTTTCGATCTTTTTTATAGCGGAGTCCCCATTTATGAACACCCAATTCGGCCTTGCCAACGTCTGGAGCCAAGGCGATATCGTCACTAAAACAGTGGCACTTTTACTGTTCATCATGTCGCTTGCGTCTTGGATGGTCATTGTTATCAAAACATTAGATGTCATTAAATACAAACGCATTGCAAAAGCAGCGGAAGATTTTTGGCATAGCGAAGACTTGAGCGCAGGTTTGACAAAATTAGGTAGCGACCCCAGCAGCCCCTTTAGGCAGCTGGCATTAGAAGGGCGTGAAGCGACGCTGCACCATCGCAACACCAAAGCCCATTTGCATGACACCTTGGACGTGAGCGACTGGGTCACGCGTACGCTGCGAAATGCTATTGACGAGTTCACTGCCAAACTTCAATCGGGCATGGCAATCTTGGCATCTGTCGGTTCGACTGCGCCGTTTGTTGGTTTATTTGGCACAGTCTGGGGCATCTATCACGCACTGCTCTCTATCGGCGCTGCGGGACAAGCCACAATTGATAAGGTGGCAGGGCCGATTGGCGAGTCTCTCATCATGACGGCTTTGGGATTGGCCGTTGCCATTCCTGCCGTGCTGGGTTACAACGCCTTAGTACGCGGCAACAAGGGCGTATTGCAAAAACTCAATCGCTTTGCACACGACCTGCACGCGTACTTCGTGACGGGCACGCGTATTGCTCAAGCAACGCACTAGCCAAAAACCAAAATAAACTGAGAAACACTATGTCCTTTGGAACACAAGACGATAGCGACGACGTGATGAACGAAATTAATATGACACCCATGGTGGACATCATGCTGGTGCTTTTGATTATTTTTATCATCACCATCCCCGTGATGAAGCATTCGGTCAACGTGGATTTGCCCCGCGCGACCAATGAAGCGCAAAACATCAAGCCCGAAACACTGCGCCTGAGCGTGGATGCGCAAGGCGCTTACTTCTTAAACGAAGCGGCCGTCACGGATACAGATTTGCCGATTCAACTCAAAGCTGCCTCGACGCAAAATCCACAGCCCGAGCTGCATATTCGCGGCGATAAAAGCGTTCGCTATGAGCGTGTCGCACAAGCCATGGCAGCAGCTCAGCAGGCGGGGCTTCGGAAAATCGGCTTTATTACCGAGCCTAAAAACTAAAGCTCTCTATGTCGCACACCTCACCCCTCTTACCCACTGTAAGTGACACGCCAAGTGCGACTTCAATCCTGAATAGTGCAGCTATTTTGCGTGGGCAGAAAACGGTATCCATCAACCACAACGGCATCATCTACCGCCTGCAGATCACGCAGGCGGGGAAGCTTATTTTGACCAAATAGGTTACTTAAACCCCACACGGTCCAGCATTTGCTGCACTTTGACCTGATTCATGCCGATGACGGACAAAGGCAAAATCTCTGCCTTAAACACGCCGCCCGCCTGCCCAGACATGGCCGCAAGCGCAGGATTAGACACTTTGACACTCGCGACAGTAGGCCATTCGTTATTACCATTCGCAAAATAGTTTTGCGCATCGGTGCTCGCTAAATACTCTAAAAACTTGACTGCATTGACCTTGTTTGGGGAATACTTAGCAACCGCTCCGCCAGCGATATTGACGTGCGTGCCCCAGCTTGCCTGATTGGGAAACATCACGCCAATCTTTTCAATGAGTGCAACATCTTCAGGCTTGGTTGAGCGCATCAAGCGTGCCACGTAATACGTATTGGTGAGCGCAAAACCGCATTCACCCGAGGCAACCGCTTTAATTTGATCGGTATCGCCGCCTTGTGGCTTGCGTGCCAAGTTACCCGCCAAACCTTTGAGCCACTCTTCGCCCGCCTTATCGCCCAAATGCTCAACGACAGAACCAAACAAACTCAAGTTGTACGGGTGCGAGCCTGTGCGCACACAGAGCTTGCCTTTATTGGCAGGTGATGCTAATTTTTCATATGTATCAACATCTGCACGCTTCACTTTCGTTTTGTCATAAACAACGACTCGTGCGCGGGTTGAGAACCCAAACCAAGTTGCGCCCTCAGGTGTTGTTTTGGCGCGGTATTGAGCAGGAATAGATGACTCGAGCACGGTTGATTTGGTCGGTTGAAACAAGCCATCCACATCGGCACGCCAGAGACGCGCCGCATCGACCAGCAAAATCACATCGGCTGGCGAACTTGCGCCTTCGGTCTTCAATCGCACCAAGATGCCCGCATCATCTGCATCGATACGGTTAATTTTTATGCCTGTTGCTTTGGTGAAGTTGCTGTAGAGCGCTTCGTCTGTCGAGTAATGACGGGCTGAATAAAGATTAAGTATTGGCTCAGACTTGGTTTGAGCCAATACTGCCGATGACCCCATCAAACCGAAACACAGGCTACCGAGAATTGCTAGAGAGAGATGTTTCACGAGAATTGACCTTCATATAAAAATTAATGGAGTTCAATTGTAACGCTCAAATGAGAATGGTTCTCATTATTAAATTTAAAATCACATCATTTTGGGAAATGTCACCACGTGGTCAACCTCGGGGCGGATACCAATCCACTCGCCAAGCTGGTGATCGTGGTGGCTAGGGACATGCGCCATGACGATCTCTCCTGTTTTGAGTTGCAAGGTGTAGAGAAACTCAGAACCACGAAAGGCTTTGCGAATAATTTGCGCCTGTACAAGAGACGCATCATCGTGAACGATATCGTCAGCGCGCAGCAAAACGTCGCACTCACCAATGGACAAGCTTGCCAGCTCCTCTGGGCTGATGTCATGCAGCTCGCCTAGAGCCGTCACCACATGCTTATGCAGGGTACCGTTCTCAAGGTGGTTTTCTATTTTTGCGGTAGCGAACACGCCATGGCCAATAAAGTCTGCCACAAACCGCGTCGCGGGACGGTGATAAAGCGTGTAAGCGTCAGCCCACTGGTGCAATTGCCCCTGGTCCATCACGCCAATGACGTCGCCAATCGCAAACGCTTCTAGCTGGTCATGGGTCACAAATAGCGCGGTTGTACCTTCCGCTTTTAGGATAGCCCTTACTTCATGGGATAGGCGCTCCCTAAGCTCCACATCCAAATTAGAGAACGGCTCATCCAAAAGCAATAGCGTGGGCTTAGGCGCTAGTGCTCTAGCTAAGGCCACACGCTGCTGCTGACCGCCCGACAGCTCATGCGGATAACGATGCTGCTGCCCAGCAAGTCCCACCAGCTGCAACACCTCTAAAACACGCATTTTTCGCTGCGCCGGATCTAGATACCGCAGGCCGAACCCTACATTCCTGGCGACATCTAAGTGCGGGAAAAGTGCGTAATCCTGAAACACCATGCCAATGCGTCGATCTTCTGGCGGCACATGCGCCTCTTGGCTACTGACCACGCGGTTTGCGATGGTTATACTGCCGCTTGAGACACGCTCCAACCCAGCGACAGCACGCAGCAGTGTCGTTTTCCCACACCCCGATGGCCCAATTAAGACACCAATTTCACCCGCAGCCAAACCCAAACCCACCGCTGCAACGGCAGGATGCGCGTGCTCTGCCACTTTGCCGTAGCGCACGCCAAGTTGTTTAATTTCTAGATACATAAAAATGATTTTAAGAGGCGACAGCTTTTTCCATCTTGTCGGCAAAGTCTGCATGATAGTGGTGCTGGCTGGCATCACGCTAGTGCTTGTCCTGCCGCTAGTTGCGTTAATGCTTCCATGGCTGGGAGTGATTGCTGGCGACTACACGGGGCTATCCGTGCTGGCAGAGATGTGGCAAACGGTGCTGCCTAGCTATATGCTTGATACAGTTTTGTTGTGCGCCATGGTCGCACTCACGGCTGGCATCATGGGAACTTCGAGTGCTGTGCTGGTCACGCTATTTGATTTTCGAGGCAAGGCGATCTTTGAGTGGGCGCTCTTACTGCCGCTTGCCATACCCGCCTACGTGGTCGCCTATGCCTATACCGATTTTTTGCAATTTAGCGGCGTCTTGCAAACTTGGATGCGCAGTAATTTGGGACTGCAAGGTGCGCTGTTGCCCGAGATTCGTAGCATCGGCGGCGCAGCGCTTGTTTTTTCGTTTTCCTTAAGCCCGTATGTCTATCTGCTAGTGCGCACCGCATTGTCGGAGCGTGCAGGACAGCTGATGGAGGCGGCGCGGCTACTGGGCTCGCCGCTACGTGAAAGGGTTGTTCGCGTGGCGCTGCCCTTAGCTCGCCCCGCCATTGCGGCAGGTGTAGCTTTGGTATTGATGGAGACCTTGGCCGATTTTGGTGTGGTCAGCTACTTTGGCGTGCAAACTTTTAGCGCTGGCATTTTTAAAGCTTGGCTTGCGATGGATAACCGCGTAGCAGCCGCGCAGCTTGCAACCGTACTACTCATTGTGGTCGCTATGTTGCTAAAAATTGAGCAAAGCTCGCAAGCCAAAATTCGCTTTGCGGCCACTAAAGGCGCACGCGCTGGAGCTGGGCAGACGACGGCTATGCAGCTGGAGGGGAAAAATGCCGTTGTGGCTCAAATCCTGTGCGCCATTCCCGTGTTGTTGGGCTTCATTGTTCCCGTGCTACTCATGCTCCACACACTAGGCCTGCAAAGCCAATCACAAGATGTCGTGATGCCTTGGGCCGCGTTCTTTCAGTGGTCGGGCAATAGCTTGCGTCTTGCCAGTATCACTGCGGTTTTGGCTGTGGCATGCGGCCTGCTTCTGACATTTCTAAGCCGCGTCTACGCCAGCCAATCGCTGGCTACCGTGACCAGGTTGGCATCTTTAGGATACGCGGTTCCAGGCACCGTGATCGTGGTGGGTCTGCTGCTTCCGCTGGCTTGGTTTCAAGAAAGATTCCCAGAACTACGCGTTGGCTATTGGCTCACGGCCACTAGCGCAGGACTAATCTGGGCGTACCTAGTCCGCTTTAATGCCGTGACGGTGCAAACCCTGCAAAGTGGCTACAGCCGCATTCCTAAAAGCTTAGATGAATCATCGCGCATGCTGGGAGCCAACAAGTTTGAGTTATTGCGCACCGTACACGCGCCGCTACTCAAACGCTCAGTGCTCACGGCTGCGCTACTCGTGTTTGTCGATGTGATGAAAGAGTTGCCTGCCACCTTGGTGCTGCGTCCCTTTAACTCTGATACCTTGGCTGTAGTGACCTACCAGTTGGCACGTGATGAGCGATTGGGCGAAGCGGCGCTGCCTGCATTGGCATTGGTGCTAGTGGGACTCATCCCTGTAATCTTGCTAAGCCGTAGTCTTGGCAAACGCTAAAACAATGCTTGATAGTGATAATTGAACACATGAATATCAACTTGATTTGGGCTGAAGCTCACAACCACGTCATAGGATTGAATGGGGCTATGCCCTGGCATTTGCCTGAAGACTTGGCGCACTTTAAACGCACGACGCTTGGCGCACCTGTCATCATGGGGCGCAAGACGTGGGATTCACTCCCCGTGCGTTTCCGTCCACTACCAGGCCGTACAAACATTGTAATTTCCCGCCAAGCCGATTTCTTGGAAGGCCATGTGGGTATTGGCTTGCAGGTCGTCGCATCGCTAGAAGCCGCACTGGATATGGCCTCCCAGCATTCCGTTGTATGGGTGATTGGTGGTGCACAAATCTATGCTCAAGCATTGCCGCTTGCCAGCCAAATTGTTGTCACACACATTGATGCCGATTTTGCAGGTGATGCGTTTGCGCCAAAACTTGATTCCACATGGATAGAGAAGAGCCGCGAAGCACACACGGCAGCAAATGGCCTTCGCTTTGCTTTTGCCACATACACACGGGCACAATAAGCTCATTCATTTTTTTGGAGAAACTTATGTCATCAGGCGGATTTCACGTTCACGGCCCACACGACCACGCGATTGAACACGCCACGCAAGGTCACAGCGATCATGGCGCACAGGGCGACGATGGTTTCTCTACCAACCGTATCGCTATGTTTACGGCGATTCTTGCCACCGTTGGCGCCATCTTTTCGTACATGGGCGGTGCAACGCAGGCCAATGCGGGCTTATTTAAAAACAATGCGGCGCTAGAGAAAGCACAAGCATCGAATCAATGGAATTACTTCCAATCGAAGAGTACTAAGCAGTCGCTCTCCGAGTTAGCACGCGATCTTGCACCCGCAGACAAACAAAACAAGTACAACGAAAAAATTGACCGCTACGAAAAAGAGAAAAAAGAGATTCAGAAAGACGCTGAAAAACACGAAGCAATGTCAAAGGATTGGGATAAGCAATCGGACGAGCAAATGCATCAGCACCACCGCTGGGCACAGGCCACGACGGTGTTGCAAGTGGCAATTGCTTTGGCTGCGATTGCGCTACTCACACGCCGCAAGTGGTTAGAGCGCGCTATGTACTTTGTTGCGTTTGCGGGCGTTTTGGTGGGTGTGCTGGCTGGATTGCATATCTAAACTCACAATCACTTCAACATGCAATTTGCCACTTGGAATGTCAATTCACTCACCGTGCGACTGCCGCAGGTGATTGACTGGCTAGCTGCCAATCCTGTCGACGTCTTAGGTTTGCAAGAACTCAAAATGTCCGACGATAAATTCCCTCTGCAAGCCCTACTGGACGTGGGCTACAAGGCATCTTTTTTTGGACAAAAGACGTACAACGGCGTGGCACTTTTAACGAAGTCGGACGTTGCGAATGTCGTCAAAAACATCCCGGATTTTGCAGACGAACAATCTCGCGTGATTGCGGCAACCGTGCCCTGCGCACAGGGTGACATTCGAGTGGTAAATGCCTATTTTGTCAACGGTCACGCGCCAGGCACGGACAAGTTTGAATACAAAATGAGCTGGCTACGAGGCATGCGGGATTATTTACGTGCTGAGTTAGAAGCCAACCCACGTGTGGTGGTTATGGGGGACTTCAACATCACGTTTGACGATGCGGATAGCTGGGATCCTGACGGTCTGCGGGAGACGATTCACCACACATTGGCAGAGCGCGATCACCTCAAAGCCTTGTTGGCGCTGGGTTTTAGCGATACGCATCGTCAATGCAATCCCAATCCTTCCAGCGTGAAAGCTGAAAAAACCTTTAGCTGGTGGGATTACCGTGATTTTGGATTTAAACGTAACCGAGGACTGCGCATTGACTATGTGCTGGCCAGCGATGCGCTCAAAGCCCACGTGGCGTCATGTGAGATTGATAAAACACCGCGCAAAAACGAACGCCCCAGCGACCACACGCCTGTGGTGATGAAACTCAAGCTATGAGCGATGCCGCGCGCGCGTATGCAGACGCGGGTGCGGCTCACATTGCCGCAGGCAACTATCTGGCCGCGCAAGAATCCTATGAACAAGCGCTGCGGCTCAATGCCGACGCTCCGATCTTGCATTACGGGCATGGGCTCGCGCTGCAAAAGTCTAGGCAGTACGAAGCCGCCATTACGGCTTACGACAAGGTCATTGCGCTCTATCCCACCATGGCCTATGCGCACCTTGCCAAGGCACACTGTGCGCTGATTGCGGGAGATTTCGCACGCGGTTGGCCCGCCTACGAGTGGCGCATTCAATTTGACGAGACGCCGCCGAATCCTTATTACAAATTCTCACCACCCACGTGGACTCTAGAGACGATGAAAGGCAAACATATTTTGCTTTGGTCTGAGCAAGGCTTTGGTGACATGCTGCAATTTTGCCGTTATGTCCCACAGATTGCTCAAAGCGTGGCGCAAGTTCATTGGGTGGTTCATCCTTTGTTGCGTCGGCTCTTTGCGCAATCCTTTCCGCTGCCAAATGTCGTTATAACCTCCACAACCAACCCCGTGCCAGCGCATGATGCGCACTGCTCCGTCATGTCACTACCATTGATCTGCAGCACGGATACGATAGAAAAAATTCCATCCCAGCCTTATCTTGTGGCTGATCCAGCGGATGTAGAAGTCTGGCAAAAAAGAATAGCAGCTCTGCCGGCATGCCACCTGCGTGTGGGCTTGGTATGGTCAGGTAGTCGCCCACAAAACAACCTTGAAGCAAGCCATATCAATCAACAGCGCTTGATAGACCCTCGTGCATTAGCAAGGCTGAGCGGCATCCCAAGCGTGCAGTTTTTTAGCCTTCAAAAAGATGAATGTCCCGATCAAGCAATCATGCCTAGCTTTGAGCTTTGGGACTGGACGCGTGACTTGCACGATTGGGCTGATACCGCCGCGTTGATTGCCAATTTGGATTTGATCGTGAGCGTCGACACGGGAGTCGTTCATTTAGCGGGAGCGCTAGGCAAGCCCGTTTGGATTCTTTCAAGGTTTGAGGGGTGCTGGCGCTGGCTAGAGAACCGGGATGACAGTCCTTGGTATCCAAGTGCCCGTCTATTCCGTCAAAAAGAAACAGGTGATTGGGACGAGGTACTTGACCGTGTCAGCGCTGCCTTGAAGGAATTACTCTAGCCCCAGCTCCTGAATCTTTCGCGTCATCGTGTTGCGCCCCATCCCTAGTTGCGCGGCTGCCTCTACTTTGCGCCCACCCGTATGCAAGAGTGCCGCTTGAATCATGGCAGTTTCAAAGCGTTTGCACAGCGCTTCCCACACATCAGGGGTTTTAGCCTGCATCATTTGTAGCGTCAGCGCTTGCACAGCTTCTTCCCAAGTGGATGAGTCAGCCGATGAGCTGACCGTCTTCTGTGCTTGTGCTGGCACTTGCGAATGACTCTCCTCCACAGACTTTTCAGGAGCAATTTTCAACGGCGTTGCCAGCACTTCAGGTGGCAAATCCTTGGTCTCGATCAGTTGTCCAGGCGCCATCACAGTCAACCAATGGCAGATATTCTCTAACTGGCGCACGTTTCCAGGAAAAGCAAAGCTGGTCAACATCTCTAGTGCTGACTCGCTAATTCGTTTGGCATCGACACCCAGTTGCTTGGCACTCACTTGCAAAAAGTGATGTGTCAGCATCGGTATGTCAAGGCTGCGCTCACGTAGCGGTGGCAAGCGTAAGCGAATGACATTGAGACGGTGGAACAAATCTTCGCGAAAACCGCCGTGCTTCACGCGGCGTTCCAAATCTTGGTGTGTCGCCGCAATCACGCGCACATTGGCTTTGATGGCACTAGTGCCACCCACGCGGTAAAAATGACCATCGGAGAGCACGCGCAAAAGGCGTGTCTGCAACTCTAGTGGCATATCTCCAATTTCATCTAAAAAGAGTGTGCCGCCCTCGGCTTGCTCGAAACGCCCGCGCCGCGTGGCCTGAGCGCCTGTGAAGGAGCCCTTCTCGTGACCAAAAAGCTCGCTCTCAAGCAAATCTTTGGGAATCGCTGCGGCGTTAATCGCCACGAATGCGCCGCTAGCTCTCGGCGAATGCTTGTGCAAGGCATGTGCAACCAACTCTTTACCCGTCCCCGACTCACCTGTAATCAGCACATTCACATTGCTTTGGCTCAAGCGCCCAATGGCACGAAACACGTCTTGCATGGCAGGCGCTTGCCCCATCATTTCTGGCGTAGAAGGTACGTTGGTCGTGGCGTCAGACTCTCGTTCGCTCTCGCTCACGGCACGCTGTATCAGCTCGACCGCACGGGGTACATCGAAGGGTTTGGGCAGATACTCAAACGCGCCGCCTTGAAAAGCCGATACAGCGCTATCTAAATCAGAAAATGCCGTCATGATGATGACGGGCAGAAGCGGATATTGGATTTTAATTTTGGCCAATAAATCAAGGCCCGAGCCACCAGGCATGCGGATATCGCTCACCAAAACAGAAGGTTGGCGAGTGGGTTCTACATCGCCTAAGGCTTCGAGTACTTCTTTGGGGTGAACAAAACTGCGTGTGGGCAATTTTTCTCGCGCCAAGGCCTTCTCCAGCACAAAGCGGATAGACGCATCATCGTCCAGCAACCAAATTTCTTTCATAACCTTGTCCCCTCACCCTTATTTATGCCACGAGTGGCATCACCATCTTAAAGTCCGTCAGTCCTGGCACGCTTTCGCATTCAATCACACCGGCATGCTGCTGCACAAAGTTCTGTGCCAACGACAAGCCAAGCCCTGAGCCACCTGCACGCCCTGTGACCAGTGGATAAAAGATGCGATCTTTAATCTCCGCTGGCACCCCAGGGCCGTTGTCTATGACATGCAACTCTAGTGCCAACTTATGACGTGCCTTTCCCAACAAGACTTGGCGTCCAATGCGCGTTTTAAATGTGAGCCTAGCGCTGCTATCGGCAATGCGCTCTTCCAACGCCTGAGCGGCGTTATGTGCGATGTTGAGCAAAGCTTGGATCAGCTGCTCTCGGTCACCTTCAAATTCGGGAATAGACGCGTCGTAATCACGCACCACGGTTAAACCCTGAGGAAACTCCACCAAGATCAATTGCCGCACACGCTCGCAGATTTCATGCACATTCACCATCCCCACGACATGTGGCTGACGGTGTGGTGCTAAGAGCCTGTCGACAAGGCTTTGCAGCCGATCCGCCTCGTGGATGATGACTTGTGTGTACTCGATGAGCGACTTGTCGGAGAGATCCATTTGCAACAATTGCGCTGCACCGCGAATACCGCCGAGAGGATTTTTAATTTCGTGTGCAAGGTTACGTAGCAACTCCTTATTGACCTCGTTTTGATCGGCCACCACGGGATCAATTGGCGTCATTTCAATAAAGAGTGTGCCAGCATCATGGATAGAAAAAATTAACTCCACACCTAGCGTATCCGAGCGCCCTACTTGCATGATTGTTTGCAATTTCAGAGTGGCAAACTGATGCTCAAATGCGTTGCCGACGGCTTGTATTAAGGTCTCGCGCTCAACAAACAAATCAGCCAACAAACTACCAACAACTTGTTTACGTGAAATGCCGAGTAACGACTCCAAAGCCGCATTCAAAAAAACGATACAGCCATTGACCTGCGCGACCACGATCGGCGTACTGAGCCCATCAAGCAAGGCAAGCGAAGTCGCAGGGGGAGTACGTGCTGCACTCATCGCTTGAGCTCTCTCTTCAAGCTTGCCACATCTGCCTCAGCACGAGCCATTTGCTGCTTAAGCGCGAGCTTGCGATCCAAGTCTTGCTGGCTAGATAAGCCTGCGTATTGCTTACGCAAATCAATCAACTGCGATTCTGTTTTTTTAAGCTCCGACTCAATGATGGCTCTAGAGTCACTGTCGCGCTGCTTTTGTAGCACTTCTTGCTCGCTAGTCTTCGTTTTGCCCAAAGTCAAAGTCCGATTAGCAGGTTTCACAACCTCTATTGTCCGTTTATGCGCAGGAACGGTCACAACTGCACCGCCCTCTAATAATTTGCATTTCTCTTGTTTCGCACGTGCGGCATCATTGGTATATTCTGTTCCGCAGCGATAAACAGCCTCCTGCGCTAAACCAATACGGGCATGGCCTAGAGCAAAGGTAGTCAGAATGAAAAAGGCAACCGAAGTTGCCCTTTTTTGGATCATGCAACCAACCTGTTTACAGTGAGTAATACATGTCAAACTCAATCGGATGAGTCGCCATGCGCAGGCGCGTGACTTCTTGCATCTTGAGCTCAATGTATGCATCCAGCATGCTGTCGGTAAACACACCGCTCTTCGTCAAGAAACCACGATCTGCGTTTAAGCAGTCGAGGGCTTGATCTAAGCTATGGCAAACGGTTGGTACCAATTTGTCTTCTTCTGGTGGCAGGTGGTACAAATCTTTGGTAGCCGCTTCGCCCGGATGAATTTTGTTTTGGATACCGTCAAGACCAGCCAAGAGCATGGCCGAGAAGCCTAAGTACGGGTTCATGAGCGGATCTGGGAAACGTGCCTCGATGCGACGACCGCGTGGATTAGCCACAAACGGAATGCGAATCGATGCTGAGCGGTTGCGTGAGCTGTATGCCAACTTCACCGGTGCTTCGTAGCCAGGAACCAAACGCTTATAGCTATTGGTGCCTGGGTTCGTGATCGCATTCAGGGCACGTGCGTGCTTGATGATGCCGCCAATGTAGAACAGCGCCGTTTCCGACAAACCTGCATAGCCGTCACCAGCAAACAAATTCTTGCCGTCTTTTGCAATCGACTGATGCACGTGCATGCCCGAGCCGTTGTCGCCAACGATAGGTTTTGGCATGAAAGTCGCCGTTTTGCCGTAGGAGTTAGCCACGTTTTGCACCACGTACTTGAGCGTTTGGCACCAATCAGCGCGCTGCACCAAGGTGGAGAAGCGTGTACCGAGTTCGTTTTGACCAGGACCCGCCACTTCGTGGTGGTGCACCTCGACTGGGATGCCGAGAGATTCGAGAATCAAGGACATTTCACCGCGCATATCGTGCATGCTGTCAACAGGTGGCACCGGGAAGTAACCGCCCTTGACGGTAGGACGATGTCCCTTGTTGCCGCCTTCGATTTTGGAGCCCGTGTTCCAAGGTGCTTCATATTCATTGATCTTGAAGAACGTGCCCGATTGGTCAGTATTCCAGCGCACATCGTCAAAGACGAAAAACTCTGGCTCAGGACCAAAGAATGCGGTGTCACCAATGCCTGTTTCTTTGAGGTATGCCTCAGCACGCTTGGCAATCGAACGTGGATCGCGGTCATAGGCCACGCCATCAGCAGGTTCAACCACGTCGCAGCTCATGAACAAGGTCGGCTCTTCAAAGAACGGATCAATGTTGGCGGTGTTGGCATCAGGCATCAATTGCATGTCGGAGGCTTCAATGCCCTTCCAACCAGCAATCGAAGAGCCATCAAACGCATGGCCTGACGTGAATTTGTCTTCGTCAAAATGCGAGACAGGCACGGTCACGTGCTGCTCTTTGCCTTTGGTATCGGTAAAACGGAAATCAACGAACTTAACGTCGTTGTCTTTCACCATCTTCATCACGTCTGCGACGGTCTTAGTCATATGCTTACTCCAAGTTAAAAATAAAAAATTACAAGTAGGGTGAATGCAAATTTTGTGCCACGTCTAGCGCTTGAGTTGATCGCGACTAGATGCTACAAAACCATTGATTCTAGTGAAATTTAAACGCTAAATTTCAAATGAATTGCACATAAGTGGTGCAATTTCTTCTGCTTTATTCACCTTTTTAGCTCATCCAAAAGAACCGCTTTCAATAATCCCAAGCCTGAGACCATCACGGCATAGGCCTTTTTCACCAATTCAGGCTCGCCTTTCACGCCCAGTTCAATGTGCCGACCATATTTAGGGCTATCGACACTAGGCAAACTAAACACTTTGATGCCCACAAAATCAGCTTCAATTTGCTCCATGAGCGGCGTGAGTGTGGCTTCCATCGAGCCTTGCACAATGACCGACCACTCTGCATTCGGGGACTTGTTGAAATACTGCGCGTAATGCGTATCCAACACCCACTCCATCATCGGCCAAGCCATCACGGGGAAGCCTGGGACGAAGTACACACTCCCGACACTAAAGCCCGCAATCTTGTTATACGGGTTAGGGATTAACTCCGCTCCTGCAGGAAACACTGCCATATTCAGCCGATGTTTATTGTCGTCTCGCTCAGGCTCATAAGGTGTGCCGTTTTCGCGAGCCGTGTCTTGCATCCGCTCACGGATCAAATCTGCACCGTGTGGATGGAGCAGCAACTCACGCCCCAGCGCCTTGGCTGCGCACTGCCGCGTGTGGTCGTCTGGCGTTGCACCAATGCCGCCCGTAGAAAACACCACGTCACCTGATTCAAATGCTGCTTTAAGTGCAGCCGTGATCCGCACGGGATCATCACCCACGTAATTGGCATAGCTGAGCTCTAAGCCACGTTTGACAAGGATTTCGATGACCTTGCTCATGTGCTTGTCGGCACGCTTGCCAGACAAAATTTCGTCACCAATGATGATGAGACCAAATTTAGGCATGTGTGATTTCCTCAGTGTTAATGATTGGCATTTGCGCTGCTCGATGTTGCTCTAATGCTGCCAAACAATAGTGGATAAACCAAAGAGACGAAAACGCAAACACGAGGGTGTAAAGCCACAGCATCACAGGCAGCAAAATTACCGCAAATACAGCTGCCATAGCGCCCAGAGCCCATATCAAAGAAGGCAGCGCACCCAAATAACCCGCCACAACGCCAATAAACAATAAGGCACCGCGATGCTCTTTCATAATGGTTTTGCGCTCTTCGTTACTGGCATGGCTAGACAGCGCATCAAAACTCATCACGCGGTAGGTAAGCCAGCCCCAAATCAGCGGTGGCAAGATCATAATGAGTGGTGGCACAAACCACAGTGGGATAGATAGCAGCAATAACAGAGCGGCAATCAAAGTCGAGACCAGAGACCACGCCGCGCTACGCACCCATGAAGCAAGGCCAGCGTCCGCCTTCGCCAACTTGTCAAATCGTCGCATAGCGACCAATTTTAAAAATGCAGGCGTCATCATGAGCGCAACAACAAACATCACCAGCAAAACCAGCATCGGCGTTGCCAAAATAATCACCACAAAGGGGGCCGCAGCCGCACGAAAGCTCTGCATGCCAAAACGTGTCAGCCAATCCAAAATGGTACTAAAAAATCCTGAGCTCTCTAACCATAGGCGGACGGCCTCAACAGCAGTGCTCCAAAAAAAATAGCCCAACGCACCACCAACCAAGGTGAGCAAAATGAGCGGCAGCAAAGAAAGCATCATGACCCGTGGGTGCAAGCAGTACAGGGCTGCGCGCCAAAATGAATCCAATAAAAGCTTCATGCTTAGGCCCCTTGTTTAATTATCCAAAATCACACGCAAATCAACATGGCGCTCACGCGCCGTCAGCCATGTGCCCAGCACGCCGCTAATCGCAATGATCGCAATGCCAAGCGCAGTCCAACTATCTAATTTGTGCGAAAAGACCAACCAACCACCCAAAACCGCAAACGGAATTTGAGCGTACAGATAAGGTGTGAGAACTGCAACGGGCGCTCTTGCGTAACCCAAAATTAAAAAGCCATGTCCCAATGTAGCAAAAATCGCAATCAACACTAACCAACCCACGACGCTCCATGCGCTCATCACCGCAGCCAACCACGCAGAAACATTGCCTTGAATCACAAAGGGCAGCGCCACAGTTGCAAAAGCAAAACCAATCCACCCCGTATACCAATGCGTCGTCATGGCATCATCCAACTTTGCCAAGCGATAGGTCAGTAGCTGAAACCCCGTACTCGTCGCGACCAACAATAATGGAATCAAGGATCCCCAAGTAAACGCTTCGTGCCCGGGCCTGATCACCACCAAGGCACCCGTAAAGCCCATCATCACAAAGAGCCACCGCATCGGGGAAACTTTTTCAGCCATTGCAAACGCCGCAACGACCGTCATGATGAGCGGTGTCAGCATCATGATGGACGTGAAGTCAGCCACGGGAATGAGTTTCAAGCTAAAAAACGCCAATACGCTGGAGGACGTCAGCAAGAGGCCACGATATATTTGCAATCGCTTGGCGTTAGAAGGTAGAAAAATCGAGCCGCGCTGGCGTTTAAGCCACACAGCCGTAGTTAAAAGTTGAAAACCAAAGCGAAACCACATCACTACGGCGAAAGACACCGCACCGCTAACAAATTTAGTCGCCGTATCTAGTGTCGCAAAGGAAGCCGCCGCCACAGTGACATAAGCAATGCCCCACAAGGTTTGTTTGTCTAAATGCATCATGCTCGCACCATTCGTTTCAAACCTAACCACTGCTGCGCCCAAAAGCCGAGTCCGTAGTCCGCCACGGGCTGATCATCCACGCCCGTGGGGTCATATCTATCCTCAAAATTCACCGTACCAAAAAGCATATCCCACCAAGGCAGTAATACACCAAAGTTATGACCAAAACCGTGCGAGACGCTGTGATGCAAGCGATGAAAGCGTGGGCTGACCCAGAGCCGCTCGCCGATACGCCCAAAGGAGAGGCGCACATTCGCGTGCTGCAAACTCTCTGATAGCTGAGTGAGTACCACAATCAGCACAAATTGACTAGGACTCACACCAATGAAGAACGCCACGCAAATAAATAGCACGTCAACCACGATGTCATCCAACAAGTGATTGCGGTTATCACTCCAGCATGTCATTTGCACTTGAGCATGATGCAAACTGTGCAGCGCCCACCAAACACGCACACCGTGTTGGGCGCGGTGAATCCAATAGCCCACAAAATCGAGCGCAATTAAATAGATGAAAAAACTGACGACTGAATAGTCCGTCAAGCTAGGCCAAACTTGATCGAGATGGAACGTACCCATATCAAGACTTCCAGAGCGCAATGCCCCGAAAGCCTCATCCAGCAAGGGCTCCAGCGTTAAAAACATAAATAAGCGGAATAAACCCAAACGGTGAATAAACGTATAGAGCATGTCCACACGGATGGTGGCTGAATCGACAACTGCCTCTACGGGTCGCCAGCGCTGCAGCGGCACTAAGACGCAGGCAATCACAGCAATTTCTAACACGCCCCATAAACACCATGCTGCCGCACCGTAGCCATCTTCCACATAGCTGCCCATATCCAGCCACAGCATCACGGGCTGAAAAACCGATTCAAAGAGCCACTGCTGTGCGTCAAACATGGCTAGTTCGTCAAAGGCCTAATCCCGAGGCGTATGGTCTAACGTCCACACGCCATGAGGCGATTTACCAACAGGGATTTGGCGTTCAATTTTGCCACTCGTCAAATCAATCACCGTCAATTTCTTTTCCCAGCGCGAAGTCACGAGTAACTTATTGCCCATGACTTCCATGCAGTCCGCGCCACTGCCGCCAGGATACGTTGCCACAACTTTGAGGGTGGTGAGGTCAATCTTACTAATCGTGTTGGCAATACGATTACTCAAATAAACATGCCGCTTGTCCCCCGCAGAGCGGAAGGCGTGTGCGCCCTTACCCGTTAGGATTTTTTGCGTCAGCTTTGGCGCAGCGCCACTCACATCAAATACCTGAACCCCGTCGCTGCCTGTCAACCCAACCAGTAAGGTTTTATCGTCTGCGAGGCCGTAGATGTCGGCGGGTTGTTTGCCTGTTTTGATGCGCCAAAGTATGGCTTGCGACTGGAGATCAATCGCCACCAATTCATCGCTATCTTGCATAGTGGCATACAAGATCGTGCTTTTGCTGTTAATCCAAAGATGGCTAGGTGTTTTGCCTGTTCGCACACGTTTTTTGAGCACAGGAGCGGTGTTTTGCCACTCATACAAGTCAATGTGATCTAACCGATTAGCAGCAGTCACAAACCATTTCATATCAGGGGAAAAACGCAAATGATAAGGATCGCGAATATCGCGAATCACGCGTTGCACTTCTGCCGTGCGTGGGTCGAGCAGCGTTAATGAGTCTGAGGCAGCATTGGCCACGATGAGCGATTTTTCGTCGGGACTCAAATAAAAGTGATGCGGCTCTTTGCCCGTATCAATTTTTTTAATCACAAGCCACGTCTTAGGGTCAATCACGTTGATGGTGGCATCCAACGAATTGAGCACAAAAATGGGAGCGCCAACCACAGAGGTCACTGGAGCTGCTGGCGGTATTTTAGAAGTGAGGGTTTGTGCGATTACTGCAAAGCCATAGCCAGCAAGGCTTAGCGCCAATAATAATCGAGGAAAAGAGTGAGGCAAAAAAATCACTGTGACGAGGGCGACCACGAGTCGCTAAATAGCTAAAACGACGAGTTTAAGCCACTCACCATTTAAGCAGCTTTGAGCATGCCTTTAGTCTCGATAAATGCCATCACCTCGCCCACTCCCACTAAGGTCTTCAAGTTCGTCATCACAAAGGGCTTGAGTCCAGCGGGCGTGGTGCGCATCCGCACCGTGTCGCTGCGCATGATGTCTAAGTTTGCGCCCACATGCGGTGCAAGGTCCGTTTTATTGATGATGAAAAGATCGCTCTTGGTGATACCAGGTCCACCTTTGCGCGGGATTTTTTCGCCCGCCGCCACATCGATCACATAAATGGTCAGGTCGGACAGCTCGGGGCTAAATGTAGCGGCCAAGTTATCGCCACCGCTCTCTACAAACACGATGTCGGCATTAGGGAACTCAACCAGCATGCGGTCAATCGCCTCCAAGTTAATCGAGCAGTCTTCGCGAATTGCCGTGTGCGGACAGCCGCCTGTCTCCACGCCCATGATGCGCTCGGCAGGCAATGCGCCGCTCACGGTGAGTAGGCGCTGGTCTTCCTTGGTGTAAATGTCGTTGGTGATGGCAATCAAGTCATATTTGTCCCGCATAGCCTTGCAGAGCATTTCCAGCAAAGTCGTTTTGCCCGATCCCACGGGGCCGCCAATGCCGACGCGCAGGGGCGGTAGTTGCTTAGTCCGATTAGGAATGTGATGAAGTTTGGAGATGTTGGTCATGATCTAAAGAGCCTTGAGTATTGCGTTTCGTGCTGCGCAGAAAGAATCGCAAGCATAGGAGAAAAAGCTTGCATGGCCTGCAAACCATATGTAGATTGACTTGCGAGAGCCTCTGGCTGGTCGGCCAATGTGGATGCGGCCTGCACGGCAGCAGGTATTTCAGCAACCAAAGCCGACAAAATGCGTTGCCCCGCGCTTTGCCCAAGTGGCACCGACTTGATCGCGGCTTGCACCATGTTCTCCGCCCAACCAAAAGCAAAGGTGGTCACACAATCCAAAACAGAGGCTTCCACGCGGCTGGCAGCCAAAGCGAAAGCCAATGGATACGTGGGTTGCAATCCAGCGAGCCCATTGATTTTTCCCATGTCGGCGTTTGGGTGATTGCGTAGCCACTCCAGCAGCGAGCGCCCCATTTGTTCGGTCTGCGCTCGCAGCTCGCTGGTCTCGCGGGTTTGCAAAATCCAAGCGTTCAGCGCTTCGACTTGCGCACGATCATCCGCTCGCCAAGCGCTAATGGCTTTGGCAATCACCGCTAAATCCGAGCGTGCCAGCGTCAAGTGCAATTGATCGACTAACCAGTCTTTTGCTGTGTTCTCGGTATTGGCTAAAGCCTTATCCACAGCGGCTTCTAGCCCTTCCGAGTAAGCAAAGCCACCCACAGGCAGCGCAGGCGATGCGAGCCACATGAGCTGCATGAGCCCCGAGCTAGTGAGCGTGGGCATGTCCGTGGTGGTCGTGCGAGTGCCCATGGTGTGCGTGCCCACCAGAACTGTACGCGCCGCTCTCAGGTTCAAAGGGTTCATCAACCGCACGCGCGATGAGGTGCATGGCACGCAGCATCTCGGCCAGCACATGATCGGGTTCAATTTTGAGGTGCTCGGGTTTGAGTTCAATCGGCACATGACGATTACCCAGGTGATACGCGGCGCGAATCAAATCGTAGGGCGTTCCGTGCTCCGTGCAATGCGTGATTTTGAGCACCGATTGCGGCGCTGCTGTCACGCGAACCATCGATCCATCTGCCCCCACCAATACATCGCCGCCACGAATCACCGTGCCGCGTGGCAGGAACACACCGAGTGTGCGACCGAGTGAATCCATCGTTTCAAAGCGGCTTTTTTGTCGCACATCCCAATCCAGCACCACCTCGCTAGCCCTTGCCAGCATTGCCTTCGCGAGGCCACCGCCTTGCGGCAGACATTTAGAAATTTGAATCATGAGGTTAATTAAAACAAGAAATAACGCTGTGCCATCGGCAACACCGTCGCCGCTTCACAGGTCAAAAGCTGTCCATCAGCACGCACCGAATAAGTCTGTGCGTCGATTTCCATCTTGGGTAAATAGCTGTTGTGAATCATGTTCTGTTTACGAATGCCGCGAATGTTTTTGACTGCGGACAGCGTCTTGTTAAGTTCAAATTTTTCTTTGATTCCTGCACCAAGTCCAGCTTGCGAGACAAAGGTGAGCGAGCCGCGTGCCAGCGCACCGCCATACGCGCCAAACATCGGGCGATAGTGCACGGGCTGCGGCGTAGGAATAGAGGCGCTCGGGTCGCCCATCGCGGCCATCGCGATGAAGCCGCCTTTCAAAATGAGCGATGGCTTCACGCCAAAGAAGGCGGGCTTCCAAACCACCAAGTCGGCAAACTTGCCTACCTCAATGCTTCCCACTTCGTGACTAATGCCATGCGCAATGGCGGGGTTGATCGTGTATTTGGCGATGTAACGTTTAGCACGGAAGTTGTCGTTGCGCTGCGAATCTTCAGGAAGTGACCCACGCTGCTGCTTCATCTTGCTAGCCGTTTGCCACGTGCGGATCACCACTTCGCCTACGCGCCCCATGGCTTGGCTATCGCTGGACATCATGCTGATCGCGCCTAGGTCGTGTAGCACGTCTTCCGCCGCAATCGTCTCCTTGCGGATGCGGCTTTCGGCAAACGCTAAATCTTCGGCAATGCCTGCGTCTAAGTGGTGGCACACCATCAGCATGTCCACGTGTTCATCTAGCGTATTGACTGTGTAGGGCATGGTTGGATTCGTCGAGCTTGGCAAAAAATTGGCCTCACCGACCACGCGCAAAATGTCGGGTGCGTGACCGCCGCCTGCGCCTTCGGTATGGAAGGCGCAAAGGCTTCGTCCCTTAGTGGCTGCAATCGTGTTTTCTACAAAACCTGACTCATTCAACGTGTCCGAATGAATCGCAACCTGCGTATCCGTCTCGTCAGCCACATCCAAACAATTGCTAATCGCGGCTGGCGTTGTGCCCCAGTCTTCGTGCAGCTTCAAACCTATCACACCTGCATTGATTTGTTCGTGAAGCGCAGCTGGCAAGCTGGCATTGCCTTTGCCAAGATAGCCAATGTTCATAGGGAACGCATCTGCTGCTTGCAACATGCGCTCAATGTTCCAAGGGCCTGGCGTACACGTCGTGGCAAATGTGCCTGTGGCGGGTCCCGTGCCGCCGCCCAGCATGGTCGTCACGCCGCTGGTCAGTGCCGCTTCAATTTGCTGTGGGCAAATAAAGTGAATGTGCGAATCGATACCGCCTGCGGTGACGATATTGCCCTCACAACTAATCACTTCAGTGCCTGGGCCAATGATGATGTCCACACCAGGTTGCACATCGGGATTGCCAGCTTTTCCGATGGCGACAATGCGCCCGCCTTTGAGTCCAATGTCGGCTTTCACAATGCCCCAGTGATCAAGAATGAGCGCATTCGTCATCACACAATCGACTGCGCCCTCAGACCGCATGCGTTGGCTTTGCGCCATGCCATCGCGAATAGTTTTGCCGCCGCCAAATTTCACTTCTTCGCCGTAGCTGCCTGCTCGCAGCGTGTAGTCGGCTTCGACTTCCACGATCAGCTCGGTATCGGCCAAGCGTACTCGGTCACCGATCGTTGGGCCAAAAATTTCCGCGTAGGCACGCTTGCCAATCGTTGCCATCAAACTGCCCCTTGTGTTTTGCCTTGAAAGCCATACACCATGCGGCCTCCCGCATAGTCCACTAGCTCCACCGTGCGCTGTTGCCCGGGTTCGAAACGAACCGCCAAGCCCGAGGCAATGTTGAGCCGCATGCCACTTGCTTGGGCGCGGTCAAAGCCCAGCGCATCATTGACTTCGGCAAAGTGATAGTGCGAGCCGACTTGAATCGGGCGATCCGCCGTATTCGCCACAACGAGCGTCACACACCTTCGATCGTGGTTGAGCACATGCTCGCCCGCGTCCACAAAAAATTCTCCGGGTGTCATATAGAGAGACCTCTTATTTCTTGCGGCTAAACCATACCGCCAAGCCCACCACCAACCCCAGCATCAAAAATCCCCATGCATCACTTGGGTGCGCATGCGCACCTTCTAAGCCGTGCCCCTCGTGCGCCTGCGCCGCATCGGTAAACAATAAAGAGAACACAAGAACACTGAGATGGTGCATAAAAATCTCCAATCAAACTATGGGTTGATGTACGGTCACCAGCTTGGTGCCGTCTGGGAAAGTCGCTTCGATTTGTATATCGGGAATCATGTCGGCAATGCCGTCCATGACATCCGTCCGCGTTAAAACAGTGCGCCCTTCGCTCATTAACTGTGCGACAGTTTTACCGTCGCGTGCACCCTCCATGACGGCGGCACTAATAAGGGCAATGCTCTCAGGGTAGTTCAGCTTGAGTCCACGCGCCTTGCGTCGTTCCGCCAAGAGGGCGGCAGTGAAGATAAGCAATTTGTCTTTTTCGCGTGGGGTGAGTTCCATGACTTTAGTTTACGCAAATCACATGCCAGTATTCCTTTTAAGTATTGGGGTTTACACCAGCAGAATCTACAAAATCTGGCACAACTTATGCATGAGGCAGGGTACCCACTGTACATGGGCGGTTTCTTTGTACGTTGTTACTTTTTTTATTAAAGGAAGATATATGAATCGTCGTTTTACTCTCAAGGCTCTTGCAGTTGCATCGGCTCTCTCAACTGCGGTCGCTTTGCCAAGCTTTGCGCAATCCAAAGACACTATCAAGGTCGGCGTGCTTCACAGCCTGTCGGGCACGATGGCGATTTCTGAAACCGTTTTGAAAGACACGGTTTTGATGGCGATTGATGAGATCAATGCCAAAGGAGGCTTACTTGGCAAAAAACTGGAGCCTGTGGTGGTTGACCCAGCTTCTAACTGGCCACTGTTTGCTGAAAAAACAAAACAACTCCTGACTCAAGATAAAGTTTCGGTCATGTTTGGTTGCTGGACTTCTGTATCACGCAAATCGGTTTTACCAGTCGTTGAAGAATTGAACGGCCTTTTGTTCTACCCTGTGCAGTACGAAGGTGAAGAGCTCTCCAAAAATGTGTTCTACACAGGTGCAGCGCCTAACCAGCAAGCGATTCCAGCCGTTGACTATTTGATGAGCAAAGACGGTGGCGGCGCTAAGCGCTGGGTGCTGCTCGGTACGGACTATGTGTATCCACGTACAACCAATAAGATTTTGCGCGCTTACTTGAAGTCTAAAGGCGTGAAAGATTCGGATATCGACGAGAAGTACACACCGTTTGGTCACTCTGACTACCAAACCATCGTGGCTGACGTGAAGAAATTTGCTGCTGGCGGCAAAACAGCCGTAGTCTCTACGATTAACGGTGACTCCAACGTTCCTTTCTACAAAGAGCTGGGTAACGCTGGCTTGAAGGCTAAAGACGTGCCAGTCGTGGCGTTCTCGGTTGGTGAAGAAGAGCTACGCGGCGTGGACACAAAACCGCTGGTTGGCCACTTGGCTGCTTGGAACTATTTCCAATCGATCAAAAATCCAACTAACGATGCGTTTATTGCTAAATGGACTGCCTACGCTAAGGCCAAAGGTATCGCTGGCCATAAAGACAAAGCGCTGACCAATGACCCTATGGAAGCAACTTATATTGGTGTTCACATGTGGGCGCAAGCTGTGACAAAGGCTAAGTCCACCGACACGGACAAAGTGATTGCAGCAATGGCAGGTCAAACTTTCAAAGCGCCATCAGGCATTACCAGCAAGATGGACGAAAAGAACCATCATTTGCACAAGTCGGTGTTCATTGGCGAGATCAAGGCTGACGGCCAGTTCAACGTGGTTTGGAAAACACCAGGCCCTGTGAAGGCGAAGCCATGGTCTCCATACATCGCTGGTAACGACGTCAAGCCTGACTATCCAGTGAAGAAGTAAAGCAAAGAAATCATAGTCATCCCCATGACGTTTAAAAAGTTCTTTGTAACTGGAATACTTGCGGTGTTTTGCACCGTAAGTTTTTTGACCAGTAGCCATGCACTCACCACTGCCGAGGCAGCCGCCTTGACTATCGGTGAGTTGGATGGTCGAGTTGCCGCTTTATCGCTTGCCGTGCAAACCGCAGACGACAAAACGGCCGCCTTTATTCAAGCTTTGGCTGACGACAACGTTAAAGTCAGCGAGGGCAAAGTATTTCTCATCAAAGACGGCAAAACGACTGACCCCATCACGGGTAGCGAAGTCACCGCACCCGCATCCCTAGACGATGTGGTGAACAACAACCGCATGCGCGGCGAAATTGATAACGCACTGGCTGCACTTAAATTATTTTCTAAAAACGAAAAAGACCGCCGTGCTGCGATTAAATCCCTGCTGGGCGTTGCCGACGAGAGCAAATTGGGCTTGATTGAAAAAGCCTACGCGGCAGAGACCCATCCACAAATTAAAGCCGAGCTGGGCATGGTGCGTGCAGTCGTATTACTCAGCAGCTTGGATACAAAAAAACGCCTAGAGGCTGCTCAGTTATTGGCCTCTAGCAATAGCCCCACGACGAAAACAGCCATCTTAGAGCGCCTGAAGACAGAATCCGATGAAGCAGTGAAAGCGGCATTGAAGTCGGCGCTAGCCACTGTTGAAGCTGGCCTTGTATGGGGCGAGCGACTCGCCGCTATTTTTTCTGGCATCAGCTTAGGCTCGATCTTGCTGCTGGTGGCGCTCGGTCTTGCCATTACCTACGGCCTGATGGGCGTCATCAACATGGCGCATGGCGAACTGATGATGATTGGTGCGTACGCCACTTATGTGGTGCAAGGCTTGTTTCAAAAATACCTACCTAGTGCCTTTGATTGGTATTTGCTGGCAGCTGTGCCCGTCTCCTTCTTAGCCGCAGCTTTAGTCGGCGCAGTTTTAGAGCGCAGCGTGATTCGCTTTTTGTATGGTCGTCCGCTAGAGACGCTGCTCGCCACTTGGGGCATTAGCTTGATGCTCATGCAACTGGTACGCACGATTTTTGGTGCTCAAAACGTTGGCGTGGAAAACCCAAGCTGGATGAGCGGTGGTATCACCCTGATGGGTAATTTACAACTACCTTGGAATCGCATCATCATCATTGCATTCGCCGCAGCCGTGCTGCTAGGAATGGCATTTCTGATTGGCAAAACACGGCTCGGTCTTTTTGTGCGTGGTGTCACGCAAAACCGCCCCATTGCTGCATGCATGGGCGTGAACACCGCCCGTATTGACACGTATGCATTTGCACTAGGCTCTGGCATTGCAGGCCTTGCTGGTTGTGCCCTCAGCCAAATTGGCAACGTAGGACCTGACCTTGGGCAAAGTTACATCGTGGATGCATTTATGGTCGTCGTGCTTGGCGGCGTAGGACAATTGGCTGGTACGGTTTACGCGGCGCTTGGGCTTGGCATTTTGGGTAAATTTTTAGAAGGCTTTGCAGGTGCGGTCTTAGCCAAAATTGCGGTACTCGTTTTCATCATCATTTTTATTCAAAAACGCCCACAAGGTATTTTTGCTATGAAGGGCAGGAGCGCCGAACTATGACACTCATGTCTCGCAAAGGTTGGAGTGCTTTCTTTGTTGCCCTGATCATCATTGGCGTGATGGCGCCCGTACTTAATTTGCTGGTTCCCGCTGACAGCTTCTTCCACATGAGCGACTTCGCCGTCTTGCTCGTTGGCAAGATCATGTGTTACGCCATTTGCGCACTCGCCATGGATTTGATTTGGGGCTACACAGGCATTTTGAGCCTAGGCCATGGTGTATTTTTTGCACTGGGCGGCTACATGATGGGCATGTATTTGATGCGTCAAATTGGCACCGACGGCAACTACAAAAGCAACTTACCCGACTTCATGGTGTCCCTTGATTGGAAGACTTTGCCATGGCACTGGACGTTCTCGGATAGCTTTGTGGCGACTTTAATTTTGATCGTCGCTGTGCCAGGTTTGATTGCGTTTGTATTTGGATTTTTTGCTTTCCGCTCGCGTATCAAAGGCGTGTACTTCTCCATCATTACGCAGGCCATGACCTTCGCCGCCATGCTGCTCTTTTTCCGCAATGAGACTGGCTTTGGTGGCAACAACGGTTTTACCGATTTCAAACGCATTGCCGGCATTCCGATTGCCACGCCCTCCATGCGTATGACGCTTTTTGTACTCACGGGACTCACCCTGCTAGGCTTCTTTTTGTTTGCTCGTTGGCTGGTCACAAGCAAATATGGCCGCGTGCTGCAAGCGATCCGCGATGCAGAAACACGCGTCATGTTCTCAGGCTACAACCCTATTGGCTACAAGCTCAGCATCTGGGTCATTTCGGCCATCATGTGCGGTATAGCGGGTGCGCTCTATGTGCCGCAAATCGGCATCATTAACCCGGGCGAGATGTCGCCTGCTAACTCGATTGAAATGGCCGTGTGGGCAGCAGTCGGTGGGCGCGCCACCTTGATTGGCCCTATCGTTGGCGCATTCATCGTCAACGGTGCGAAGAGTTGGCTAACTGTGGCGGCTCCCGAGTTTTGGCTCTACTTTTTGGGCGCCCTGTTTATTGGTGTGACGTTATTTTTACCGAATGGCGTCGTGGGATTGGTGAAGAAAATACAAGGAAAAATCTCAAGTAGGAGTGGCACATGACACCCGACTTGATGGCTAAAGGCACAGAGTTAGCCAAAGCACATGCAAAACTAGAAGCCGAGAAAAAGCAAGGGCAAACCGAATCGGGTGGACGCGGTGCTGGGTTTTCTCGTATGCACAAACTGGGCGAAGTGGACATTGCACATGGCCGAATTTTGTATTTGGAAGATGTCTGCGTGAGCTTTGACGGCTTTAAAGCCATTAACAATTTATCACTCGATATTGCACCAGGTGAACTGCGCTGCATCATTGGCCCTAACGGCGCAGGCAAGACGACGATGATGGACATCATCACAGGCAAAACGCGTCCCGACTCGGGCACGGTTTTCTTTGGCAGCACGATTGATTTGCTACGCTACAAAGAGGCTGATATTGCCCAAATGGGAATTGGACGCAAGTTCCAAAAACCAACCGTGTTTGAGCAGCTCACGGTATTTGAGAATTTAGAGCTAGCGCTTAAAACGGATAAATCAGTGATGTCGTCGATGCGCTTCAAACTCAGCAGTGAGCAGCAAGGCAAGTTAGAGTCCATACTCACAACGATTCACTTAAAGCCATATCTAGCAAGGCTTGCGGGCAATTTAAGTCACGGACAAAAGCAGTGGCTAGAGATTGGCATGCTGCTGATGCAAGATCCAAAATTACTGCTTTTAGACGAGCCCGTGGCAGGCATGACGGACGAAGAAACCGCTCGTACCGCAGAGCTCTTTTTAAGCTTGAAGGGCAAACACTCCTTGATGGTGGTGGAGCACGACATGAGTTTTATCAAAGCCATCAGTGGTGACCGCGGCATCGTCACCGTGCTATGCGACGGCGCAGTGCTGGCACAAGGCTCACTCGACCAAGTGCAATCCGACGAGCGGGTGATTGAAGTTTATTTGGGACGCTAAAGCGGGTACTTGAACATGTCCACTCTCAAAGTCTCCAACATCAATCAATACTATGGCGGCTCGCACATTCTGCGGGATGTGAGCCTTGAGGCCGACCTTGGCAAGGTCACGGTCGTGCTGGGTCGCAATGGCGTAGGCAAAACGACGCTGCTTAAAAGCTTGATGGGACTGGTGCCCATTCGCGCTGGAGTGATTGAATTTGATGGCAAACCCATTCAAAATGCAACCTCATATGACCGCGCTAGAGCGGGCATTGGCTTTGTCCCGCAAGGTCGCGAAATTTTTGCTCGCCTCACGGTCGAAGAAAACCTGCGCATGGGCTTGGCGTACAAGTCCGCCAGCACACCTATTCCTGCCGAATTGTTTGAGCTGTTCCCCGTACTCAAGCAGATGCTCGGTCGGCGCGGTGGCGATTTGTCGGGTGGACAGCAGCAGCAACTGGCTATTGCGCGCGCCTTGGCAGCCAAACCCAAGCTACTGATTTTGGATGAGCCCACCGAGGGCATTCAACCCAACATCATCAAAGACATTGGTCGCGTGATTCGTATGCTGGCGGATCGCGGAGATATGGCGATTGTGCTAGTCGAACAATATTACGATTTTGCTGAAGAGTTGGCCGACAGCTACATGGTAATGGAGCGCGGCGCGGTGATTGCGAGCGGCAAAGGCAGTGAGATGCAAGCAAAAAACATTCGCAGCCTTGTGGCGATTTAAGTTTCTTTCAAGTTGACCAAATACGAGGCGGATGCTCGTTTTTTAGATCCCACAATTCGCTGCGCCACACATCGCGGATATTGCGCAATAACCCCATAGCAGACTCCACCAAGGGCGATAAAACACGAGCCACTATCACTTGAGGATGTGGACTTGTCACGCCAACTGTGCTCGCAAGCACATGGCTAGAAGCCATAGCCCGTGCGGCTTCCAGAGCATGTTCTTTACGAGGTCTTGTGATTGCAGTGCCCGCCACAAAGAATAAAGATGCAACGCAGCGATGCCCTGCTAAACCCAGCGGGCTATTCAAAAGTAGTGCATCTTTTGCGGCGATTTTCCCGCGCTCCAGCCATTGATTTTTGAGCTCTATGTGCTGCAAAAACTCGCCTTGCTCGAATGGCAAGTTCGCATTCGGCAAACCTAGCGCCGTTACATCCCAACACATCAATTCGCTACTCTGGGCAAGATCAAACACAAGCCTATTTTCGGCCATACATCCGCTATAGCAAAGCGCTTCTAAGGGCAGCCACTCAAGTCGTGCGTCATCACCCAATTTGATCGTCGTGCTTTGCAAGGCCGTACCACCTTCTGAGCGATAAAACCGCGTAGCGCCAGGTGTGGTGATGAGTCCGTGCGCCCCACTCGCCACGCGCACATCAATATTTAATGTATCGCCGCCCACCAAACCACCTGGCGGGTGAACCAGCACGTTATGACACACGGTATCGCCTTCTGGATAGAGGCTTTGCAGAATGCGCAAAGGCCCCGTGTGCAGATGACGGCACACGGTTTTTTGATTTTCTAGTTGGTATTCGAGTTGAAGTTGCGCGTGCCAAGTCATGGCTGGCCTTCAATAGAGAAAAGGAATTTGGTGGGTAATGCAAGTTTCGAACTTGCGACCCCTGCAGTGTGAATGCAGTGCTCTACCCCTGAGCTAATCACCCCAAGTTCCTAATTATAGCTTTATCCCTAGGGTTTTCACTCAAACAAGCCTCGTGGTTGTTGCATAGAATAATTTTTTTGATTTATATAGGAAGTTCAAAGATGAAAAAACTTAATCCCATCACGACGCTTGTACTAGGTGCAGCTCTAATTGCAGGTTTTAGCACCAGCATCGTTCACGCTCAAGCAAATGACACACTGGCTAAGGCTAAGGCATCTGGCTCGCTCACGATGGGCGTACGCGATTCATCTGGCGCGTTGTCCTACACTTTAGGAGACGGCAAGTACACTGGTTTCCACGTTGAAATCTGCCAACGCATTCTTGCCAACGCAAGCAAAGCCGTCGGCAAAACATTGGATGTGAAATATCAATCCGTCACCTCACAAAACCGTATTCCACTTGTCGTTAACGGCACAGTTGATATTGAGTGCGGATCGACCACCAACAATGCAACGCGTCAAAAAGAAGTGTCTTTTGCTGCCACTACTTTTGTAGAGGAAGTTCGTATTGCCGTGAAAGCCAGTTCTGGCATCACAAGCATCGCGCAACTCAATGGACGCAATGTGGCAACGACCACAGGAACAACATCCGTGCAATTGCTGCGCAAAAATGAACGCGCGACTGGCGTGGACTTTAAAGAAGTATTCGGCAAAGATCATGCCGACAGTTTCTTGTTGCTTGAATCTGGACGTGCTGACGCGTTTGTCATGGATGGCTCGATTTTGGCGGGAAACATCGCTAATGCTAAAAATCCAGCGGACTTCCGTATCGTTGGCGAAGTGCTTAGCGTTGAGCCTATCGCGATCATGCTGCGCAAAGATGATTCAGCATTCAAAAAACTTGCTGACTCAACCATTAGCGACATGATTAAATCAGGCGATATGGCCAAACTCTATGACAAATGGTTCATGCAGCCTATCCCGCCAAAGAATGCAAAAGTGGGCTTGCCAGCTAGTGATGCCACAAAAACAGCTTGGGCGAATCCGAACGATAAGCCCGTTGAAGACTACATGAAAAAATAAATTTGCCTCATAAGTATCTAAAACCCCGCACGGTCACAAGCTGCGCGGGGTTTTGTTTTAGAAAGTAACGATATGGATTTTTCAATCTTATTAACCGACGATGGCAGTGGCCGCACCTACCTTGAATGGCTGGGGCAGGCATGGGGTTGGACACTGGCTGTGGCTGCGTCTGCATGGATCGTTGCTATGTTGGTAGGCACTTTGATTGGAACTGCGCGTACGCTGCCCAGCAACCCTTGGCTCACAAAGTTCGCCAATGCTTGGGTGGAGTTATTTCGCAACATCCCCGTTTTAGTACAAATATTTTTATGGTACTTCGTTGTCCCCAAAATGTTTCCTGTGATGAAGCAAATTCCCAGCTTCTTGTTAGTCGTCGTGGCTCTTGGATTTTTCACCTCTGCGCGGATTGCAGAGCAAGTCCGCGCAGGCATACAAGCGCTTCCCAAAGGCCAGCGCTATGCAGCTATGGCGATGGGATTCACGACGTTTGAAAGTTACCGTTATGTGCTTCTGCCTATGGCTTTTCGCATCATCTTGCCGCCCCTTACCAGCGAATCCATGAATTTGCTAAAAAATTCGTCAGTAGCATTTGCCGTATCGATTGCCGAGCTCACCATGTATGCGATGCAAGTCGGCGAAGAAACATCAAAACCAACGATGGTCTATTTAGTCGTCACCATTTTGTATGCGCTCTCAGCCTTCGCTGTCAATCGCGCGATGGCAGTCGTGGAGCGCCGCGTGCAGGTGCCTGGGTTTGTTGCCGCAGGCAACGTAGGCGGGGGGCACTGATATGTTTAATTTAGATTTCAGTTTCATTACTTGGGACATGCTCAGTAAATTCGTGCTAAATGGTTTTATATTCAGCATCCAACTGACCGTCGTAGCCACTGTAGGCGGCATCTTGCTGGGCACGGTACTGGCATTAATGCGTTTATCTGGTAAGCCCGCTTTAGCTGTACCTGCAACGATTTATGTCAACGGCGTGCGCAGTATTCCGCTGGTGATGGTTATCTTGTGGTTCTTCTTATTGATTCCGCTTTTGATTGGCCGTCCAATTGGCGCTGAACTGTCTGCCACGATCACCTTTATCGCGTTTGAAGCCGCCTATTTCAGTGAAATCATGCGTGCGGGCATTCAGTCCATCGCACGCGGTCAAATCAATGCGGGGCAAGCAGTAGGATTTACTTATGCGCAAAACATGCGCATCGTGGTTTTGCCGCAAGCCTTTCGCAATATGCTGCCAGTGCTACTCACGCAAACCATTATCTTGTTTCAAGACACGTCTTTGGTCTATGCGATTGGCGCGTATGACTTGCTTAAAGGCTTTGTGACGGGCGGAAAGATTTATGGTCGCGTCGAAGAGGTTTATATCTTGGCGGCTATCGTGTACTTTGTTATTTGCGTCGGTCTGTCATTTGCAGTTAAGCGCTTGCAAGCCAAGATCGCCATCATTCGTTAATTTATTTTTTGAAGAGTACTGATCATGATTGAACTAAAAAATGTCTCCAAGTGGTACGGCAAAACGCAAGTACTGAACGATTGCAGCGTCAACATCCAAAAAGGCGATGTCGTCGTCGTTTGCGGTCCCTCTGGCTCGGGAAAATCGACACTTATCAAAACCATCAATGCGCTAGAGCCTTTCCAACAAGGCGAAATTTTTGTTGATGGCGCAGCAGTGCATGACAAGGCTACTGATCTGCCCAAGCTACGTGCGCGCGTGGGCATGGTGTTCCAAAGCTTTGAGCTGTTCCCACATTTGTCTGTCACCGAAAATTTAACGATTGCTCAAATCAAGGTGCTGGGGCGCTCCGCTGAAGATTCGCTGGCCAAAGGCCTCAAGTACCTAGACCGCGTGGGACTCTTGGCGCACAAAGACAAGTTTCCAGGCCAACTCTCGGGTGGTCAACAGCAGCGTGTCGCCATTGCCCGCGCCCTGTGTATGGATCCAATCGTGATGCTCTTTGACGAGCCCACATCGGCGCTTGATCCAGAGATGGTAGGCGAGGTGCTGGACGTGATGATGAGCTTGGCTAACGAAGGCATGACCATGATGGTCGTGACTCATGAAATGGGCTTTGCACGCAAAGTCAGTAGCCGCGTCATCTTTATGGATGTGGGCGGCAAGATTTTGGAGGACTGCTCCAAAGATGAGTTCTTTAACCATCCAGAAAATCGCCAGCCGCGTACTAAAGAATTCTTAAATAAGATATTGCAGCATTAATTAAATATTAAACTACGCACTTCATTTTTAATCTAAGGAGTATTTTTATGAGTATTGCAAGCGAATTTAAAGCCTTTGCCCTGAAGGGCAATGTCATGGACTTGGCGGTTGGTGTGATCATTGGCGGCGCGTTTGGCAAAATTGTTGACTCGCTGGTTGGCGACATCATCATGCCACTCGTGGGCGCTATTTTTGGCAAACTCGATTTCTCTAGCCTCTTCGTCGTACTCGGCAATGTGCCCGCTGGCACCGTCAATACCTTAGACGCACTCAAAAAAGCAGGCGTTCCTGTTTTTGCCTATGGCAATTTCATCACAGTCGCGGTCAACTTTGCTATTTTGGCTTTCATCATCTTCATGATGGTCAAGCAAATGAATCGTCTGAAAGCTGCCGAACCCGCACCTGCGCCAGCCAAAACATCTGAAGACATCACCCTCTTGCGCGAAATTCGCGATAGCCTCAAGAAATAATTACTGGCTCGCAAACAAACTCCCTTGCTTTTTGCAAGGCATACAGCAGACCTCTAGGGTCTGCTTTTTTTGTGCCCGCCATATCAAATGCAGTCCCGTGATCAGGACTGGTGCGGATGATGGGCAGACCCAGCGTCACGTTCACACCCGCATCAAGTCCCAAGTATTTGACAGGGATCAGCCCTTGGTCATGGTACATCGCAATCACCACATCAAACTCGTTTTGGGTTGCCGTTCGCCTTGCTCGCATAAAAATCGTATCAGGTGAAAAAGTCCCGCTAACTCTTATCCCACATGCCCTAGCGGCATCTACAGCGGGAACAATAATGTCGATTTCTTCGCGTCCAAAAAGCCCACCTTCCCCCGCATGAGGGTTGATACCCGCAACCGCGATACGCGGATTTTGAATACCTGTTCGCGTTAAAAAGTCATGCGTAATTTGAATCGTTTCTAAAATACTGCCCGTACTGAGCGAGTCCAAAGCTTCGCGTAGCGGCACATGAATACTCACCAAAACTGTTCTGAGCTCGTCATTTGCCAGCATCATGCGAACAGGTGGATTACCGCATAGCGCTTGTAGCATTTCCGTGTGCCCTGGATAAGCAATACTCGCCAACGCCAGTGCTTCTTTGTGCAGTGGTGCAGTCACGATCGCCCGAACATCACCCCGCAAAGCCGCATGGACTGCGGCCTCCACGGCCTTTGCCGCTGCAAGTCCTGCTGCACCTGACACGCGGCCATAGGGTGGCAACGAGGTCGCATCAAACGGGTCGCCAGCTTGAATCACTTGGATTGCCTCGCTTGGAATACCCACCAACTCGCACGCACGGCGCATGACCGCCGCATCACCATACACCACCGTACCTTGCATCGCTGCCGCATGGTCGCGATAGAGCATGCCAATGATCTCGGGGCCAATGCCCGCAGGGTCTCCCATCGTGATAGCAATCGGCTTGGTATTCATCATCATGCTGGATTGTCGATATCAATAAACTCATGCTGCAAACCAAAATGTTCTGCCGCGTGTGCTGCCACCGCAGGCGCGCCATAGCGCTCGCTGGCGTGATGACCACACGCAATGTAAGCCACCCCCATCTCACGCGCGTAATGCGCTTGCGGCTCAGATATTTCGCCTGTGATGTACACATCCGCCCCTGCTGCAATCGCCGCTTCAAAATACCCTTGCGCGCCGCCTGTACACCACGCAACATTTTTGACGGTACGTTCCGCGTCACCAACGGCTATGATGCTGCGTTCTAGCTTAGTTTGCACTTGCTTACATAGCGCGCCCAACGTGTCCGCGTTACTTGTGCCTAACCAACCTATATCTTGCTCGCCAAATCGCCCAGTTGCGTCTAACCTCAAAACTCTTGCCAGTTGCGCGTTATTGCCAAGCGTTGGATGCGCATCTAATGGCAAATGATAGGCAAATAAATTGATATTTTTCACAATCAAACGGCCAAGGCGCTGACGCATCCAACCCGTCACGCGAGTCTCTCCACGCCAAAATAGACCGTGATGCACAAAGATCGCATCCGCATCAGCGGCAATCGCAGCATCAATTAAGGCAAGGCTTGCCGTGACACCCGAGACGATTTTTTTAATCTTGCTAGTGCCTTCAACCTGCAAGCCATTGGGGCAAAAATCTTTAAAGCGCTCAGGCTGCAAAAGTGTATTAAAAAAACTGTCTAGTTCAGAGGATGTTGTCATTGGCGATAATTCCTTCTTTAGCATTTTCACACCGCATTGTCTTAGGGAATCCCCATGCGCAAATTTTGGCTCTTATTTTCGCAAACCGTCACCGTTGCATTGGCGCTTTATTTTGTCGTTGCAACGCTCAAGCCAGAGTGGCTAGGTCGTGCAGGCCATGTGGGCACTAGCGTTGGCGGAGTCTCCTTGCTGGAATCTACATCCAACAACGCGTCTGGAGCAATCACCCCTGCGGCAGGCTCACTAGCGGCTGCGGCCAAAAAAGCCTCGGCAGCTGTTGTCAGTATCAATACCAGCAAAATTCAGCGCGCCAATCCTAAGCGTAGCGATCCATGGTTTCAGTTCTTTTTTGGTGGCAAGCAAGGTGATTCCCCTCAAGAGTCTGAACAGCAAGATCAAATGGGGCTGGGCAGTGGCGTCATTGTGTCCGCCGATGGCTACATCTTGACCAACAATCACGTCGTTGAAGGTGCCGATGAAATTGAAGTCATCTTGAACGACAGTCGCCGTGCGATTGCAAAAGTAATTGGCACGGATCCCGAGAGCGACTTAGCCGTCCTCAAAATTACGCTCGATAAGCTACCTGTGATTGTGCTGGGCAACTCCGATCAAGCGCTGGTGGGCGACACCGTGCTGGCCATTGGCAATCCGTTTGGTGTGGGACAAACCGTCACTAGCGGCATCGTTAGTGCGTTGGGTCGTAGCCATTTGGGTATCAATACGTTTGAGAATTTCATTCAAACCGATGCGGCCATCAACCCTGGCAATTCAGGGGGTGCGTTAGTGGACGTCAATGGTAATTTGCTCGGTATCAACACGGCTATCTATTCACGCTCGGGGGGCTCGCTGGGCATTGGCTTTGCCATCCCCGTCAGTCTTGCCAAGCAAGTGCTGCAAGACATTGTGAAAGACGGTGCGGTCACGCGTGCATGGATTGGTGTCGAGCCGCAAGATTTAACGCCAGAAATTGCTGAAGCCTTAAAAATTAAACCTGCTGGAGGTTCTAGTGATACCGCTGGCGTCGTCATTACAGGCGTGATGCAAGGCGGTCCAGCAGATAAGGCGGGCATTAAAGCTGGCGATATTTTGGTCAGTGTGGCTAGCAAAAGCGTTGGCAATACCGTGCAAGCCATAGCTGCGATTGCGGGGCAAAAGCCCAACGTACCAATCACAATTCAGGTGGTTCGAAATGGGAAAACAATGGATTTGAGCGTGACACCAGGCACAAGGCCTAAACCAAGAGT
>JANPAS010000161.1:0-34376 GCA_031430035.1 Comamonadaceae bacterium | reverse complement strand
CCTTTGCCCGCGCCTGTGAGCACCAAGGCGCGAATGGTTTTGTCGCTTGCGACGCGAGTGAGTGCAACCACGAACTCAGCGCGCATCGCGTCGTTCATGGCGTTGCGTTTGTCAGGACGATTGAGGGTGATGGTGGCGATGCCGCGGCTATCTGTGGCAAGTTCTACTAAAGAGTCAGTCATGGTTTTTCCTATTTATTCTGTTGTTAATTACTCAGCCTTGATGTTGGCGGTTTGAATAAGTTTGCGCCAACGAATAACTTCTCCTTTGAAGTAGGCGTCCAGCTCTTGCGGCGAGCCTGCGCTCACCACCAAGCCTTCGTCGGCGACGCGTTTTTTGAAGATGTCCGAATTAGCTGCCCTCCTCGCTGCAGCGTTAAGCTTGGCGATCACATCGGGCGGCGTGCCGCTAGGTGCAAAAAGGCCGTACCAACTGTCAGCCGCATAGGCTTTTAATTCTGACACGCCAGAGCCAGCAAGGCTTGGCACTTGCGCCAGCCGCGTTACGGATGAGCGCTCTTGGGTAGTCACGGCGAGCGCACGCAATTTGCCGCTTTCAATAAATCCACCCACCGCCGATGCAGTTGCAAACATCATGTCCACTTGTCCACCGAGCAAATCGGTAAGCGCCGGCCCCGCGCCGCGATACGGGATGTGCAGCATGTAGGTCTTGGTCAGCGACTTAAACAACTCGCCCGCCAAATGCGCTGACGTGCCCGCGCCTTGCGATGCGAATGACAACTGACCGGGCTTTGCACGGGCGGCATTCACCACGTCTTGTACGGACTTAAAAGAGCTATCCGCTCGCACCACCAACACATTCGGGGACAGTCCGACCAGCATCACAGGTGCAAAAGCTTTGTCGTAGGCATAGGGCAACTTAGGCAAAAGACTTGGATTTACGGCATTGGCGAATGTCGCCATCACCAAGGTGTAGCCATCAGCGGCACTCTTAGCGACCAAGTCCGTACCAATCACGGTGCCTCCGCCTGCTTTGTTGTCGATGATGACGGGCTGTCCCAGCTCTTGCGCCATCACCTGCCCTAGTGTGCGAGCGATTAAATCGGTGCCGCCGCCAGGCGCGAAGGGCACAACGATGCGGATGGGTTTGTCTGGGAAGGCATGGGCTAAATGCGGACTTAATACGGACGCTGTCAATATCCATAAGAGCAGTAATGTGTATTGCATAAGAAATTTACGGGTTAAAAGCTGTCATTTCTTTCGTAATGCGAACTGTCTCCACACTCACAGTCGTCACGCGCTTGAGTAAGTCGATGACGTGATCTTTGTAGTCCGCAAAACGGTACGTATCAAACTTCTCGCGGATGGTTGGGTCTTTGGGCTTCTTCTCTTTGTACTGATCCAACACCCACTCCAAAGCGCTGCGATTGCCCAGCTTGTACGCCCAAGCGTCCTGTGGCACGCCAGATAGGCTTGTTTCCGAGTCAAGCTGGATAAGGCCTGCGGCAGTGTCAGCTTTCAACATCGCTTTGGGTTGCAATCCAGAAGCACGCACGCGCTCGTCGGGTGTATCGGTTTTTTTCAGCTTGAACGGCGCTACAGATTCATAGCCAATGTGAAGCTGCATCAGCGCTTCGCCCCAAGCCGCCCATTGCCAAAAATCGGCATAGAACGGAATGCGCGGAAACTCACGTTTCAAATTCAGCGCGTACTTTTCGCGGTACGCGGGGTTGTGTAGCACGGCGTAGCAGTAGTGGAAGATGGATTCCTTCGTGATCTTTTTTGTGCCAACGTAATGATCTTTGAATTGCTTCAAGCCCCAGTCGGTGATGTTGTCAATGCGCTGCCCTAGTTCGTAACGATACAAAGGAAGGCATTGGGCGGGGTCGAGTGAATAGATTGCGTAGTTTGGAATTGCATCGCCTGCCAACGCTGCGAAATCTAGACGCCCTCCAGAAACAACTGAGATGTATGTATTTTTTGAAACCTTATCGGGATAAAGTGAAGCTAGCTGATAGGTCATCTCATTTAGCGTCTTGCTAAAGTAAAGCGTCTGCTTCACGAAAGGTCTGTATAGCGAGGTGCTAATGCGAGTTGGATCGTAACGATACTCTACAGAATTACTTAAATCATTTTTTACAGCTCGCGACCATTTGATTTGATTTTCTAGTCGATCGCCTAATCCTTCCTTTTTCTTCAAAACGCCTTTTAATCGCTTCCGTTCAGAGTTGTATTCATCAATTAGGAAATTGACTTTTCGCTCAACCTGCATGGCATCAAAGTCATAAACCCACTCATCGCGCGCGGTCACAACACCAAGTGAGAATTTTCTAAAAACGGCTTTCACATCTCGATTTGTTTTTGCTGCTTTCGTTTCTTTGCTTGCAAGTGGTATCAAAGTTTCAAAGTCGTTGTCCGCCAAATTTATCCAGTTATTTTTTGCATCTGGCTTAATGTATTCAAACTGTCGGTCACGTAAAAAACGTGTGCTCACGTAACTCAGTTTTTCTTCTGCCTTTGCATAATCGTGAACTGCTTCATATCGAATTGTGCAACCCTTGGCGCCCTGTTTTTTTACGCAAAACCAGATGGCAATACCAACACGGATTTGGTCATCAAAAATATTGCCACCCTCTTGTCGTCTGCGTTCGCCGCTGGTGCGTGCATTCCCTTTTAGATTAATCATCCAAATTTCATTGAATTCCTGAGCTAAGACTTTACGAAAACCATCAAAAGTACGACCATTTATGAATGAGTTATTGCTAACAAATGCAATGATTCCATCGTCACCTAAGCGATTACTCGCCCATCTAAAAAACCTTGTGTACATATCGTAGAGTTTGGTTTTTTGCGCCGTACTTTCAGCTATGTAGGTTCTTTTAATGTGATCATCAATGTTAGGGTATTCGCGATTTTTGTTGTTGTCGTTCTCGTTGGCTTGGTTGGCGTTGTAGGGCGGGTTACCAATCACGACGCTGATCTTTTTGGTGTTTTGACGTTTGATACGCGCCACGTTCTCTTGGCTAACCGAGCCAAACAATTCCGACGTTGTGCCCTTGGCTTGCGTGTGCAGCCCCACGTTATCCAGCGTATCGACAAAGCACAAATTGGGGAACTCGTCGTATTGCCCCGTAATGGCGGCATAGGTAGCTTCGATGTTGAGGTTGGCAACGTAGTACGGCAAGATGGCGACTTCGTTGGCGTGCAACTCGTTTTTGTATTTGTGCGCCAGCTTGGCAGGCTGACCACGGAAGTGCTCTAACAACTCGCAAATGAACGTGCCCGTACCCGTGGCAGGGTCGAGAATCTCGACGTTCTTATCAATCAGGTTTTTACCAAAGTGCGTCTCGCACAACCAGTCTGCGCCATCAATCATGAAGCGGACGATCTCATTAGGCGTATAGACCACGCCTAAGCGGTCGGCAGCTTTGACGTTATAGACTTTGTAAAAGTTTTCGTAGATAACTTTTAAGAAAGTTTGCTTTTCGCCGTGGCTAGAGATTTGAGCAGCGGCAGCGCGGATGGCGGCGTAGTAGGTCTCTAAGCTTTTGAGTGTTTGCTTCTTGAGCGAGCCCGTAAAAAATACATTTTCTAAAGCGTAGAGTTCTTTGGCGACGTTGTTCTCGCGGTGGAAGTCGCTGTCAAATACTTTGCTAAAAATCTCTTCGGTCAAGATGTGCTGAATCAGCATTTCCCGCACATCAGCGCTCGTCAAAATGGGATTGATCGCCTCCTGCGCATGTTCCAAAAACTGCTCAGCGGCACTGCTGTAAGCCTTATTGGACGTGGCTTGCAGGTCAATCATCTCGCGCAAACCCAGCAGCACAGCAGGTAAATCTACTTTGAACTGCTCCACCGCCGCACGGAAGTCGGCAATCTCCACTCGCTCGTAACTAAAGAAGAGTTTGAGCAAGCGTGCCAGCGCGTGCGTGTCCGTCATGTCGCAGCGCAAAACCTCAAATTTGTTTTGCCACAGCACAGCCGTCACGTCATCGCTAAAGATGATGTTGTCTTGCGGATAGCCGCGTTTGAACTTGGCTTCGATTTCCTCGTCCAACTTATCGTCTGCATCCTTGGCTTCCCAATAGCCCAGTGGCATCCGAAGCTCGTGCAAGAGCGCACCGTCTATCACGATGTTGTTTTTGGCCGCCGTCTTTTGCGGGTACTCAGCAAGGAAAACCAGCTTCTCTTGCTTGCCCCAATTTTTGAGCAAATCCTTGAAAGCCTCGCGCACGATGGTCTCGCGGCTACTGCCACTCGCTTTTTTAATCAGATCGAGTTGCTTGAGGTAGTCGTTAATCAGAATTTGACTCATAGCAGCCAATTCTCTAGCTTCAAACCCTGCACTTGCGCAAAGGCAACGTCCGCGCTGACCAGTGTGGCATTGAGGCTAATGGCATGAGCTGCGATTAACAAGTCATTAGCGCTTAAAGGCTTGCCAGCCAACTCTAGCTGGGATCGCAAGTTGCCATAAACCCGTGCAACATCGGCACTCAATTCCAGTACTTCTAAGGCTGGGATTAGCGCGTCGTACTCAGCTTGGCGCTGCTGGGACGGGGTTTTTTGTAATCCATACAAGAGCTCGCAATTTACAATCACGCTCAGAGCCACTTGGGCATCAGGATTCGTTTTCTTACGCTTTGCCAAAGCCTGCGTAGCACGCCCGTTTCGGTGACGCATTAAGTCCGACATGATGTTGGTATCCAGCAACCAAATGGAGGCAACCTTAGTCATAGATTGATGTCATCTAACGGCAAAAGTCCGTCGTCGATATTGACAAAAGGATCGATCCCATCATCGTCCGCAATGAGCTTCATTTTTGCCAGCGCGGCCAGTACCGCATCAATCGAGCCTCTAGGGTATTGCGGCCTAGCAGGCTCTATTAGCAACCCGCCGTTATCCAGTTTGCGAATGGTAGCGCTTGGCGTGTCAAACTCAAACTCACGCGGAATTCGTAGCGCTTGATTGGCACCGTTTCTAAACAAGCGCACCTCGCGCAATAGCGCTAGTGGCGCTGAAAATGAGTCGGTTAGGGCTAATGTCATTTTTCTCTCCCGTAGATCTGATGATTGATTATGACATATGCCAACAACATATGCTTACATCACTCCCTAAAACTCGGATCCATGCGATCCAACATTCTGAGCAGCGCTGGCCACTCCATCACGCCATACGGTCTGCGTTTTTGCGGCTGGTAGTTCATGTAGGTCTCGTCCAGCACTTGATCAGAGACTTTTTGAAACGGCGTGTTGCAGCCCATCGCCATGACTTGCGCACGGCAAGATAGCTCAAGTCTGTGCATCCAATTGAAGGCCTCGCCAATCGTGCGACCTGCTGTCAGCAGACCGTGGTTACGCAAAATCATGGCCTCTGAATTGCCCAAATCTTTGACTAGCGATGCCTGCTCGGTCATATCGAGCACCACGCCGCAATAGTCGTGATAGGCGATTTTTAAAAACCGCATCGAGGTTTGATTGATCGGCAAGAGTCCACACGCCAAGCTAGACACGGCCATGCCCGCTGGCGTGTGCGTGTGGATGACGCAGTTGATCTCGGGCCGCGCTTCGTGCACGGCGCTGTGCAAGATGAAGCCTGGGATATTGATGGTGTAGTCCAGCTCACCAAAGTCGGGTTTGATGAGCAGCTTGCCGTGGTGGTCAATTTTGACCAAGCACGACGCGCTCATCTCCTCATACATCATGCCGTAGGGGTTGGTGAGAAAGGCTTCTGGCTCACCTGGCACGCGTAGCGTGACGTGATTGGCCATCATGTCGGACATGCCGTAGTGCGCCACGAGGCGATAGCAGGCCGCTAAATCAATACGAGCTTGCCACTCTTCTGGTGTGACCTGGTTTTTAAGGGATGCGAGCTGCAAACGCCCATGCTGTGTATTCATAGTCAATTCTCACTTTCAAGACTTCACTTCATTGTTTAAAGGTTCATTGCGCAAATAGTGTTCTAAATTCTTTAAAAAGATGTTGAAAACGTTTTGATTGTGCCCAGCGAAATGCCCTGCCGTATGCGACGAGAAGATCACGTTTGGCATTGCCCACAGTGGTGACTCTGTCGGTAGTGGCTCAATTTCGAAGCCATCTAAAAACGCGCCCGCAATGGTTTTGTTTTGTAGTGCGGTCATCAAATCAGTCTCCACCACGGACTCGCCGCGCCCTACGTTCACAAAGTAAGCGCTTGGTTTCATGCTTCTCAACAAATCCGCATTCACTAAATTTTTAGTTGCAGGTGTCAGCGGACAAGCTAGCACCAAATAATCGGCTTTGGGCACGTGCGTTTTGAAGTTGCTATAGTCAAAAATAGCCTCGCAGGCCACATCCAATAAGGCTTGGTGCTTGGCTGCATCGTGTGAGACAGCGATGACGCGAAGCCCCAATGCGGTTAAAAATTTAGTAATCTGCGTGCCGATAGAGCCAAGTCCCACCACCATGGCCGTTTGCCCCGTCAGGTCCACCAGCGCAGGATCGTCCATCATTTGCTTCCAAACGCGAGACTGCTGCGCCAGCGTTTGGACGTGGAATTTTCGACCTAATGCCAAAACCGCGGCAACCGCCGTGTGCGCCACAGGGTTGGCGTTCGCCCCCGAAGCGGTGGTGACCCGCACACCGCGCGCCTGCATCTCGGCAAAAATCGGGCGATCGGCACCCGCAGAATGCGCTTGAATCCACGCGAGGTTAGGTGAGGCTCGCAAGATGTCGTAATAGCGTTGCAAGTCAGGCAGGATATGGGTTTTGGTCGATAGCCCCGTGACTTCGCGCGTGATGAAAGCGACCTCGGTTGCGTAAGTGCCTTGGGCACTTGGCTTGCTCTTCAAGTTAATCCAGTTGACGGGCGTTAATTGCTCGATATCACGGCGATGAAGCGCGATGGCTTGCTCTGACATCAAGATATTCATGCGGGCATCCAATAAGTCGCAAGCTTTGACACGGGCACATCCGCGTCCCCCATGATGGCCTTGGAGAGCGCATCGCTATTGGCCTTGCCAATACGCGGCGCAGTTAACTCCATAAACTTATCAAGCAATTCCTCATCTGTCAGTGGATCATCAGGATCGCCGTGGCGCGTGGCTTGATAGCGCTTCAAGACTTCGCCATTCATCAGTTCAATTTCAATATTGCAACTGCGCTGCTTAGGGAAAGTGCGTGTGCAGTCCTCATCTAAGTGAACGCTGATTCTGTCTTCCAGTGCATGAATCGCAGGATTGGTAAGCGCCGCTGACATAAAAGCTTGTTCGCGCACACGGCCTAAAACCAAACGTGCCGCCACGGTGTAGCTCAAACTGAACTTGGCTTCGAACGCACTGATGGGATGTCGATACGCACACACGTCCACGCCCGCCTTGTATGCGCCAATGCGAATCGCTTTGATCGATTCAGGCGTGATGCGGTGCAGCGCTTGCAGCGCCGCCGCGCCGTCAATCGCAGGAAAGGTGTGACCACAGCAGCCGTGATTTTTAAACGTCATGCGCGTAATGTTGAAGTCAACGCCTAAACCGACGAGCGCCTCGTCCCAACGCGCGCCCTCGCTCATGGCTGCGCCAAATCCTGCCTCGCCCTCTAGTAAATCGGCTGTGCCCGTCATGCCCGCCTCTGCGGCCAAGGCAGCCGAGACTCCCACTTCGGCTGCATGACCGCCGTGCATGGGCTTAGTCATGGCATCCGAACGGAAGGCTTGCTGCAGGCCGCTGGCGAACGTGCCTGCCGTGGCCATAGCGTGGCAGGCCACATCTGTATTGGCCTGCAGTAAGGCTGCGCACGCAGCTGCCGCGCCAAAGACGCCTACCGTTCCCGTGGTGTGGAAATATTTGTAATGACTGGGCTGCACAGCAGCCGCAATGCGGGTAGAGACTTCGTAGCCAGCGGTGATGGCACTCAGCAGCTCATCGCGAGACATGCCGCGTGCTTCGGCGAGAGCAAACGCTGGCGAGATTGTGGGGCTTGCGGGGTGGTATGCGCCGTCACGATAAATGTCATCGTATTCAGCTAAATGCGAGAGCGTGCCGTTTAAAAATGCAGCGGCGCGGAGTTTGCTTTTAAGCGGCGTGCCGGCAATGCTGCATGGCGCATGCAAAGTGGGCTGATCCACCAACTCATCGGCATATGCTTTGCGCAATAAATCAGCTGTGTGCAAATCGCTACCAGCAATTAGCGAGCCCATCCAATCTAGCAAGGCTCGTTTGGCGTGATGCTGCACTTGTGCAGGTAGCGGCGTTAACTGACTTTTTGCGACATACGCACCATAACTTTCAAGTAGCGTTGTCTGCATTCAAGTTACTCCGCTTTTGCACCTGATGCTTTGACGATTGGCGCCCAAGTCTCGTACTCGGTTCGTACGAATTTAGAAAACTCATCCACCGACATGGCAATGGGCTCGGCACCTTGTGCGACAAGCCTTGCGTTCACCTCGGGGCTTTGCAAAATCTCGTTCACCGCTTTATTGAGTTTTTGCACAATCGCAGTCGGAGTACCTTTGGGAGCAAAAAAACCAAACCACGAGCCTGTTGCCATATCCACACCCAACTCTTTGAGCGTAGGAACATCTGGCAACGCACGTGAACGGATTTTGGTGGAGATAGCCAGTGGCTTCAGTTGACCGCCTTTGATCAATGACGTGACCGATGGCACGGTTGCAAACATGTATTGCAAACGCCCCGCGACCAAATCCCGCGTAGCCTCAGCGCCTTTGTATGGAATGTGCAGCGCGTTCATGCCTGTACGCGCGCTGTACAAATAGCCTGTCATGTGGGCAGCAGTCCCAATGCCTGTCGAACCATAGCTGGTCTTATCGGGATTAGCTTTTGCGAACTTGGTCAGATCGGCAATATTGTTAATCACGGGCGCACCCGCTGCGGTGGGGACGACCAGCACGGTCGGCACTTCAGCAATTAAAGCGATGGGCTGCAATTCTGTTTGCGGGTTGACAGGAAGCTTTGCAAACAGCGTGGGATTGATGGCAATCGGCCCAAAGGAATTGACCAAAATCGTATAGCCATCAGGGGCAGAGCGCCCCACATACTCCGTACCCAAATTACCCGCCGCACCCGATTTATTTTCAACTACAACGGTGGCTTTCCACTTGGTCGTTAATTGCACCGCAACCTCACGCGCCAAGATGTCGGTTGTACCACCAGCCGTAAATGAGACGATAAATCGAATCGGTTTTTCAGGGTATTTATCAGCGGATTGTGCAGTTGCAGTGCATGCCGCTAGGCCAAGCAGCATAAGGGCTGTGGACTGTTTAATGATGTTCATATTTATCCTCTTTGGTCAAATTTTGTTTCAAACACTTCTTCGGCAATACGGTTCTTCAATATCTCAATCGAGCCCCCTGCAATCATCCATCCGCGTGTGCGGCGCAGGCAATACTCAACCAGCTCCATTTGACTATAGCCCGAGGCTCCCATGACTTGCAAAGCTTCATTGGCGACTTCAAAGCCAGCGGTGTTGCACATGTACTTGGCAATGGATGTCTCGTACGCAGAAGGCAGTCCAGACTCGGAAGAGTCGGCATTACTGGCGGCGCGGTACAGCAAGAGCTGCGCGGCATCCAGCTTGGCAGCCATTTCGGCAAACTTCCACTGCACACCCTGAAAGTCGGCGATACGCTTGCCAAACTGTTTGCGATCTAGGGCGTAGGTTTTGGCACGCTCAAAAGCAAAGCGCCCCAGTGCCAAAGAGCGCGATGAATTACCAAGACGCTCCACATTAAAGCCAGAAATTTGTTTTTTGAAACCACCAGCGCCCAGCAGCAAGTTTTCATCAGGCACAAAGCAATCATCAAAGTAGAGTTGTGACCACTGCTCGCCGCTCATAAAACTAGAGGGCTGACCAATGCTGAGACCCGCCGCATCTCGGTCCACAACGACCGAGCCAATCGCACCTACACCTTTCGCGGAATCTCCTTTGCCTAATTCCGATTGCTCGAATCGCACGTACACCAAAAACGCCGTGGCTGTGGGGCTGTGCGTGGAGAACACTTTCGTACCATTGATACGGTAGCCGCCTTCTACTTTGGTGGCCGTGGTCACAAGCTCGGTGGCGGCAGACCCTGCACCTGGCTCACTCATGCCAAGGCCAATCAGGGTGCGGCCTGCCAGCAAGTCAGTCAAGTATTTTTCTTTGAGTCTGGGACTGGCATATTGGGAAAACGTGCGAATTGGACCAAAGTTACCCGCCTGCACGATGTCGGCGCTTTTAGGGCAATGCTTGGCGATCGTTTGGATGGCGATGACGGCATCCATCAACGTGCCGCCTTGTCCACCGTCGGCCTCGCTCATGGTGATACCAAGGAGGCCGTTATCGGCAAGCAGTTTTGCAATATCCCACGAGTATTCCGTCTCGTGGGCTCTAGCCAACGCACCAGCTGCCAACTCAGCGCGGCCTAATTTATCTACGCTGTCCGCAAAGGCGACTTGGTCGGGGGTGAGATTGAAGTTCATACGAGGAAGTGTCACCCACTTCCAGCCTCATGTAAACTGCATAACCTCTATACCAGCTATGCTTTTTATCTATGGATTTAAAACAACTTGAATACTACGTGATGGTTGTCGAAAAAGGCAGCTTTAGCCGAGCGGCTATCGCTCTGCATCTAGCGCAGCCCAGTGTCAGCCGCCAAATAGCGCTTTTGGAACATGAGCTTGGGCAGCGTCTTTTGGAGCGCACAGGCCGAGGCGTGACAGCAACCGAAGCGGGGTTAGCGCTACTAGGCCACGCACGGGTCATGATTGATTCTGCCGCTCAAGCCAAATTTCAAATCAAAGAAATGAGCACCGAACCCACAGGGAAGATTGTTTTAGGACTGCCCCCTAGTGTCGCAGCGAGCTTGTGTGTTCCTTTAATTGCTGCATTTCGCAAACGACTGCCAAGAGCCATGATTTCAATTACAGAGGAACTCAGTCTATCGATACGCGAAGGGTTAATTGGTGGTCGATTCAATATTGGATTACTTTTCGATCCAGCGCCCACACCTTTGCTTTCCTATGAACCCTTGATACGCGAGCAATTATTGCTAGTGACCTCAAAATCACAATCGCTAAAGAAGCAAGTCAGCTTGCCCGACTTGGTGCAATACCCCATGATTCTGCCTGCTGCACCCAACTCAATCCGTAGTCTGGTCGATGCCGTTTTATTGCCTAGAAAAATCGTACTGAATGTGATTGCTGAAGTGGGTGCCGTCCACACGCGACTGCAATTGGTCGCGCATGGCGTGGGCTGTACCATCTTGCCTGAAAGTGCTCTTGCTTATAGCGCCACATTAAAAACAAAGATTAGCACCGCTTATATTGGTCCACCCGCTATGTGGAACACGCTGGTACTGGCGATACCGACTGCGGGCCCGATGAATCGCCTTCAACAAGAAACCGCACAACTCCTTAGAGAACTAATGACACAATCCAAACTATGAATATCGTAATTCCTGATGATTATCAAAACTGCGTGACATCGCTCGCCTGCTATCAAAAACTAGCAAGGCACACCGTCACCATCTACAACGACACCGCTCGCACCTTGGACGATTTGGTCGCTAGATTCAAAGATGCTGATTGCATCGTTTTAACGCGTGAACGAACTCGAATCACGGGTGAGCTCTTGGCTCGTTTACCTAAGCTCAAGGTGATTTCACAAACGGGCAAGGTCGCCAACCACATCGATATGGACGCTTGCAAAAAGCATGGCGTAGCCGTTCTGGAAGGCAGCGGCTCAGGTGCGGCAACAGCCGAACTTGGGATGCTGCTGATTTTGTCGAGCCTACGCCGCTTTACCGACGAAATAGAGCGCATGAAAAACGGCCAATGGCAAGGCTTTGTGGGTAGGCAGCTGCAAGGCAAAACTTTGGGCGTACTTGGCTTTGGGCGCATTGGCGAACAAATCTGTAGGCTTGGACAAGCCTTTGGCGCAAAACCCTTAGTTTGGGGTCGCCCAAGTAGCCTTACAAAAGCGACGGACAAAGGCTTTGCGGTGGCTAGCTCGCGCGAAGCATTCTTTGGCAACTGCGACATCATCAGTGTGCAATTGCGGCTTGGTGCCGAGACCAAGCATTACGTCACAGCAGCTGATTTAGCACTCATGAAATCTGATGCCATTTTTGTGAATACCAGCCGCGCTGAACTCGTGGAAGACGGCGCACTGTACAACGCGCTCAAGCTCGGTCGTCCAGGTTTTGCTGCCGTAGACGTGTACGACGAAGAACCCATCTTCAAAAATCGTCATCCGCTGCAAGACTTACCCAATTGCCTGTGCTCGCCGCATATTGGTTTTGTAGAAAAAGATAATTACGAAGCTTATTACGGCACGGCGTTTGACAATATCAATATATTTTTTAACGAACGTCAATAAAAAAACGGCACTAAAAAGTGCCGTTTTTTATGCGTCGAAAAACTAATTAGTCTTCAACAAAAGCCTCTTCACGCTTCTTGCTAATAGCTGGCGTTAGCACGATCGCCATCAAAAGCAAAGCTGCAATCAAAAGTCCAGCAGAGAGTGGGCGTGTGACAAACACACTCCAGTCGCCGCGTGACAACAAGAGTGCACGGCGAAGGTTTTCTTCCATCATGGGTCCTAAGATGAAACCGAGCAGCAGCGGAGCAGCTTCGACCTTCAGCTTAGCGAACACATAACCAATAAAGCCAAATGCCGCCACCATCCAAATATCAAACGTGTTGTTATTGGTGGAATACACACCAATCGCGCAGAACAAAATAATCGCAGGGAACAAGAATCGGTATGGCACGGTCAAGAGTTTGATCCACATACCAATAAGTGGTAGATTCAAAATGATCAGCATCAAGTTACCAATCCACATGGAGGCGATCAAGCCCCAGAAAAGTTCTGGGTTGCTAGTCATGACCTGTGGGCCTGGCTGGATGTTGTGGATCGTCATTGCGCCGACCATCAAAGCCATCACGGCGTTTGGCGGGATACCAAGCGTTAAAAGCGGGATGAACGAAGTCTGTGCACCCGCATTGTTAGCCGACTCTGGACCTGCCACACCGCGGATATTACCTTTGCCGAACTCGATCTCGCCCGGCTTTAGTTTGATTTTCTTTTCAATTGTGTAAGCCGCAAATGCTGCCAAGAGCGCGCCGCCGCCTGGCAGCACGCCAAGGAGTGATCCAAGAGTTGTGCCGCGTAAAACAGCTGGCAACATGTGTTTAAAGTCGTCTAGTGTGGGGAAGAGTCCCTTGACTTCATTAGTGAAAATTTCACGATGCTCATCGGATTTTGCAAGGTTAGTAATGATCTCGCCATAACCGAAAACCCCCATCGCGATCACCACAAAACCGATACCGTCAGTCAGTTCTGGAATATCGAAGCTGTAACGTGCCACGCCAGAGTTCACGTCCGTACCGACTAGACCCATCAAGAGTCCTAGCACGATCATGGCAATAGCTTTAAGCAGCGAGCCCGAAGCCAGCACCACAGCGCCAATCAAACCCAAGACCATGAGCGAGAAGTATTCGGCAGGGCCAAATTTGAAGGCTAGCTCAGTGAGTGGAGGTGCAAACGCAGCCAAGATGACGGTACCGACACAACCGGCAAAAAACGAACCCATACCTGCAGCTGATAACGCAGGGCCCGCCCTACCTTGCCGCGCCATTTGGTAGCCGTCGATACAGGTAACGACCGAGGACGACTCGCCTGGCAAGTTGACCAAAATAGCCGTGGTTGAGCCACCGTACTGAGCACCGTAGTAAATACCCGCCAACATAATCAGCGCAGCGATTGGAGGCAGTGCGTAGGTTGCAGGGAGTAGCATTGCGATGGTGGCCACAGGGCCAATGCCAGGAAGCACGCCAATGAGCGTACCGAGCATGCAGCCGATAAAGGCATAGAGTAAGTTTTGCGCGGTAAATGCGACACCAAAACCAAGCGAGAGGTTGTTAATAAGATCCATCATGTTTTGTTACTCCTTAGCCTGTAATAAACGAAGGCCACATTGGGATTTGCAAGCGAAGTCCATCAATAAATGCCCAAACGCTGAGGAAGCACATTGTGGAAATTAGCAGCGCTAGTTGTATAGCATTACTATCTTTAAAACCAAATTTTCCAGCTATGCGCGGCATCAATAGGATCAAACTGACCGCTAGCATGACCTTAAATTCAATCTCTGCAATAAAAGCAAAGCTGGCTGCAAATTTACCCTGCTCATGTGACGTCGCAACCATGTACAAGCCGTACAAAACACCTGCCACAGCAAGCCCCATCATGACTTTTTTGAACACGGCATTGCCGTCTAGTTTTCTAAAAATCAGTGGCAATAAAAAGGAGAGGAAAGCATAACCTGCAATAGCTGATAGCAGCACACAAAGTACCAAGAATGGCGCAACACCAATGACACCTTGTAACTTAGGGAACAACTTGGCAAGTGTCAAACCGACTGCCGTAATTGGAATTGCCAAGAAAAAGCCTTTCAGCATCGCATTGGGCTGATTCGATTTATCTGCCAAGCCGCCAACGGCCACCAAAACGAAGATGCCAACGACCAAACCAAAAGCTGGGATTTTGATGCTGGGCAATCCGCCCAAGCAAATACCAAACAAAATATTAGCGCCTAAGACAAAAAAGATCGGCTTCCAAGCCCAGCTACCTATTTTGTCTCCATCTTTGCCATGCGTAGGGTTGTGCGCCATGGCATAGGCAATGATGCCAGCACCTAAAACGGCTAACAAGATGCCCAAGAGCATTGGGAAATAGCCAGGGCCCATGCGGGCAGCACTACCGACGTTGTATTTTTGCGCTCCAATGGCAAAAAGGCCACCGACTACAAGGAACATGAGCCCCGCAAAAAAGTCGACTTGACTTTTGATTTTCATACCTGCACTCCATAGATAAACGAAAAGTGTAATTATTTATGAAAACTTACAACTCTGACATGTGGTTTACACCTAGAGATGGTTCGTCTGTTCTGTGAGGCAAAATACGATAAATGATCTCCCCTTCTCTCTTCGACCGACGCAGCCGTCCTTTGCGTGATCTACGCATCAGCATCACCGATCGATGCAACTTTAGGTGCAGTTATTGCATGCCTAAAGAAGTGTTCGACAAAGACTATGTCTACCTGCCGCAAACAAGTCTTTTGTCGTTTGAGGAGATCACCCGACTGGCTAAAATTTTTGTCGCACAAGGTGTGCAAAAAATCAGGCTGACGGGCGGTGAGCCCTTACTGCGTAAAAACATTGAAGTGCTAATTGCGATGCTGGCAAAACTGCAGACGCCAGACGGCAGGCCGCTCGACATCACGCTCACGACCAACGGCTCACTTCTCAAACGGAAAGCACAAAGCCTTGTAGATGCTGGTCTGCAACGCGTCACCGTCAGTTTAGATGGGCTTGACGATGCAGTGTTTAAGCAAATGAACGATGTCGATTTTCCCGTCTCAGATGTCTTGGAAGGTATTGCTGTCGCGCAAGCTGTTGGACTTGGAATTCAAGCGCCAATCAAGGTCAATATGGTCATCAAACGCGGTACCAACGACGATCAAATTCTGCCCATGGCGCGACACTTTAAGGGTTCTGGCGTGGTGCTGCGATACATCGAATACATGGATGTGGGCTCAACCAATGGCTGGGATATGACCGAGGTGATGCCATCCAAAGATGTGATCGCAAAAATCCACGCAAAAATGCCACTCGTACAGCTAAGTCCAACAGTCTTAGGGGAAACATCTGAGCGCTGGGGATATCAAGATGGGACTGGGGAAATCGGGGTCATTAGCAGTGTGACGCAGGCGTTTTGTGCCGACTGCAATCGAGCGCGGCTATCGACCGAAGGCAAGCTCTATCTTTGTCTTTTTGCCACACAAGGCCATGATTTACGTAGCTTACTGCGTGATGGCGCATCAAATGATACGGACATCGCAAGTGCTGTTCAAAACATTTGGCAAGCAAGGTCGGACAACTATTCTGAATTGAGAGCAAGCGGACTTGCTCCAAAAACCATCAACATTAAACGCGTAGAAATGAGTTATATCGGTGGATAAAAATGACAACAAAGACGATATCACTGCCGTGATTTTGGCCGGCGGTCGCGGCAGCCGCATGGGCGGCACAGACAAGGGACTGCAGAACTTCAAAGGCACGCCCATGGCGCTACACGCTTTGATGCGTGTCGGTAGCCAAGTAGGCTATTGCATGATCAACGCCAATCGCAACCTATCGGCTTACGAATCATTTGGTGCCGACGTATGGCCCGATGGAAATGATGAGTTTGCAGGTCCGCTATCAGGTTTTGTAGTTGGACTCGAACACTGCGAAACACCTTACCTACTCACAGTGCCATGCGACACACCGCATTTCCCACAAGACCTTGCAAGACGCATGGTGGAAGGCCTAGAGGCGGCTGACGCAGATATCGCCATGGCCGCGCAAGAAGGACATACGCAGCCTGCTTTTTGCTTAATCAAGCACCGCATGTTGGAGAGTTTGCTGGCCTTTATGAAGAGCGGTGGGCGAAAAATTGATACGTGGACAGGGGCTCAAAACACGGTGCTCGTCCATTTTGACGAAGTCAACGACGACCCGCGCGCCTTTGCAAACGCCAACACGTTGGGAGAATTGGCGCTGCTAGAAAAAGAGGGTTAAATCACTTTTTCCGCACGCAATTCAGCAATGTAATCAGCGCCATAGCCAAGCTGCGCCAGCACCTCATCGGTGTGCTCACCCAAGAGCGGGGAGCGCGTCACAACAGTTTCGCTATCCGACATTTTGATCGGATTGCCCACGGTCAAATACTTACCACGCACGGGATGATCGACTTCCACAATCGTGCCTGTTGCACGCAAAGCGGGCTCTTGAGCAATTTCTTTCATCGAAAGAATCGGGCCGCAAGGAATGTCATATTGATTCAAGATGTCCATTGCTTCGAACTTCGTCTTGGTCATTGTCCAGCGCTCAATACGAGCAAAGATGGGCTTGAGGTGTAAAAGTCTTGCAGCAGGCGTGGCATAAGCCTCGTCATCAATCCAACCCTCTTCACCAATCACTTTGCAAACGGCAGGCCATACCGCGCCCTGCGTGATGAAGTAAATGTAGGCATTAGGGTCGGTCTCCCAGCCCTTGCATTTCAAAATCGAACCAGGCTGACCACCACCAGAGGCATTACCTGCACGCGGCACAGCATCACCAAACTTGCCATCAGGGTACTGAGGGTATTCGTGCATGGTGCCTGTGCGCTCCAGACGCTGTTGGTCGCGTAATTTGACGCGGCATAGGTTGAGCACCGCATCCTGCATAGGCGCGAGCACCTTTTGACCGCGGCCTGTGGAATTGCGTTGATAAAGCGCTGCCACGATGCCTAGTGCCAAGTGCAACCCCGTACCGCTATCACCAATTTGCGCGCCCGTCACAACAGGAGGGCCATCGTCAAAACCTGTTGTAGAAGCGGCGCCGCCCGCACATTGCGCCACGTTTTCGTACACTTTGCAATCCTCGTAAGGGCCAGGTCCAAAGCCTTTGACCGAAGCCACAATCATGCGCGGATTCAAGGACTGGATGTGCTCCCACGTAATGCCCATGCGATCTAGCGCGCCAGGCGCAAAATTTTCAACCAGTACATCGCAGGTTTTGATCAGCGTATCGAGCACTTCACGACCTTTGGCACTTTTAGTGTTGAGTGTGATGGAGCGCTTGTTGTGATTCAGCATTGTGAAGTACAAGCTGTCAGCACCTGGAATATCACGCAGCTGAGCACGTGTGGCATCGCCCTCGCCCGCTCGTTCAACTTTAATCACGTCAGCGCCAAACCACGCCAATAGCTGCGTGCAGGTAGGCCCTGACTGAACGTGGGTGAAATCTAGGATGCGAACGCCCGACAACGCCTGCGTTGTGTGTGATGAAGATGCTTGACTCATAACGAAACTCCAAAAATATTGATTGATTATTACGCTTTAGGAGCGCGGTTCTTAACGATCCAACCATTCACTAAGGCAACAGTGCTGTCCACGCTCTCATGGCGCATATTCAACTGCGCCGCCAAGGTTTGCACGAGCAAATCAACGCGCTCAACATGAGTCGCACCGCCAGCTAGTGCACGTGCCGCCGATGAAGGCTTTACGAGGCCATCTGCTGCTTGCGCGTATTTTTCAAACGGCACTAAGTCGTCACTCGATGCACCCAAAGCCACGCACAGACTGACCACCCAGTCATAGACATCTTTCGATGCCGCGCGGTCTTGCAAAATGGCATCTCGAATAGGACGCATCACATCAGCCTGCACGCAGCGGTAGTTTCCCGTGAGCAGCATGCTCCATTTGGCCAAGGGTACAAAGGGTGAATCAAATACTTTGAGCTTAACGGGCAGCTCTACGTCGCTATCGCCCACGCGCACTCGGACAGCCTCGATGTCGGCTTCCAATTGGCGAAGTATTTGCGTGTGAACGGGTGATTCAAATTGTGCAACTTTAAAGTTGGTAGGTAGCGCGACTTGCAGAACATTCACGGGCTCGTCCACAGGACGAAACGCCTGCGGATCGGGGCTTGAGAGTGTCATTAAGTTAGGATCGAAATCATCCCAAATCGTAGCGTCTGCATAAGCGGGACGATAAGCCGCCACGTCTAAACTTGGATTATTTTTCTTCAATCGCGCCAAATACGGTAGGGGCGGCATGTTCATGATGGGCATACATGGCAAACCAGCTTGTCCCACTCGCGCCATCAATTCACGAATACCAGCTTGCCTGTACTGCGGCTCTTGCATCGCCAAAACCACTAAATCAAAACGACTTAAATCCGTCACCTGCTCTGGCGTGCAAGCATCCAGTTTCCCGCTGAATTGACGTGAATCCAGCTCTAGCAATCCATTGACGCCAACGTCTGGACGCCCCTTGATAGGCATACGTACGCGGATGCCTTGCGAGCGGATGAGTTCAGCTGTCGCGGTACGGCACGTCATGGTGACGTGGTGCCCAGAAGCCAAAAATTTGATGGCGAGAAGAGAGCCGTAAGAGGCTCCCAAAATGAGAATGTTGTAGGTGCGGCGTAAAGTCATAGCATGATTGTATGTCTAAATCTATGTCTTATATAAGACATAAAACATCAGAATCAAACTATTTTCGCAGCTCTTGCTCTAGATCAAGAATCCGCTTGCGTAGCGCCCGCTCCTCGGCGAACTTTACCGATTCATCGCGTACGACAGCCACGATGGCGGATACTTTGCCATCAGGTGTGTGCATGAGCGCAACTGAAAACGCGATGGACAAGGTGTGCCCATCTTTATGCACAGCAGGAACGCGAAGTACATCGTTGCCGTACTTGGTCTTGCCAGATGCCATAGTTTGGTGATAACCATCCCAATGCCGCGCCTGCTGGCGCTGCGGAATGATGATGTCTAGCGACTGCCCCAAGGCTTCCGCCTCGGTGTAGCCAAACATTCGGGTTGATGCCGCATTCCATAGCGTGATCGCACCTGCCGCGTCACACGCCATGATGGCATCGCCCACCGCCCCGACAAGCTGCTTGTAATCGAATTCAGTTGTCATGGAGTGGGCTCTTCTTTAGGGTCTTCTTAAACAGCCTTAGATGCGTGCATCGCTGCGATGTCAGCCGCGCTGTAACCCAACTCAGCCAGTACCGCATCAGTGTGCTCGCCTAGGATAGGAGACGCGGTAACTTCAGGCTTGAAGCCACTGTATTTGATTGGGCTACCCAAGGTTGTGTAGCTACCACGCACTTTGTGCGGTACTTCCACAATGGTGCCGCTGGCGATGAGCGACTTGTCGTGCAAGAGCTCTTTCATCGACTGCACAGGTGCGCACGGGATGTCAAACTTACGGAAGATGTCAACCGCTTCAAACTTGGTTTTGTCTTTGATGTAGTCTTCAATCGTTGCAAAAATGTCCATGATATGCGGCTGGCGACCACGTGGCGTGTTGTACGCTGGGTCATCTTTCCACTCTTGCTTGCCCAAAGCGTCGCAAATCGGGCCCCAAGCGTGACCTTGCACGGTGAAATAGATGTAGGCATTCGGGTCAGTCTCCCAGCCTTTGCACTTCAAGATCCAACCTGGCTGACCGCCGCCGCCCGCGTTCGCACCGCGTGGCACAACGCCGTCTTTAAACGCTTCCATCTCGTGCGGGTACTGTGGGTACTCTTCCAAGTAGCCGACTTTGTCCAAACGCAGCTGGTCGCGCATTTTCACGCGGCATAGGTTCAGCACAGCGTCTTGCATAGACACGGCAACTTTTTGGCCTTTGCCCGTTTTTTGCTTGCCGATGTAGGCCGTCAAAATACCAATCGCGAGGTGCATACCTGTGTTGGAATCACCTAAAGCTGCCGACGAAATCGTAGGGCCAGAGTTCTCGCCTTTCCAGTAACCCGTGGTAGAAGCTGCACCACCAGCGCACTGCGCCACGTTTTCGTAGACCTTCAAGTCTTCGTAGTGGTGGCCATCAGAGAAGCCTTTGACCGAAGCCAAAATCATGCCTGGGTTGAGGGATTGGATGTGTTCCCAAGTGAAGCCCATGCGATCGAGTGCGCCTGGGCCAAAGTTTTCAACCATCACGTCTGATTCCTTAATCAAGCGCTCCAGCACTTCTTTTCCCGCCGCTTGCTTGGTGTCCAAGGTCAAGCCACGCTTGTTGGAGTTCAACATGGTGAAATACAGCGCATCTGCGTCTGGCATGTCACGCAACTGGCCACGTGTCACGTCGCCAGAGCCTGGACGCTCGACCTTGATGACGTCCGCACCGAACCACGCCAGCATCTGAGTACAGGCAGGGCCTGCTTGCACGTGGGTGAAGTCGATAATTTTGATGCCTGCTAGGGGTTTGTCGCTCATAGTTTTCTCCTGATTTAAAAATGAAAATTGAAATTATTAATTGAAATTATTTTTTGCCAGCGGTTGGATTCAAGCTGGTGATTCGTCCGCTCTCTGTACCGGCGGTCTCGTCAATCACAGCGTTAATTAAGGTTGGACGACCTGAAGCAACAGCAGCATTCAAAGCTTTCTCTAGCTCGGCTGGCGTATTAGCAGTAATGCCATCACCACCAAAAGCTTGCATCATCAGGTCGTAGCGGGCGTTTTTAACAAACACCGTTGGTGCAACGTCTTTGCCGCCAGCGCCCTTGCCGCCTGATTGGTTTTGATCGGTACCTTTGTAGATGCCGTTGTTGTTGAACACGACCACACAAACTGGCAGGTTGTAGCGGCAAATCGTCTCTAGCTCCATGCCGCTAAAGCCAAAAGCACTATCACCTTCGACGGCAATCACGGGGTGCCCTGTAGTAACCGCGGCGGCAACAGAAAAGCCCATGCCAATGCCCATAATGCCCCATGTACCTACGTCCAAACGCTTGCGCGGCTTGTACATATCGACGATAGAGCGTGTGAAGTCCAGCGTGTTTGCGCCTTCGTTCACCAAAATCGCGTCTGGGTTAGCTTTGATCGTATTTTTGATCACATTCAAAGCGCTATGAAAGTTCATCGGGCTTGGATTCGCTTGCAATGTGACGGCCATCTTGGCCACATTCGCATCACGCTTATCAAACACCGTTTTGGTCCACTCAGCGTTGGCTTTTGGCAGTTTGGCGGCCGCCATTGCTTTGTTGATTTCAGCGACGCAAGAGGCAATATCACCCACTAGCGGCGCAGCAATCGCTACGTTGCTATCAGCTTCTGTTGGCGAAATGTCGATTTGGATGAATTGACGCGAAGCAGCTTTAGCACCGCCCCATGTTTTGCCCTTGCCGTGCGAGAGTAACCAGTTCAAACGCGCACCCACTAGCATCACCACATCTGCTTCGGCCAGCACAAATGAGCGAGCCGCGGAGGCGCACTGCGCGTGGGTGTCGGGCAATAAGCCTTTGGCCATTGACATTGGCAAATACGGAATGCCAGAGTTTTCAATCATTGCTTTGATGGCGTCGTCAGACTGCGCGTTGTCAGCACCTGCATACGCCGCGCCTTTGCCCAGCAAAATCAGCGGGCGCTTGGCGTTTTTGAGTAACTCGATCGCACGGGCTACAGCCAAAGGGCCTGGGATTTGCGCTGGCGCAGCATCCACCACCTTGATGAGCGACGCCTCGCCAGCCGCAACTTCCATAACCTGCGAAAACAGTTTAGCTGGCAAATCAAGGTACACACCGCCAGGACGACCTGACACGGCAGAGCGAATAGCGCGGGCAATGCCAACGCCAATATCCGCCGCATGCAAAACGCGGAAAGCGGCCTTGCACAGTGGCTTGGCAATCGCCAATTGGTCCATCTCTTCGTAGTCACCCTGCTGCAAGTCCACGATTTCGCGCTCGGACGAGCCGCTAATCAAAATCATCGGGAAGCAGTTCGTCGTAGCGTTCGTCAAAGCGGTTAGGCCATTCAAAAAACCAGGTGCCGACACAGTCAAACAAATGCCGGGTTTGCCCGTCAAGAAACCAGCTGCTGCGGCAGCGTTACCAGCGTGTTGCTCGTGGCGGAAAGAAATGACGCGCATGCCAGCGGTTTGCATCTTGCGGGTCAAATCGGTAATTGGAATGCCTGGCAAGCCATAAACCGTGTCGATGCCGTTTAGTTTTAAGGCATCGATCACGAGGTGAAAACCATCGGTCATCTCGGTTGCTTGAGTCTCGGTTGTCATTTTAAAATCTCTCCCCAAAAGGCTTGAATAAAAAGGTATATAGCGCAGTCAGTTATCATAGGAATCACTGACCAGCGCATCCTTGATCTGGGTCAATTTCCGTTATATCTTTCAACGACCTATGCCCGCCGTCTCTCAACATCCTGATAAAAACGTCATACGTGTACAGCTCAAGCAAAATGCACTGCTGCACGAGCTAAATGACGAGCAAACATCGGAATTGGAAGGCTATTTGACCGTGATAGATGGCAGTAAAGGGGATTTTTTGCTGCATCAAGGCGTGCACGACATGGAGCAATACTTCATTTTGGATGGCATTTTGAAGCGCGTGGTCACCAATCCAGAAGCCAAAGAGATGATTTTGCGATTTGCGGCCGAACGTGACGTCGAGACAAGTTACGCCGCATGGCGTTTAAAAAAACCCACGCCTTACAGCATCGTGTGCCTCACCAAGGCGCGGGTTGCTAAGCTTCCGCTAGAGCAGTGGGTGAGCTTTATTGAACGTCATCCGCAAGTTAAGCACGCTTTCGAATACCAAGTCATGAGCTCTATGAGCGACATCATGGCGCATACCATCACGCTGCATTTGCTAGACGCCACAGGCCGCGTACAGCGCTTTTTGAGAAAGCAGCCAGAGCTATTTGATCGCATTCCCAAAAAAGAGCTTGCTGCTTATTTGAATTTATCTGCCGAGACGCTCAGTCGTCTCAAACAGCGGGGTAAGATTTAAACGCCCTTCGACAAGCTCAGGGCGAACGGGGTGTTATTGCGGCTTTAACCGCATGCCCACAATAAAATTCTCTGCCGATTTATCGCGTGAAGCCTTTGGCTTCATGGGTTTTACGACTTCGAAAGTCTCTTTAAACAACTTAACGAGTTGGCTATAGCCGCTGCCGTGAAACACTTTCACAACCAAGGCGCCTTCTGGCGTGAGATGCGACTTGGCAAACTCCACGGCAATCTCAACCAAATGGCACATACGCGCCGCGTCGGCAGATTCCACACCAGACAAATTGGGCGCCATGTCAGAGACGACGCAGTCCACTTTACTAAAGCTTGCGGCACCGCCCAAGGTTTCATGCAGCTGCGCCAACACCGACTCCTCTCGCAAGTCGCCCAAGATAAACGTCACATCTTCCACGGGCGGCATCGGCAAAATATCGAGTGCCACGATGCGCCCGCTGAGTGCGCCCGAAGCCGCGCCCGTCTTGGCGTCAGCGGCAATCACGCGGTTTGAACCGATCATGCTTGCGCCCTCTGTGCCGCTTAATTTACGTCGCAAATATTGACTCCAAGCGCCAGGTGCTGATCCCAAATCGACCACGGTCATACCAGGTTTGATGAGCCCGAGCACTTCATCCATTTCTTTGAGCTTGTAAGCGGCCCGGGCACGGTAACCATCGCGCGTTGCCATCTTGACGTAAGGGTCGTTCAGGTGGTCGTTCAGCCACGCTTTATTAAGTTTTTTGCCCTTTTTGCCACTTTGTTTTTGTACTTTCATAACCTCAATTCTCGTTGGTTTCCCAAATTGCTGGCGCGAATAGGCATGTAAGGGATAATTGGGGTATGACTGCCATTAAATTAAACGTACAAGATCGCAAACAGCTTCGCGCTGATGCACACCACCTCAATCCCGTCGTCATGATCGGAAATGACGGCCTCACCGCTGCCGTGAAGCACGAAGTGGACGCGGCGCTGAACGCTCACGGCCTCATCAAAGTGCGCGTCTTTTCTGACGACAGAAATGCTCGCGAAGCCATGCTGGTAGAGCTATCCGAAGAATTCAATGCTGCACCGATTCAACACATCGGCAAGCTGCTCGTTCTGTGGCGCGAAAAGCCCATGGTTGAAAAAACCGAGAACCTTGACCGCATGCCTGGCCCGCGCGACATGAAGGTGATGAAGTACAGCAAACGCGGTGGACAGCGCCCCGAAGTGCGCACGCTACGTGTGCTCGGAAATGAGCGCCTCACATTTGGTGGCAAGGTCAAGCGGATTCAGCCTAAGCAAAAGAGTGTCAAGAAAACGCAATTAGGCTAAATGAACCCCTTACTCTCTCGATCCACTCCAAACACACTCACAGACTTTGCGACCATTCGCCCAGAGCATATTGCACCTGCCGTTGCTGAGCTATTAAATGCCTCGCAGGCCATGCTGGATAAGGCTTGTAGCAGTGCTACTCCTGCCACATGGCAAGATTTAAGCTTCACGCTTGACGTTGCAACCGAACGCTTCGGCGTCGCGTGGGGAGCCGTGAGTCACCTAAACGGTGTGGCCGACACGCCTGAACTTCGCGCTGCTTACAACGAAGCCTTGCCCCAAGTCACGCAATTTTTTACCTCGCTGGGCTCTGACGAGCGGCTCTACGCCAAGTACAAAGCGATTGATCCTACCAGCCTCAACCCTGAGCAAACGCAAGCACACAAAAACGCCTTGCGCAGCTTTCAATTAGGCGGCGCAGATTTAGTGGGCAGGGCCAAAGAGCGCTATGCCGAGATTGAGGAGCGCCTCTCCGCGCTTAGTCAAAAGTTTAGCGAAAACGTGCTCGATAGCACAGAAGCCTTTATCTATGTGGCTTCCGAGCTAGAGATGGCTGGCGTGCCAGACGACGTAAGGCTTGCAGCCAAAGTGCGTTTTGAGGCACTCGCTGACAAGGGAGACGATGCGACTGGATACGTCCTCACGCTCAAAGCACCGTGCTACATGCCTGTGATGCAGTTTGCGACCAGCTCCACGCTTCGGGAAAAGCTCTACAAGGCTTATGCCACAAGGGCTAGCGAGGGAGTGCGCGACAACAGCGCCATCATCACCGAGCTACTCGATTTGAAGCACGAGCAAGCCGAGCTGCTTGGGTTTAAACACCACGCTGAAGTGTCGCTGGCAACCAAAATGGCAAACTCCGCCGAAGAAGTTGTCACATTTTTAAAAAATCTCGCATCCCGCGCCAAGCCTTATGCGCTAAAAGATGTAGCGCAAATGCGCGAGTTTGCTAAAGCCGAACTGGGGCTTACTGACCCGCAGCCGTGGGATTGGACGTTTATCTCTGAGCGACTGAAAGAAGCGCGCTATGCGTATTCGGAGTCGGACGTTAAAAACTACTTTCAATTGCCCAAGGTGCTGGATGGACTTTTTGCCAAGATCGAATCGCTGTTTGATGTGCAAATCGTTTTAGACGCTGCCCCGACTTGGAACGAGAAGGTGCGTTTTTATCGAATCACCCAGAACGGACAGCTACTGGCGCAATTCTATTTAGACACTGCCGCAAGAGACGGCAAACGCGGCGGGGCTTGGATGGATGATGCCCGTGGCCGCTGGTTACGCCCTGATTCAAACGAGCTGCAAACGCCCGTGGCGCATCTGGTGTGCAATTTTGCCGATGGCGCTGGTGGCAAACCCGCTCTGCTCACGCACGACGACGTGATTACGCTCTTCCACGAGTTTGGTCATGGCCTGCATCACATGCTGACCCGTGTGAATGAGCGCGATGTCGCAGGTATCAGCGGCGTGGAGTGGGATGCGGTCGAATTGCCGAGTCAGTTTATGGAAAACTTTTGCTGGGAGTGGGAAGTCGTCCAAGGTATGTCTGCACATGTCGATAGCGGCGAGGCCATGTCAGCCGTGCTCTTTCAGAAGATGCTGGCTGCAAAGAACTACCAGTCTGGCCTAGCGACCATGCGCCAAGTTGAGTTTTCGCTATTTGACATGATCCTTCATAGTCAAACGTCGGCAGTGACGGATCCACTGGCTTTACTCGCCGAGATTCGCAAAGACACCGCCGTGCTACCCGTGCCCAGCTACAGCCGCACGCCGCACAGCTTTAGCCACATCTTTGCAGGTGGCTACGCAGCGGGTTACTACAGCTACAAGTGGGCAGAAGTGCTAAGCGCCGACTGCTACGCATCGTTTGAGGAGGCTTCGCTGCTAGGTGTGGAAGCACTCAAAGCCACAGGGAAACGCTATCTAAATGAGATTTTGCGAATGGGCGGCAGTAGATCGGCTATCGATTCGTTCACCGCTTTCAAAGGTCGAACGCCCCAAATTGATGCGTTAATGCGACATCAGGGCATGAATTCTTGAGATTTCACAATTTTCCGCAAAAAAATGATGCTAGAAGAGCGTTACCACTTTAAACTCAAGGTTCAATTTTCGGCGATGCACGCATCCCTCTTCTTTCAATCTTATGGAGAAACAATATGTTTAAAAAATCACTTATCGCTTTAGCACTAACGGTTGCAGCAACTGGTTCGTTTGCACAAATGTACATACAGGGCTCTGTGGGCAAAGGCACGCTGAGTTTCGATTGTGGAACAAACGTTTGTCAAAAAAATAATTCAGGCAATAAATTCTTACTTGGTTACGATGTCGGCAATGGACTTTCTTACGAAGGTCAAATCATTAATTACGGAAAAATCACAAGCGCTGCTTTTCAAGATATCAAAGCAACTGGCTTTGGCGGCAACGTTGCTTACTCAGGTAATTTCAATGACCAATTCGGCTATCGCGTGGCAGGTGGCTTAGCAAGAAACAAAGTCGATGCTCCTAGCGTGACTGCGGTTCCAACGACTAACTCATGGCAGTTAGCGGTTGGAGGAGGTGTTGCTTACAACTTTAATAAGTCGGTAGCGGTAACGGCAGATTACGATCTATCGAGTGCTAAGCTATCTACTGCTGTTGGGGTTACATCAAGTGCATCTGTCAGCTTGCTCTCTATTGGCTTGCGTGCACGATTCTAATTTTCGATGCATTGCTAATATAAAAAAACCAGCTGCGGCTGGTTTTTTTATTCACATTTGTGACTTAAAAATTTAAAGCTCTGACACCAACGCTCGTACCAAGTAGGCAAACACTAGCTTTTTGCTGAGCAAATACGCCGACAGTGACCACGCCAGCCCATTGATTGACACCAAGCTCAAATGCCAGCGGTTCTTTGATTGAAAGGCCTGTCACGTCTAGGATATGCTGACCGTTATCAGTCGTCAATGGCGCGCCATCTTTCATGCGAATCGTTGCCACGCCGCCCTTTGCCGCAAACCGCCGCTGAATCTGACCTGCAGCCATCGGAATGACCTCCACAGGCAAGGGAAAAACACCGAGCGTTTTTACTAATTTGGATTCATCCGCAATGCAAACAAAACGCTCGGCAAGGCTTGCCACAATCTTTTCACGCGTCAGTGCAGCGCCGCCGCCTTTGACCATATAGCCCTCGCCATCAATTTCATCTGCGCCATCAATATAAACACCTAGCCTTGTTACTTCGCTAGCCTCAAACACAGGAATACCGTAAGCTTTCAGTTTTTCGGTCGATGCAAAAGAACTAGAGACGGTACCCGCAATATGAATATTGCCCGCGGCAATGGCAGCCGCAAGTGCGTCAATAAATTTATTAACTGTGGAGCCCGTGCCCACGCCAACAATTTCGCCGTTTTGAATATATTTGAGTGCGGCAATGCCAACTTGTGTTTTGAGTTCGTCTTGGGTCATTTGAAATACATCCTTCAATCGTGGGAAAATCATTCTTTAAACTGCGATTATCCATGTCACTCATCCCCTACGCTCTCTCCCGCGCTGCTTTATTTCAACTCGATGCAGAGACAGCACACGAAGTCACGATGCGCATGCTCGCACGCACACAGCGCACACCGCTTGATTGTTTGTACCGCCAGCCCTTTGTTTCTGATCCCATCACACTTGCAGGATTGCGCTTTCCTAACCGAGTTGGCATGGCAGCAGGACTCGATAAAAACGCGCGCGTCATCGATGGTTTAGGCGCCATGGGTTTTGGCTTTATTGAAGTTGGCACTGTGACGCCACTAGCACAGTCAGGCAACGCAAAGCCACGCATGTTCCGTCTGCCAAAAGCGAATGCGCTCATCAATCGTCTTGGCTTTAATAACGAAGGCTTGGATGCCTTCATCCGAAACGTGCAGCAATCTCAATTTCGCAGCGAAGGCAAATTACTCGGTCTCAATATTGGTAAAAATGCGATCACCCCGATTGAACGAGCAGCCGACGATTACTTGATTGCACTGACTGGTGTCTATCCACACGCTGATTACGTCACGATCAACATCTCAAGCCCCAATACCCAGAACCTACGCGCACTGCAAAGCGATGAGGCGCTAGACGCCTTGCTTGCCGCACTCTGCGCTAGGCGTAACGAATTGGCGCAGGAGCATGGGCGACGCGTACCGATTTTTGTAAAAATTGCACCTGATTTAAACGAAACACAAATTCAATATATAGCAAACGCGCTCGCCCGGCATCAAATGGATGGTGTGATTGCTACCAACACCACACTCGCACGTGAAGCGGTGCAAGGCTTACCGCATGCCCAAGAGTCAGGTGGACTTAGCGGTGGACCCGTATTGGCGGCCAGTAACCGTGTCATCACCTTGCTACGCGCCAAGCTGGACGTGGCTTACGGGCTAGGCTATCCCATTATTGGCGTAGGCGGCATTTTGAGTGCTGAAGATGCCTTAAGCAAAATGGAAGCGGGCGCTAATGCCGTGCAAATCTATACGGGGCTCATCTATAAAGGGTCGGCCTTAGTCACCGAGTGCGCGCGGGCGTTGTCGCATCAATGCAACGCTTCATAAATAAATTGTTTTCCCTAGGGGAAAAACTAGTTAGAAAACACCGTTTTCCCAGTAGGATTGGCAGTTCCAACAATAACCCTTAAGGAAACATCATGGCAACTGCCGCAAAGAAAGCTCCCGCTAAAAAAGTAGCCGCTAAAAAGGCTGCTCCAGCAAAAAAAGTCGCTGCTAAAAAAGCGCCTGCAAAGAAGGTTGCCGTTAAAAAAGTAGCGGTTAAGCGTACGCCGAATGCGGCATTCATGAAACCCATGACACCTGATGCAGCTTTAGCTGCGGTGATCGGCGCGACACCAGTGCCACGCACTGAAATCGTCAAACAATTGTGGGTCTACATCAAGAAGCATGGCCTGCAAGACAGCAAAAACAAACGCATGATTAACGCTGACGCAAAACTAAAAGTTTTGTTTGCTGGTGCTGCTCAAGTGTCGATGTTCCAATTGGCTGGCCTGATTGGTAAACACGCGAAGTAAATCTAAGCGGCTCGAAATAATAGCAATGCCACCTTCGGGTGGCATTGCTATTTCTGTAGCGCTGAATCGCGAATCGCAGAGAGTGTGCTGCGTGTCGTCAGCACCTCAGCATCTAACATCACTTCAATCAACGTGCCTTCAGATCTTGCCAGTGCGGCCACAAGCTCAGGCTCAAACTCTTCTGTACGTGTAATACGCACCCCCACATAGCCATAAGCGGCACCTAAAGCCGCAAAGCTTTGATTCACCATGCTAGAGCCGCTGACCCTCGCAGGATATTCGCGCTCTTGATGCATGCGAATCGTTCCGTAAATACCGTTGTTAAGGAGTACCACGATGCTCTTCGCGCCATACTGCACTGCTGTTGCCAATTCTTGGCCATTCATCAAGAAGTCGCCGTCTCCTGCCATGGTGAATGCTATTCGTCCCGTTGTGATGGCTGCTGCAACCCCAGCAGGCACGCCGTAACCCATGGATCCTGAGGTCGGGGCAAGCTGTGTTTTATGACCTTTGATCAGCCCGTGGTGTTTGAAGTAACGATGCACCCAACTAGCGAAGTTCCCCGCTCCGTTAGTCAGCACCGCATCTACTGGCAGGTGTTTTTGCAGCAACGCCACAATAGCCGGCATGTCAATCAAACCGACGGGATTCGCTTCGTTGTCCACAATCGGTTGATGAATCAGGTTAGCTTCGTACGTCGCATGCACGCGCGCCGTCCATCCAGCGATGGATGTTTGCCAAGCCTTATCAGATGGTGTTTGCAAAGCCGAAAGTGTCTGCGCGGCAGCATCCATGCTGGCATTGATGGCTAAATCAGCTTGATAGACGCGGTTCAGCTCTTCGCTACTCGCGTGAATATGTATCAACTTTTGCTGTAACTTAGGCGCAGTGAGCATGGCGTAGCCGCCCGTCGTCATCTCGCCAAGGCGCGGACCAAATGCAATGATGAGATCGCTCTCCTTAATATGTGTGGCAAGTTTTGGATTGATACCAATACCAACATCACCCGCATAGTTGGGATGATGATTGTCAAAAGTATCTTGAAAACGAAATGCATTACCAACGGGCAAGTTAAATTTTTCAGCAAAAGCCTGCAAGGCAGCGGCTGATGTTGCATCCCAACCTGCGCCACCTGCAATAACAAACGGGCGCTTACTGGCTAGAAGCATAGATTCGAACTTTTGTAGCGCAAGCACACCCATCCCCGCACGCGTAGGCGTGATGCGAGGTAGCACAGGATAGCGATCCGTATCAACATTTTTGATTTGCATATCCTCTGGCAGAACTAAGACCACAGGGCCTGGACGACCATTCATTGCAGTAGCAAAGGCTCGAGCAATGTACTCTGGTACGCGATTCGGATCGTCAATGCGCTCCACACGCTTAGCCATAGATTCAAAAAAACTAAGGTAGTTGACTTCTTGAAACGCTTCACGATCTCGCGTCTCGCTGGCTACATCGCCCACCAATAGAACCATTGGCGTCGAGTCTTGAAAAGCCGTATGCACACCAATAGATGCGTTAGTTGCGCCAGGTCCGCGTGTCACAAAACATACGCCAGGACGCCCAGTCAGCTTGCCTACAGCCTCGGCCATATAAGCTGCGCCGCCCTCTTGCCTGCAGTTAATAAATTGAATCTTGTCTGCTCGATCATGAATGCCGTCTAAGCAAGCTAAAAAGCTCTCCCCAGGCACACCAAATACATGCGTGACGCCTTGCTCAATCAAGCAATCAATCAAAAGATGTCCAGCCAGTTTCATTTAACAATCCTCACCGTTCTGCGTCCCACACCCAGCGCCAAAAACACAGCCATCACGAGCGTGACAGCTGCACCCACCAAAACACTGGCGTAATAGCCTCGATCCATAAAAACACCAAACACCGCTGGCGCAATTGCAAAGCCTACATCCATACCAGAATAAACAAGGCCATAAACACGGCCTGTTGCCCCCGCAGGCGTCGCTTTTTTAATCATCATGTCACGGCTAGGGCCACCTACACCAATTGCAAAACCGGTGCTGGCAATCAAGGCACAAGTACCCATAGCTCCCAACACACCGCTAGCAGCCAACACTAAAATCGCCGCCGCCGCAGCCATAGCTCGCGCCACGACACGGTCACTGTGATTTGGAAATTTTGCCGCCACCCATCCTCCCACCACCATGCCAACCGCTGCACATAGCATGTAGGCTGTCAGTGTCGCGTTTGCTGCATAGAGCGAGACATCATGTAATTTTTGCAAGATGGAGATCGAATAGCTTTGCACTACGGCTAAGGTCATCGTCGAAAACATAAAAAATCCGAAGCACCACCACACAGCAGAGAGTTTTAAAAATGCAAAGTCACTCGAGGAAGCTCTGCCCACATCTGTCGGCTGAGTCGTTTGAGTTTGTAAAAATTTGCGGTGCCAAAATAAAATGGCCAATACGCCTAGCAGTAGCAGCGCAGCGCAGTAATAAGCTGTGCGCCAGGAACTCAAAGCCGTAATACCGACAAAAAACAAAGGCGCTAACGCCCACCCAAGGTTCCCCGTAACACCATGCACACTGAATGCATAGCCCAGTCGAGCGCTTGATACGCGCTGGTTCATGATGGTGAAGTCAACAGGATGAAATGGCGAGTTACCAATACCGACTAGAACCATAACCAAGATGAGACTGTTATAGCCTGTGGCGTTCGCAGCAGTAATAGCAGCCGCAACAAACAACGCTAACGAGGTAAAGAGCACTGGCCGTGCGCCCAAGCGATCAACAACAAAGCCACTGCTAGCTTGCCCTAGACTAGAGATCATGTAGAGCACACTAACCAAAAATCCAATCTGCGAATAACTCAAGTCAAATTCTTGCCTAAATACAGGGAAGAGTGGCACTAAGAGCATTTGCATGAAATGCGAAATAGCGTGAGCCAAACCAACTAAGCTAATCGTAGTCGCGTCTTGGCGTAAATTTGGTGAAAATGAAGACACAGAATGTGCCTCAAGAACTGGGGTGGCTGATGGGGCTCGAACCCACGACAACAGGAATCACAATCCTGGACTCTACCAACTGAGCTACAGCCACCGTAAAAATCATGTTGAATTATAAAACGAAACTTAGGTAGCCTTTGCTTTTAAATCCGTTTTTGTACTAGGTTTAGCCACCTTGATTTGCACCTTGAACTTATCTTTCAGATATTCGTAGTAACTTGTGCTCTCGGCATTCGACCACACCTGCAAATATTGATCACGATTTTGTGCCGATGCAGGCTGCGCGCCTTCTACAATCTTATTCAGACGTACAACACGATAACCCTCAGCGCCTAAATCAATACCCAGCCATGTTGGCAACTTACTGCTGTTAGCACGTAGTGCGGCATCGACTAATTTTGGATTTTGTTGCTGTAGCACATCACGCGACACTGTCAGCGGCGCACCCATTTGCGCAGGTATAGCCTCACTCCCAGTAGTCGATGTCAATTCAGCCAACTTAGCCACGCCTTCGGTGCGAGCTAAATCTAGACTCATGCGCTGAACAAGCAAGACTCGCGCACGATCTTGGACGACCTCCAACGGAAGCGTTTGCGCTGGGGTGTAGCTCACGATACGACCAGCAGTCAGTTGATTACCACCCATTTCAACAGCTTCTGTATTACGTTTTTTATCCATTGCATCGGATGAGAAAAGGACACTTAAAAATTTTGTATTGGCCAGTGCGCCACGAGCACTTGGTGATGCTTGACGTGTGACGTTTTGCGCTGTCTGAATCTCAAGCTTAAGTTTGTCAGCAACAGGTTTGAGGCTATCAGATTGCTCGTATACCGTATTCGTAAATATTTCAGCCGCTTCAGCAAACTTTTTCTGCGCCATTTGCTTCTTGAGTTCAGACTCTATCTCTGGCTTCATTTCCGTAAAACTACGTTTCTTGGGTAGTTTAATTTCTGCTAATTGAATGATGTGATAGCCAAAATCAGACTCCACCACTTCGCTTAATTGTCTGGGTTGCATCGCAAACACCGCATCCTCAAACGGTTTCACCATAGAACCACGCGCAAAAAAACCTAAATCACCGCCGCTCGCAGCGGACACTGGATCCTGTGAATTCTTCTTAGCTAAATCAGCAAAACTGACAGGAGATTTTTTAATCTGTGCAAGCAAATCTTCTGCTTGCTTTTTAGCTTTGAGCCGAGCCTCTACCGTAGCTGATTTGGCAGCTGCAATCAAAATATGGCTCGCCTTACGCTCTTCGGCGCCGCTAAGTCTGTCGCCGTTTTGTTCGTAATAGCTTTTAACATCCGTCTCATTGAGTGCGATTGTTTTTTTAATACTCTCAATATCTAGCGTCACATATTGAATCGATGCTTTTTCAGCCGCCTGGAATAGCATTGAATTACCTTTGTAAAAAGCCTCTACTTCGGCATCTGTTGGCGTCATTTTTTTTGCAAAATCTTCTGGAGAAAATTTCAAAATTTGAATTTCACGTTTTTCAAAATAAGCATTTAGTGCCACATCAGCCAAGCTAGCTGGAACCATGCCACTCATGGCAAGACTTTGAAGAACTTGTTGCACCGATAAATCTGAGCGTACACGCGCCTCAAAGCCTTGCGGCGTTATGCCTTGTGGTGCAAGTAATTCTTTATATTTGGCGTCATCAATCTTTCCATTCGGTAGACGCAGCGCCGCTAACATTGGATTTTGCAGCAACTCGGAGGCCAGCCTTTGATCACTCACCCCCAAATGCAACTTTTGCGCCGCCGTTGCAAGTACTCGGCGTTTGACCAACTGCTCAAGCGATGCA